>JAUHXZ010000013.1 GCA_030426725.1 Actinomycetes bacterium
GCCGCGGGGCCGGTGAGGACGGTGGCGCCCTCCTGCTCCAGATCGAGGGCGACCGGCGACTCGTCCCCGTCCCAGCCGAGCACGATCCCGGCAGGACCGGGAGCCTCCGGGGAGGGCCTTCCCGAGTCGGCCCGTTCGGCGAGCGCCGCCCAGAACCGCGCCAGGTCCGGCGCCCCCGGGAGGATCCGCCTCCCCAGCGCCCGGCCCAGCAACTGGGCGCGGCGCCGCGTGGCGAGCCCGGCGACGACCCCGGCGGCGGTGAGCGCGCCGATGGGGCCGAGCAGCTCGGCTCCGGCCGATTCGTCGGCTCCCTCCGGGAGGCCGACCGACGCGGACTGGACCCTGTCCGGCTCCGGTGCGCCCTGCGGCACCGCGGAGCGGGCGGGGGGCGCCGGGTCTGATGCAGGGGGTTCGGTCGCCGGGGCGGTGGCGTCCTCGGCCGCGCCCGGCGCGGCGTCTCGAAGCTCGGCCGCTCGGGAGGGCGTCTCGCCCACGCCACGGGATGCAGCCGGGGACGGATCGCCCGGGAGCGCGAGGCTCCAGCCGACGTCGATGACGTCCGGGTCCGCGATGACGGCGTCGTTGAGGCGGTGAATCTCCGGCCACCGGTGGCCGTCGCCCAGTTCCCGTTCGGCGATGGTCCACAGGGAGTCTCCCCGGGCCACGGTGACCGACCGGGGCCCGGGGGCCGACGCCGGCAGCGTGATGGTGCTTCCGGGGGTCAGGGTGGTCGTCTCGTCCATGCCAGGGTTGAGTGCGGCGATCTCCCGCCACCGTTCACCGGCGCCGAGCTGCCGTTCGGCGACCGACCACAGTTCGTCGCCCGCCCGCACGACGTAGCCGCGCTCGCCCGACACCGGTTGGGCGGCCTCCTCGTGCGCTCCGGTCTGGGCGCGGATCGTCTGGTCCTGGGGCTGCGAGGTGCCGGGTGCCGCCGCCGCGACCGACGGGGCGGCGACCATGGCCGCGATGAGTGCGGCGATGACCGGGCGCAGCCAGGCGGTGCCGGGGACCACGGGACGGAGCCGCTGCCGCGTTACGAGGGCGACGACCTCGAAGACGACGGTGAGGGCGATCACCGCCCACGCCAGCCAACCGAGCCCGCTGAGCAGGGCCACGACGAGGCGGCCGTCCATCGACACCAGCAGGGCGGTGGCCCAGTCCACCTCGACGAGGTGGCCGGGGTCCCCGACGAGGAGGAGGAACCAGGGCACGCCGACCAGCAGGACGGCGAGCGCGACCGCAGCACCCGTGGCGCGGATCAGTCTCATGGGTGTTCCTCCTGGGGTGCGGACCCGGTCAGCCGGGCAGCCGATCGGTCACGTAGGCGGTGATGACGGTGATGATCACCAGGGCCACGGCGGCGGCTCCCGCGAGCAGGATGGCGTTCTCGGTGCTCTGGCTGAGGCCGCGCTCGTCCCGTGCGCGGGGTGGTGCGGTGAGCGCGACGAGCGTGCCGATGACGTGGTGGACGAGTGGCATGGCGACCTCCTGGTGTTCAGTCTGGGGGTGGGCGGTGTCGGTTCCGGGGTTATCCACAGTCACGCGGTGAGCGGCATGAGAGTTGTCCACATTGGGCTCCGTTCCTTGACAGTCAGGTAGCGAGGAGGGTGAGCAGGGGAGGCACGAGCAGGGCCAGGCCCAGCACCATGGCCGGGACGGTCATCCAGAGCGTCATGGACTCGCTGGCCTCCTGGGCGGTCGTGCGTTGCGCGTTGAGGTGGGCGTCGCGGAGTTCGCGCACTCGCGCCTGCAGCACGTCGGCGAGCCCCGCGCCCTGCTCCTCCAGTTGCATGACGTCGGCGAAGTCCGCGAGTTCCGGGACGTCCCACTGGCGCGCGACGCTGCGCAGTTCGTCCCAGGGCTGAGTCTGCTCCATCCGGGCCCGCTCGAAGCCCGCCGAGATCCTGCGGAACAGGGGCGCGCCCGAGATCGACGCTGCGTTCGCGGCCGCCTGCGCGGCGGATGAGTTGGCGAGGCGCTCCAGCACCACGAGGTCGAAAAACGTGTGGATGCCGTCGGTGGCGGCGCGCCTCTCCTGCGCCGCGCCCCTGCGCAGCCGCACGTCGGCCACGAACCAGCCGATGAGGCCGCCGGCTAGCGCCACCGCCAGCGGCAGCACCCCCGGCGGGTTGCCGAGCGCCCACTGCGTGGCCGCCCAGACGGCGGGGAGCCCCAGACCCGCGACGGTCCAGACCAGCTTCTCGACGAAGAAGTCCCCGACGCTGCGGCCCTGCATGAGCAGCAGCTGCTGCTGCCTTGCGCTGAGAGGCAGCCGGACGCGGTTCTCCAGCCCGGCGGCGAGCCCCTCGCCGGACGGGTCCGCGCCGCGCATCCGTGCCGTGGCCGGCGGGTCGAGGGCGGCGAGCGCGTCGCCGAGTCTCACGGGCGGTGTGAGCGCGCCCCGCACGACCAGGGCAGCGCCCAGCCCGGCCAGCATCCCGCACACGATGGCCGCGGCGATCATGTCGTCCTCCGCAGGAAGCGCGGGGCCGACGGCGGGATGGTCATCCGCCGCAGCATCGCCAGGCATCCGACGTAGACGGCCGCCAGCACCAGCGCGATCACCTGACCCAGCGGGCTGGTGTAGGGCGTGAAGAACTGCGGGTTGAGGGCGACGGCCCCCAGCAGGACACCCAGCGTGATGAACGTCACCTGACGCACCACGACGCGAGGCTTGGCACGCTCGGCGGCGACCTCGCGCAGGGCGGCCAGCCGAGCCTGGATGCTGTCCGACACCGCGCCCAGCGTCGCCCGGGCTCCCGCTCCGCCCTTGGCGCCGGCGATGGCCAGCGCCGCGACCACCGCGTCGGCGTCCGCCGAGTCGAGTTCGTCGGCCAGGGCGAAGAGGGCGTCGCGGGTGTGCCAGCGCTGGTCCATGCGGGTGCAGAGCCTCGCGACCGGCTCCCTGAGGACCGGCGAGACCTGGTGCCGGGTGGCGAAGATCGCATCCCGGATGGACTTGCCCGAGGAGAGCGAGGTGGCGATGAGCCGGACCCAGCGGTCCAGCGCGGCCAGCACGTCCACCTCCCGGTTGGGCGGCGCCGACAGGAGGAGGGGAATCCCCACAATCACCCCGGGGACGAGGACCAGCGCGAGGATCCAGCCGGTGAGGATCGCCACCGCGACACCCAGTGCGGCGGCCCCGCCGAACCACCACCGTCGCCGCCGGGGCAGCGCCGTCCACAGCCGGTGGCCACGTGTCCACAGGCCTGTGGACGACGCTGTGGATTGCCGCTCGGTCCGGCGCAGGCCCGCGGCGATGAGCAGCAGCCCGAGGACGGCGGCGGAGCCGGCAAACGCGGCGAGGATCACGCCCATGGCCGTGCCCCGTCGAACTGGGCCAGCTCGGCCGCCATCCCGGCTTCCGGCTGGAACACCTCCGCCGAGGTCGGTGTCGCCGCCCGGTAGACGAGATGCGTGACCGGCCGGCCACCCTCGACGGCGCCGGTCAGCTGGCGGACCTCGGCGACGAAGCGGGTCCGCGCCCCGCCCCGCCAGGCGTCGTCCTGCAGGTTCACGTGCACGATGAAGTGCAGATGGTGCGCGATCTGGTGCATGGCGTCGTCGACGCTCAGCACCCGGCCCTGCGCGACGCGCGCCGCCAGCCGATCGATCGTCGACGAGGCGGAGTGTGAGTGCGTCGTGGCGAGGCAGCCGGCGCCGGACTGCATGGCCTCGAACATCGCCCCGGCCTCCGAACCGCGGACCTCCCCGACGACGATGCGGGTGAGGTTCTGCCGCAGAGCCTCCGGGATCAGGTCCGCGACCGTGTAGGAACCGACGCTGCTGCCGCCCGTCGTCTCGCCCATGCCGATCCGTGCCTGGAGCGCCAGCATGTTGCGGCGGTTGCCGAGCAGGTGGGTGAGCAGCTCGTAGTCCGTCTCGAGCGTGCCGAAGCGTTCGGAGGGGTGGATGGCCGCGATCAGGGCGCGCAGCAGGGTCGTCTTGCCCGCGCCCTGGTCCCCCGAGATCACGATCGACTTGCGGCCGAGCACCGCCGACGTCAGCAGCCGGGCGACGTACGGGGGCAGCATCCCATCGGCGGCGAGGTCGTCCAGCGTCACGTCGGTGAGCAGGTGCTGGCGGATCACCACGCTGGGCCGGAATGACAGGCCGAAGCCGATGGCATGCAGCCGGAACCGGTTCCCCAGCGCCAGCGTCATCGTGGGGTGCAGATCGTCGAACGGCCGGGGCGGGTTGGCCGTCTCACCGAGGAACCGGATGGCGTCGACCAGTTCCTCGTCGGTGTCGGCCACGGGCGGGTGCGGCTGGCGGTGCCCGTCGCCGTACTGCACCGTCACGGTGTCGCAGCCGTGGATCTCGATGTTCTCCGCGTCGGCGATCTCGAACAGGGGCTGGAGGCGGCCGTAGCCGAAGATGGCGCTTTCGACGGCCGAGGCGTAGCGCCCCTCCAGATCGACCGGCCACAGCGCCTCGCCGGCCTCGTTGAGCCGTTGGGCGCGCGCGTGGACCACGCTGCGGATGATGGCCCTGCCCTGGACCCTGCGGTCGGCGTCCGGCATCGGCTGGCCGTGTCCCGACTGCCACTCCTCGGAGGCGAGGCTGATGAGCTCGACGGCCTCGCGGCGGAGCCCCACGACCACCTGCCAGTCGACGTCGGTGGCGGGTGTGGGCACCGCGCCGCCGGAGCGACGCGGAGCCGTCGTGGAGCCGGGATCCGGGTCCGGGGTCTCCGGCCCGGGCACGAGGCCGAGCCGTCCGAGCGCCCCCGACAGCGGGGGGAGTTCACCGACGCTCACGACGCCACCTCCGTCACCGCGGCGATCTGCTCGCGTTCCCGGGCCAGGCGCTCCGACAGGGATTTCGCCGAGGTGCGCAGCTTGCCCATGAACGCCTGCTCCCGGAACCGGCGCGGCTCGGGGGCGCCGTCGCTGAGTACCTCGGCGGACTTCGGGTCCCAGGCGGACTCGAGCCAGCACGGCAACTGGAACTGCGCCGCGATCTCACCGGCGGCGTACGGGCGGCCGGGGCCGATGACGGCGAGCGCCGCCGGCAGCGCCGTCGGCAGCGCGCGAAGCTGGTCAGTGAGCGTCGGGACGTGGATCTGCGCCGACGCCAGCGACCGCAGCGACGACCGCACGCACACCACGACGGCGTTGGTGGCCGTCAACAGGCCGAACGGCAGACCCGCCGGACCGATCCGGCCCGCGTCGACGATGACGTCGATGCCGCGCTCGTCGAGCCCGGCGAAGGCCTCGCCGACCGCGCCCCACACGTGTTCGAACAGGCGCGACGACCCTGCGGAGGTGAAACCCGGCAGCAGCCGCCGCTCCGGACCATCCGAGTCGGCCAGCGGAATGGTCTGCCGCCAGACCTCGGGGCCGAGCGGGGCGCCCTCGCGGTGCAGGTGGGCGAGCGACACCAGCCCGCGGCCCCCGTGCTCGAGGCCCCGTAGGTAACCGGCCTGGACGGCCTGCGCCGGGTCACGGTCGCAGTCCGCGAGGAGGACGTGCCGGGGCCACGTGAGGGCCAGACCGAGGGCGGTCGTGGTGACTCCGGGGGCCCCGGTGGCGGAGGTGAGGAGTACGACGGCCATCAGGCGTCCTCCGAGACGACGACGAGGGCCAGCTGGTCCGCGGCGGACAGCCGCGCCACCTCCAGTGCGTCGGGGTCCGGGACGCGGACGTTGACGGAGTAGCTCGCCCCGTCGTCGAGGAGGACGGGGCGCGCGGCCACCTGAGCGGCGGTGTCCCACTGCGCGCCGTCGGCGAGCGAGACGAGCAGCACTCCGGTTCCGGGAGGCATGTCGGCGGTGGGGAGGCGACCCAGCGGCAGGCGCAGGCCGACGAGCGCCTCCCCGTCCGGGAGAGGATCCGCGCCGAAGTGCTCCGGCCGTGGGAACGAACCCTTCGGCAGGTCGGTCAACGCGTGCTGCCCGACCATGGTGTCGAGGAGGGCGGCGTCGGCGGCCTCGACCGCGAGGGTGCCCGGGACGTCGACGACCGTGAGGTCCTCTCGGGCGACCGTGTCGCCGCGGCGGATGTCCGCCGCCACCGTGACGACGCCGTGCTGCTCGCCGTTCAGCGAGAACAGCGCGGCGGAGCCGAGGCCGCCGAGGACCACCAGCAGGATTCCGAGGGCGACGAGCGCGGGGCTGCGGCGGGCGCGGAGCTGCACCCCCGCCGGCCGGCTGTCCACCCGGGCGTCGGCCTGATCAGTCTGTTGAAACATGGAGCCCCCTTCCCGGCCGAGAATCTAGGCAGGGAGGGGGGTCAGTTTCCCGGGTGGTCCATGGAACTGTGGACAAAAGGGAACTGTTTCCACGTGTTGTCCACAGTTCGGGGCCTGATTGTCCACAGTTCTTGCCGATGGTCCACAACCAGTCAACAAGGTTGCTCGCCGGCTTGACTCCTGAATGAACCTGAGAGATTCTTATCTTCGTCAGTGTCGAGGCAGGGAGTGCCGTGCGCAAGTGGATCGCAGCGATCGCCGCCCTCGTGGCCGTCGTCTCCGGATCCGCTGCAGCCTCCAGCGCCCAGGCCCTGCCGCTCGCGCCGACGCCCGTCGCACCCGTCACCGGCATCCCCACCCCGTGCCCCACGGTCAACCCGTACCCGGCCGGTGCCTCCGTCGATGAGCTGAAGAAGGACCTGGCCCGCATCTACGGGCTCAAGCTCGCCGGTTCGCAGTGGACCGAGGGGCGTCGTGAGTCAATCAAGATCCTTTGGGAGACCCTCGACGCCGTCAGCTGCACGCCCTATCTGACGGATCTCGAGTCCAACGTCAAGGGCAAGCTCGGACTGAACGCCACCCACATCTCCGGCTACGCCTGGGGCGACTGGAGCCTGACCCGCGTCGGCTACGTCTCGCTGGACTTCAGCAAGTTCCAGCGCGCGCTCGACGCGGGCGACGAGGGGCGCCTCGTCCGCCTCGTCGTCCACGAGCTCGGCCACGTGCGCAACTCGGACCGCTTCGAGGAGCCCGCCTACTGGAGCGAGTTCACGAAGCTGTACGCCCGGGAGGGGCGCTTCAGCGACTACTCGGCCGGAAGCGTCACGGAGACCTTCGCTGATGTCGTCGGTTACTACGTCGGCCGCTGCGCCCTCGACAACCCGTACGACACGGGCAGCCACGACGCCTACTACGAGTACGCGAAGAACACCATCTTCGGCGGCAAGGAGTTCGGGCCCGCGCCCGGCCAGAAGCCCGACTGCGTGCTGCCCGACCCCGGCGCCGAGGAGCCCACCCCCGGTGAGGAACTCCCCGTCTGGATGGAGGGTCTCGGCGGCCAGTAGCCCGCGGCGCTAACATCGCGGACGTCACACACCACGTCCACGGAGGTACCCATGCCCGACGTCGCCGCCTACGCCATCGACTCGCCCACCGGCCACTACGCCCGGACGACCATCACCCGCCGCGACCCCGGGCCCACCGAGGTCTTCTTCGACATCCACTACGCCGGCATCTGCCACTCGGACATTCACACCGCCCGCGGCGAGTGGGGCCCGATCAACTACCCGTTCGTCGGCGGCCACGAGATCGCCGGAATCGTGAGCCGGGTGGGTTCCGAGGTGACGAAGTTCAAGGTCGGTGACCGCGTCGGGGTCGGCTGCTTCGTCGATTCCTGCGGCGAGTGCGAGATGTGCCGCCAGGGGGAGGAGCAGTTCTGCACCGCCGGTCCGGGCGAAGGCGCCGTGTGGACCTACAACGGCATCGGCCGCGACGGGCTCCCCACCGCGGGCGGCTACTCGACCGGTATCACCGTTGAGCAGGACTACCTGATGCGCGTGCCGGACTCGGTCAGTCTCGAGCACGCCGCCCCACTGATGTGCGCGGGCATCACCACCTACTCGCCCCTCAAACGCTGGGGCGCCGGGCCGGGCAAGCGGGTCGGCATCGTCGGCATGGGTGGCCTCGGGCACATGGGGGTCCAGTTCGCAGCCGCCCTCGGGGCCGAGACCATCGTCTTCGGGCGGACGCTCAGCAAGCGCGATGACGGCCTGAAGCTGGGCGCCTCGGACTACGTCTCCACGCAGGACCGCGACGCCATGAAGGCCCTGCGCGGCACCTTCGACCTCATCGTCACCACCGTCTCCGACGGAACGGACCTCGACGGTCTCCTGGGGCTCCTCAAGGCCCACGGCGTCCTCGTCAACGTCGGGCTGCCCGAGAAGCCGTCGTCGCTGCGTCTCGGGGTGCTGACCGGCCAGGCGAAGGTGCTGGCCGGATCCAACATCGGTGGCATCGCGGAGACCCAGGAGATGCTGGACTTCTGCGCCGAGCACGGCCTGGCGCCGATCGTCGAGATCATCCCCGCCGACGGCATCGACGAGGCCTACGACAACGTCGTGGCGTCCAAGGTCCGCTACCGCTACGTCATCGACGCGTCCACCATCTAGGACGGCGCCCCATAGCACCGTCCTCCGGCGGTCTCCGAGGACCCCGACGGTCCGGGCCCGGCCGGGCAGTGGAATGATCGGGGCAGCGGAGGCAGCGTCCACTGCCCCCGCGGCCACTCCGGCCGGGTCGGCCCGGACATTGATCTCGGCTCCGGGTCGACCCAAGGGCGCAACCCTACCGGGGATCGCCGCGCCCCTCCACCATTGGCGCCCCCAGCGTGTGCGCCGATAGGATCACCCACGGGAGGTCCACGTGGCGAGCATCGGTGGCCGGATGGCATGGGTCGTGTGGGGCTTCGGCCTCCTGGGCTACGGACTGACCCTCATGCACCGCAGCACGCTGGGTGTCGCCGGGCTGATCGCGGCCGAGCACTTCGGCACGACCCCGGGCATCATCTCCACCTTCGTCGTCCTTCAGCTGGCCACCTACGCGCTGGCCCAGGTGCCCGTCGGCCTGCTGCTGGACCGGTTCGGGTCCCGCATCATGATGACGGCGGGCATGGTGGTCATCGCCGTCGGGCAGACCCTCCTGGCCACCGCCGACGACCTCTCGATGGCCTACGTGGCCCGCGTCCTGTTCGGCGTGGGCGACGCCTGCATGTTCAACTCGGTCCTCCGGCTGATCCCGCGCTGGTTCGCCCCGCAACGCGTCCCGCTGCTGAGCCAGGCCACCGCCATGACCGGCTGGCTGGGCCAGGTGGCGGCCGTGTGGGTGGCCCTGCCGCTCATCCAGAGCGCCGGGTGGACCGCGGGGATCCTCATGACGGTCTCGGCGACCCTGGCGGTCGCGGTACTCATCGCGGTGTTCGTCCGCAACGCGCCGGCGGGCGCCGCGCCGTCGGTGGCCACCTACAGCTTCCGTGGCCTCCCGGCCACGATGAAGAGCGTCACGGCGCACCCCGCCGCGCAGCTCGGGTTCTGGGTCCACTTCACCGCGGGCTTCTCCCTCAACGCGTTCACCTTCATGTGGGGCATCCCCTACCTGGTGGTCGGCCAGGGCCGAACGCAGGCCGAGGCCGGGAACCTGTTCGCCCTCCTGTCGATCGCGTCAATGGTCACGGGTCCCGTCATCGGCATGCTGACGGCCCGCCACCCGCTGCGCCGTAGCAACCTGGTGCTCCTGCTGGTGGGCGCGGTCATCGTCTGCTGGGCCGCCGTGCTCCTCTGGCCGGGCCAGGCGCCCACGCCGTTGCTCGTGCTGCTGGTCATATCGCTGGCGGCAGCCGGCCCCGGCACCAGCATCGGCTTCGACTTCCCCCGCACGAACCTTCCCGTGACGCGCCTCGGCACCGCCAACGGGCTGGTCATCGCCGGTGGCTTCGTGGGCGGCACCACGCTGATCCTGCTCATGGGCTTGTTCCTGGACTGGATGGCCGGCGGCGGCGACTACACGCCCCTCCAGCTCAGGCTCGCCTGGCTGCTGCAGATCCCGTTCTTCGCCGTCGGGATCACCGGGATCCTGGTCAACCGGCGCCGGTTGAGGCGCATCATGGCCGCTGAGGGGATCATCGTGCCGTCGTGGCGCGAGGTCGCCGAGCGCATGCGCCGCCGTCGCGCGGCCGGCAACTGACGATCAGAACAGCCCCTCCGGCAACGGCGGGGGAGCGTGCATCGGGTCGACGTCGTTGAACAGCTTGCTCACCGAGCGCCCGTTGTGGATCCGGTCGATCGCGTCGGCGAACAGTCCCGCGACGCTGAGCGTCGTGAGCCCGGGGAAGTTCTCGGGGGCGGGCACCGTGTTGGTGGAGACCACCTCGACGATCCGCTCATGCGAGACCAGCTTGTCGACCGCCTTGCCGGCGAACAGACCGTGCGTGCAGGCGACCGACACCTCCTCGCAGCCGAAGTCCCCCAGCCGGGTGACGATCTCGATGATCGAGCCGCCGGTGGCGATCTCGTCGTCGAGGACGATCGCCTTCTTGCCGGCCACGTCGCCGACGATCGTGTCGATGATGACGCGGTCGTCGGCGAGACGCTGCTTGGAGCCCGCCGCGACGGGCAGATTGAGCAGCCGGGCCAGCAGCGTCGCCTGCTTGGCGTTGCCGAGGTCGGGGGAGACGACGACGGTGTTGTCGAGGTCGTGGTCGCGGTAGTAGTCCGCGATGACACCCAGGGATGTGAGGTGGTCCACCGGCACGGAGAAGAAGCCGTGCACCTGCGGGGCATGCAGGTTCATGGTGAGCACGCGATCGACACCGGCGGTGCTCAGCATGTCCGCGACCAGCCGCCCGCCGATCGAGATGCGCGACGCGTCCTTCTTGTCCGACCGGGCGTAGGCGTAGTGCGGCATGACGGCGGTGATCTGCCGGGCCGACGCGCCGCGGGCGGCGTCGACCATCAGCAGCAGCTCCATCAGATGGTCCTGCGTCGGCGGCACCAGCGGCTGCACGATGTACACGTCGCGCTGCCGGCAGTTGGCCAGCAGCTGCGCCTGCAGGCAGTCGTTGCTGAAGCGGGATATCTTCACCGGCGAGCGGCGCAGACCGAGGTGCGCACAGATCTCGTCGGCGAACGCCTCGTGGGCGGACCCGGAGAATACGACGATGCCCTTCACTGACAGCCCCTTCCCGTCGCGAACAGACTAACCGCCGATCGGGTGCTGACGGGACGAAGACGGGCGCCCGGGTGGAAGAACCACCCGGGCGCCCGTTGTGCTGCGTGTCGGATCAGGCCTTGGCGGAGGCCGCCCGGCGCTTGTTCCAGATGTCGAACGCGACGGCCAGCAGGAGGACGAGGCCCTTGACGACCTGCTGGATCGACGTTTCCACACCCATCAGCTGCATGCCGTTGCTCATCACCGCCATGACCAGACCACCGATCATGGCGCCGACCACCGTGCCGACGCCACCGGTGACGGCCGCGCCGCCGATGAAGCAGGCCGCGATGGCGTCGAGCTCGAACATGTTGCCCGCAGCCGGTTGTGCGCCGTTGGTGCGCGACGAGAACACCACGCCCGCGACGCCGGACAGGAGGCCCATGTGGACGTAGACCGAGAAGATCGTGCGCTTCACCTTGACGCCCGACAGCATCGCCGCGTTGATGTTGCCGCCGATGGCGAAGACGTGCCGGCCGTAGACGGTGTTCTTCGACAGGAACGAGTAGGTGAGGATCAGCGCCGCGAGGATGATCAGCACGATCGGGAAGCCGCGCGCGGTGGCGAGCTTCCAGGCGAAGTACATGACGATGACTGCAAGGAGGGTGAGCTTGGTGATGAACAGCGCGAGGCTCTCCACCTCCTGCTCGTAGCGGATCCGGGCACGGCGTGCGCGCCACTGGGACCATCCGAACCCGGCGATCGCGAAGGCTCCGATGAGCAGTGTGAACAGGTCGTATCCCTGCCCGCCCAACAATCCGTTGATGAAGCCGTTGGCGATCTGCTGGTACTCGGAGGTCATGGGCGACAGGGAGATGGAGCCCAGGACCAGGAACGTCATGCCGCGGAAGAGCAGCATGCCCGACAGCGTGACGATGAAGCCTGGAATGCCGACGTAGGCCACCCAGAAGCCGTGCCAGGCGCCGATCGCCAGGCCGACGGCGAGACCCGCGAGTACACCGATCCACCAGGGCATCCCCTGTTTGATGATCAGCGTCGCCGAGACGGCGCCGACGAGGGCGACGACCGAGCCGACCGACAGGTCGATGTGCCCCACCACGATGACGAACAGCATGCCGATCGCCAGAATGAGGATGTACGAGTACTGCAGGATGATGTTGGTGACGTTCGTCGGGTTGAGCAGCATGCCGTTCGTGAGGATGGTGAACAGGATGATGATCGCGACGAAGGCGACGAGGATGCCGCTCTGGCGGAGGTTCTTGGAGAGCATGTCCTTGACGGCGTTCATCAGGCGATCTCCCTTTCTTTGGTCATGAGCGTCATGAGGCTCTCCTGGGTCGCGTCGGCCACGGGCATCTGGCCCGTGATCTGGCCGAACGCCAGGGTGAAGATGCGGTCACAGATGCCGAGGAGCTCGGGGAGCTCCGACGAGATCACCACGACGGCCTTGCCGGAGTCGGCGAGAGCGTTGATGATCGTGTAGATCTCGTACTTGGCGCCGACGTCGATGCCTCGGGTCGGCTCGTCGAGGAACAACACCTCGGGTTCGGTCATCATCCACTTGGAGAGGACGACCTTCTGCTGGTTACCGCCGGACAGCTGGCCGGCGATGTTCATCACCGAGGGTGTCTTGATCCGCATCTCCTTGCGGTACCGCTCGGCGTTGACGATCTCCTTGTTGGCGTTGACGACGCCCCGTGAGGTGATCTTCTCCAGCGACGCGGCCGAAATGTTCCGGCGGATGTCGTCGATGAGGTTGAGACCGTAGCGCTTGCGGTCCTCGGTGGCGTAGGCGAGACCGGCGTCGATGGCATCCGCCACCGAGTGGAACTGCACCTCCTTGCCGTGGAGGAACATCTTCCCAGCGACCTTCCGGCCGTACGCGCCGCCGAAGAGGCTCATCGCCAGCTCAGTGCGCCCGGCCCCCATGAGGCCGGCGATCCCGACGATCTCACCCGCCCGGACGTCGAACGACGAGTCCTCGGACACCTTGCGGCCGGGGATGGTCGGATGCATGACCGTCCAGCCCTCCACCCGGAGGATCTCCTCGCCGATGGTCGGCGTGTGCTCCGGGAAGAGGTGGTCGAGCTCGCGACCGACCATGCCCTTGATGATGCGCGGCTGCGTCATCTCGGGGCCCCGCTCGATCGTCTCGATCGTCATGCCGTCCCGGATCACGGTGGTGGAGTCGGCGATGTCGGTGATCTCGTTGAGCTTGTGGGAGATCATGATCGACGTGATCCCCTGGCCCTTGAGGTGGCGCAGGAGGTCCAGCAGGTGGGCCGAGTCGTTGTCGTTGAGCGCGGCGGTGGGCTCGTCGAGGATGAGGAGCTTCACCTGCTTCGACAGCGCCTTGGCGATCTCCACGAGCTGCTGCTTGCCGACACCGATCTGCGTGATGGGCGTCTGGGGGTTCTCGTTGAGTCCGACGCGGGCCAGCAGCTTCGCCGCCTCCGCGTTGGTCTTGTGCCAGTTGATCCGGCCTGCCTCCACCTGCTCGTTGCCGAGGAAGATGTTCTCCGCGATCGACAGGAGCGGCACGAGGGCGAGCTCCTGGTGGATGATCACGATGCCGGCGTCCTCGGAGTCGTTGATCGACCCGAAGCTGCACTTCTTGCCCTCGAAGATGATGTCGCCGTCGTAGGTCCCGTGGGGGTAGACGCCGGACAGCACCTTCATGAGGGTGGACTTGCCGGCACCGTTCTCGCCGCAGATCGCGTGGATCTCGCCGCGCTTGACCTCAAGGGTCACGTTCGAGAGCGCCTTGACGCCCGGGAACGTCTTGGTGATGTCACGCATCTCGAGGATGGTGTTCGTGTCGCTCATGCGTCGCCTTTCGCGATGGTCACTTGGCGACGGTGGCCCGGCTCGAAACGAGCCGGGCCACCGTTCGGTCCATGGTCAGGAGACGACGCCTGCGTCGATCTCTTCCTGGGTCCAGTAGCCCGTGTCGACGAGGGCCTCGGTGATGTTGTCGGCCGTGACGGTCACGACGTCGAGCAGGTAGGAGGGAACGACCTTCACACCGTTGTCGTAGTCGGTGGTGTTGTTCGCCTCGGGCTCCTCGCCGGCCAGCAGGGCCTGCGTGGCGCTGACGGCCTGCTCGGCGAGCAGTCGGGTGTCCTTGAAGATCGTCGAGTACTGCACGCCGTCCTGGATGAGCTTGACGGAGCCGATCTCGGCGTCCTGACCGGTGACGATCGGGAAGCCGTCGTCGACGGTGCCGGAGTAGCCGTTGTTCTGCAGGGCGGTGATGATGCCTCGGGACAGGCCGTCGTAGGCGGACAGCACGCCGTCGACCTTCTCGTTCTGGTAGTTCGCGGTGAGGAGGTCCTCCATGCGCTTCTGGGCGGCCTCCTGCGACCAACGCAGCGTGGCGGCCTGGTCGATGCTGGTCTGGCCGGACACGATGTTGAGGGTGCCGTCATCGATCTTCGGCTGGAGGACGCTCATGGCGCCGTCGAAGAAGAAGTGGGCGTTGTTGTCGTCCAGCGAGCCTGCGAACAGCTCGACGTTGAAGGGGCCGTCACCGCGTTCCGCGAGGCCGTCGAGGAGGGACTGGCCCTGGGCGACGCCAACCTTGAAGTTGTCGAAGGAGACGTAGAAGTCAACGTTCTCCGAGTCGCGGATGAGGCGGTCGTAGGACACGACCTTGATGCCCTGATCGGCCGCGGCCTGCAGCTGCGGGGCGAGGGCGGTGCCGTCGATCGCGGCGATGATGAGGACGTCGACGCCCTGGGTGATCATCTGGTCGATCTGCTGGCCCTGCGTCGGGATGTCGTCGTTGCCGAACTGCAGGTCGACGGTGAAGCCCTGCTCCTCGAGCTGCGACTTGACGGCCTCGCCGTCGGCGATCCAGCGCTCGGAGGTCTGCGTGGGCATCGCCACACCGACGCTGCCGCCCTCGGTCATGGCGCCGTCGGTCGACTCCATCGTCGAGTCCATGGTGGAGTCGTCGGTGGTGCTGCCGGCACCGCCGCCGGCGCACGCGGACAGCGAGAAGGCCATGGCCGCACCGGCGGCCAGGGCTACGAACTTCTTCATCTTCATTCGTTCCTCCTGAGAACGGTCAAAGAGCCTGCGAGCGGGGATTGGCCGCTCATGTGCAACTGTGCAGAAACGGAGGGCAGGCGTACGACCAGCCCATGGCTGGTAGAGGCGAGGAGTTGGTCGGGACGGCTTTGTCTCTCCGCTACGTCTGGGAGTGTTGCCCCCGGGGAGGCACGCTGTCAACTCAAAGTGACCGGTAACAAGATGACGGTTCGATAACGATTACTCCGCTCCTTGTCGGGGCTCGAATGGGCCGGGGGTGGCGATGGGCGCCGCAACGACGTTTCGTAGTATTGCCCGGTGACATCGCACCCCACCACGCATCCGCACGAGGCCCGCAAGGGCGTCGTCCGCACCCTCCATCACGACGCAGGGGAGCGGCCCCACGTCGTCGTGTGGGAGGTGACGCGGGCCTGCCAGCTCGCCTGCCGGCACTGCCGCGCCGACGCCTTCACCCGGGCGGATCCCCGCCAGCTGACCACGCAGCAGGGCAAGAAGCTGCTCGACAGCTTCGCGGCCTACGGCACGCCGCGGCCCATCGTGATCCTGTCGGGCGGCGACGCGTTCGAACGCGACGACCTCGAGGAGCTGATCGAGTACGGGACGTCGATCGGGCTGCCGATCGCGCTGTCGCCCTCGGTGACGCCGCTGCTGACCGACGAGCGGCTGGCTTCCGTGCGCGCGGCGGGCGTCAAGGCGTTCTCGCTGTCTCTCGACGGCGCCACCGCCGAGACCCACGACTCCTTCCGCGGCATCGAGGGCACGTTCGACGACACGCTCGCCGCGGCCGACCTCGTGGTCAAGCACGGGTTCCGGTTCCAGGTGAACACCACCATCTGCCGCAACAACCTGCGCGAACTGCCCCAGTTGCTCAAGCGGACCATGGAGATGGGCGCGGGCATGTGGTACGTGCTGTTCCTCGTGCCGATGGGCCGGGGCTCGAACCTGGAACCCCTCGATCCGGCGGAGATGGAGGACGTCCTCCACTGGCTGCACGACGTGTCCGACCGCATCGCAGTGAAGGTGACCGAGGCACCCAACTACCGTCGCGTCGCGATCCAGCGCGACGACGCCCGCGCCGCCGGCCGCCCCATGCCCGAACGCGGCGAACTGCACGCCTGGCTGACCCAGGAGACGGACCGGCTGCTGGGCGAGGTCGTCGAGCGGCGTCCCCCGCGGCCCCCGATCGGCGTCAACAGCGGGCGCGGCTTCGCGTTCGTCGACCACATCGGCGACGTCTACCCCTCAGGGTTCCTGCCCTACCCGTGCGGGTCGGTCAAGGAGTCCTCATTCAACGAGATCTACGCCGAGGCGCCGCTGATGAAGGCCCTGCGCGACCCTTCGTCCTACTCCGGTAAGTGCGGAGTGTGCGAGTTCAACTGGATCTGCGGCGGGTCGCGGGCGCGCGCTCACGCGATGCTCGGCGATCCGCTGGCCTCCGACCCGACGTGCGTCTACCAGCCGGAGGCCGTGAAGTAGACGCGACGACGGGGGCCGTCCCGGGTGGGCGGCCCCCGTCGGTGGCGCGTCAGGCGGTGGCGGTGGCCAGGGCCGCCTCCACGGTCGTGCCCTCGCGGCGGACGGCGCGGCCGATCATGACGAAAAGCAGGATGAAGCCGGTGCCTATGAGGGCGTGCCCGGTCCCGGCGATGTCCGCGATCGTGCGGGTCGACTCCTGGCCGAGCACCGTCAGGCTGCCATGCACGAGCTGCATGCCCCCGGTGATGACGAGGCCGGCGTTGTAGGTCCAGAAGAACCACGCGAAGACGCGGGGCTGCGTCCGGGAGAGGGCGAAGGACTTCTCCAGCGCGAGCACGATGAGCAGCGTCAGCGTGCCGAGGGCCAGGAAGTGGGTGTGCACGCCGCTCAGCATGGTGGGGGCGCCCTCGGGGAAGTCGTTGAGCTTGGTGAACTCGCGGAAGAAGAGTCCGGATGCGAGGCCGGCGCCCATGTAGACGGTCGCGGCGATGAAGAGCTTGCGCATGGGGGTGTCCTTGTCAGGGGTCGGTTCGTTGTGGCGGAGCCCGGCTCGGGGAGGCGGGCTGGGGCAGGCGGGCTCGGAGTCAGCTCAGAGGGCGGACGGCTCCGGAAGAGTCGACTCAGAGGGACTCGAGGAAGTCGACGGCGGCGGTGCTGATCTGTTCGCGGGCGTCGTCGTTGCTGATCGTCGGGGTGTTGTCGCCGGCCTGGGGCCCGTAGGCACCGAACTGGGCGTGCGACCCGCCGTCGATGACGACGTACTCGGTGTCGGCGGGCAGGTCGGGCTTCGAGGCCTCGATCTTGGCAGGCGTCGCGAGGCCGTCCTGCGTCCCGGAGATCGACATGACCGGGACGGTCAGGGTCCCGCTGATGTCGCCGGCCGGGTAGGAGGCGAAGAGGAGGAGGCCCAGCGCCGGGGAGGTGGCGGCGTCGTCGGTCTCGTCGGCCTCCATCGACGCGACGGTCCCGCCGAGCGAGTGACCGCCGACCACCCAGCCGTCGATCTCGGGGAAATCATCGCGGGCGCCGTCCAGGGCTCCCAGTGCGAGGAACGCGATGCCCATCGGCTGCTTGGGGATGACGACGGTGTGACCCGACTCCGCGACCGGGCGGAGAACCGCGGCGTAGGCGCGGGCGTCGACGAGCGCGCCCGGCTGGAAGAAGAGTGCGGTGCCGTTCTGCTCGGCGTTGGGTTCGAGGACGATCCGCGTGGCCGTCTCGGTGACGGTCACGGCGGAGTCCGACTGCATGGCGGCGAGCGCCGGTTCGACGGCGGTGTGCGGGCGTGCCCAGGCGAATCCCCCCACGACCGCCGTCCCGGCCACTGCGAGGGCGATGCGCCCGGCGAGCCTCGGGCCGCCCGGCCGGACGCGCCGGCGGAGGCCGAGGACGACCGCGGTGACGGAGATGGCGACGATGAGGGCCAGGCCGACGCCGTAGGCGGGATGGGCGTGGACGATGCCGCCCCACTCGGTGAGCACCGCCCACGCGACGACGATCAGCCCGGCGACGGCAGGCGCGACAGCGATCCAGTTCGGGCCAGGGCGCGCATCTCGATGCGGATGGGTGCTCACACCAGAAGGTTACCGACAGACTGTCGGAAAAAGCAACATGGTGGGCCTGCGGGGTCGTTCCAGGCCGCGACGTCGCATACGGCAGTGCTCCCCGCGCACCGTATGCGGTGTGCGGGGAGCACTCAGCTATGCGACGTGGCGCTCAGCGGGAGCGGGCGGGCTCCTTGACGAACAGGGCGACGACGAAGCCGGCGGCCAGTACCAGGACGACGCCGAGGATGCCCCAGTACTGGGCGGACTCCGCGGCCGCACCGGTCACCGCGACGCCGACGGTGATCGACAGCCCGAACATCAACGGCGCGAGGAAGCTCACCGCGCGCCCCGTCGTCGCGTAGAGACCGAAGAGCTCCCCGCTCATGCCCTCGGGGATCAGCCGCGCGAGGAAGGAGCGGCTCGCGGACTGGGCCGGGCCGACGAACACCGTCATACCCAGACCGAAGATCCAGAACACGGTCGTCCCGCCGTCGTGGAGGAAGAAGATCGCCATGCCCATCGCCACCAGCATTCCCAGCGAGAACAGAATGACGGTCTTGGGGCCGAGCCGGTCGTCGAGCAGCCCGAACAGCATCGTCGCCAGCCCGGCGACGACGTTGGCGACCACGCCGAAGATGACCACCTCGCCGAAGGAGAAGCCGAACGTGCCGGCCGCCAGGACGCCGCCGAAGGTGAACACGCCGGCCAGGCCGTCGCGGAACAGGGCGGAGGCGAGCAGGAAGAAGACCGTGTTGGGGTTCTGCCGCCAGACACCGGCGATGGAACGGAAAAGCTGGCGGTAGGACCCGACGATGCCGAGCGACGGGGGCACGTGGTCCGGGCGCCGGTCCTTGAGCGCCAGGAAGATCGGAATGGTGAACACGGCCGTCCACGCGCCGCAGATCAACATGGCGAACCGCACGTCGTCGGCGGGGAAGTCAGAGCCCAACGTGGCGATGATGACCAACAGGATGCTGATGCCGCCGAGGTAGCCGAGCCCCCAGCCGAGACCGCTCACGCGCCCGACGTTCTTCGGAGTGCTGACCTGGTCCAGCGCCGCGTAGTAGTTGACGTTGGCGATCTCGGCGACGACGTTGCCGGCGCCGAGCAGCACCGCGCCGAGGATGAAGTACTCCGGGGCGGGGGCGACGAAGTACATCGCGGCGCAGATGGCGGCCAGCAGCCACGTCTGCCAGCGCAGGTGGAACATGCGCCTGCCCGTCCGGTCGGCGCCCTGGCCGAGCACCGGGGCGAGCAGGGCGATGAGGAGCCCGGCGGAGCCGGTCGCCCAGGCCAGTTTGATGGTGACCTCGTCGGTCTCGCCGAAGGCGGAACTCGTCAGGTAGACCGAGAACACGAACGTGGTGATGACCGTGTTGAACGGCTGCGTGCCCCAGTCCCAAAGCGCCCAGGCGAACACCTTGCGGCGGGGCGCCCGGTCGGAGGCGAGGGCCCCGGCCTGGGGGATCGGGTCGACGTCGGGCTGGCTCTGCGCGGTCACGTGCCGCAATCTATGCCGAACAGGTGAACAGATGGCGACATCCCGGGAAACGGCGGCCGTCCGCGGCGGCCGCTGTGTCACCTTCGGGCGCCGTGTTCGGCGGGCCCCGCACGAGTGAATCGTGCAAATTGTGCGAAGTCCACAACGGGACTGGACGTATTCCGGAGGTTCCCTCCAGCGTTGTATGGTGGTGGCCGCACGCCAGTTGTTGAAAGTACGACGGCGCCCAACGATGGTCGCCGGGATCAAGTGAAAGGCAAACGCATGACCGACGGGGCAGTCCTCAAGTACGGGGATCAGGAACTCGACCTGCCGATCGTGAAGGCCACGCAGGGCAACGACGGGTTCGACATCAGCAAGGTGCTGTCGTCGACCGGGACGACGACGCTGGATCCCGGCTTCGTCAACACCGCCTCGTGCACCTCGTCGATCACCTTCATCGACGGCGACAAGGGCGTACTGCAGTACCGGGGCTACCCCATCGAGCAGCTCGCCGAGCAGGCGACGTTCATCGAGGTCGCCTACCTGCTCATCTACGGTGAGCTCCCCACCCAGGACCAGCTGAGCGAGTTCCAGCTGAAGATCTCACGTCGCATGATGCTCGACGAGCGCATGCGCGAGCTCTACCGCTGCTTCCCGCGCGGCGCGCACCCCATGCAGGTGCTGGCCGCCGGGGTCATGGCGCTCGGCTCCTTCAACCGCGACACCCTCTCGGTGCACGACGAGGACCAGGTCGAGGAGGCCTCGCTGCGTCTGCTCGGTTCGATGCCGACGCTGGCGGCCTACGCCTACAAGAGCTCCGTCGGTGAGCCCTTCCTCTACCCGCAGACCAAGCTCGGCTACGTCGAGAACTACCTGCGCCTGTCGTTCGGCACGCCGCAGGAGGAGTACGAGATCGACCCCGCCATCGTCAGGGCGTTCGACACGCTGTTCATCCTCCACGCGGACCACGAGCAGAACGCATCGACCTCGACCGTCCGGCTCGTCGGCTCGGCCGACGCCAACATCTACGCGTCGATGAGCTCCGGCGTCAACGCCCTGTCCGGCCCGCTCCACGGCGGCGCCAACCAGGCCGTGCTCGAGATGCTGTCGCGCATCGAGCGCGAGGGCCTCGACATCAAGGACTTCGTCGCGCAGGTCAAGGACAAGAAGTCCGGCGTGAAGCTCATGGGCTTCGGTCACCGCGTCTACCGCAACTACGATCCGCGGGCCAAGATCATCAAGGGCCACGTCGACGAGCTGCTGCGCAACACCGGCCGCAGCAACCGCCTGCTCGACATGGCGCTGGAGCTGGAGGAGACGGCGCTCAGCGATGAGTACTTCATCGAGCGCAAGCTGTACCCCAACGTCGACTTCTACACGGGCCTCATCTACGAGGCGATGGGCTTCCCGGCGCAGCACTTCACGGCGCTGTTCGCCCTCGGTCGCCTGCCCGGCTGGATCGCGCAGTGGCGCGAGCAGCACGCGGACCCGAAGCGCAAGATCGGCCGCCCGCGGCAGATCTACATCGGCGAGAGCAAGCGCGACTACGTGCCGATCTCCCAGCGCTGACCGAGAGTCGCGAGGCGGGCTCATCCCCCAGGGGATGGGCCCGCCGTCGTGTCTGCGGCGGTGATCGTGAGCACTTTCCCGGACTCGATCCGGATCGATTCGGTTTGTAGGTTCAAGCCGCCCGCGAGTCCGGGAAAGTGCTCACGGCGGCGCGCACCTGGGGCCGCGAGGTCTTGACCCGACCCGGCTGGAGAGGCAGGATGGAGGTGGTTTTCATCGTTGAAAGGCTGAGCGTGTCCTCCACTCCGATCCTCGCCCCAGCAGCACCCCTCAACCCCGGGCCGCGACGCCCGCTGGCGGTTCCCGCGGTCCGCCTCGACCGAGGCTCCCGCCTCGGCGCGTGGCAGGCGCGCAACGCAGCCGCCACGATCCCGCACTGCATCGAGCAGCTGGAGATCGCCGGGAACCTCGACAACTTCCGCCGCGTCATCGGGGAGTCCGACGCCGATTGGCGCGGATTCTGGTTCGCCGACTCCGACGTCTACAAGACCATCGAGGCCGTCGCCTGGGAGATCGCCCGCACCGGGACCCACGAGTTCGACGCCTGGCTCGACGACACCATCGCGCTCGCCGCCCGCGTCCAGGAGCCCGACGGCTACCTGATGACGTGGATCCAGGGCGTCCACCCGGAGAAGCGGTTCAAGGAACTCGACTGGACCCACGAGATGTACGTGCTCGGCCACATGCTGCAGGCCGCCGTCGCCCTCGACCGGGCCGCCGGGCGCCGCGACCTCCTCGACATCGCCCTGCGCATGGTCCACCTCGTCGACGACACGTTCGGGCCCGCCGCCGATGCCGTCGGCTACGGCGGCCACCCCGAGCTCGAGACCGCGCTGGTGGAGCTGTACCGGCACACCGGTGAGCGCCGCTACCTCGACCTCACCCGCCACCAGATCGACCACCGCGGCGAGGGCCTCCTCAAGGTCGGCGACCTGGGAGCCCGCTACTTCCAGGACCACGCCCCGGTCCGTGAGTCGCTGAGCGCCGTCGGGCACGCCGTGCGTCAGCTGTACCTCAACGCGGGCGTCACCGACCTCGTCCTCGAGGAGGGCGACGAGTCCCTCGCCGCCGCCATGCAGGCCCAGTGGACCAGCGCCCACGACCGCAAGATGTACATCACCGGCGCGTTCGGCTCCCGGCACCGCGACGAGGCGTTCGGCGACGACTACGAGCTGCCGTCGGACCGGGCCTATGCCGAGACCTGCGCGACGATCGCCGACATCCACTGGAACTGGCGCATGTACCTCGCCGACGGCGGGGCCAAGTACGCCGAGACCATCGAGCGTGAACTGCACAACGCGCTGGCCGCGTCCCTCGACCGGACCGGCACGTGCTTCTTCTACTCCAACCCGCTGCAGCTTCGTTCGGACCGCTACTCGGAGGAGAACGCACCGCGCGAGCGGACCCCCTGGTACGCGTGCGCCTGCTGCCCACCCAACATCGCCCGCGTGTTCGCTCAGCTCAGCGCCTACGTCGCCTCCGTCGACGGCGACGCGCTGGCCGTGCATCTCTACACCGGCGCCGAGATCGACGTGCCCGACGACCTGGGCGGCGGCACCGTGACGGTGCGCACCTCGTACCCCGACGACGGCCGGATCGAGGTCTCCGGGCCCGCCGGGCTCGCCGTCGCACTGCGCATCCCCTCCTGGACGTCCGACGCGACCATCGACGGAGCGCCGGCCGCCCCGGACGTCGACGGGTACGCCCGCCGCACGCTCACCGACGCGCCACTCGACCTCGAACTGGATCTTGCGCCGCGCTGGACCACCGCCAACCACCGGGTCGACGCGCTGCGCGGCTGCGTCGCCGTCGAGCGCGGCCCGGAGGTGTTCTGCGTCGAGCAGGTCGACCTGCCCGACGGCGTGCGCCTCGACGACATCGTCGTCGACACCGCACAGGCCCCCGTCACGATCGACGGCGGTCTCGAGGTCGCGGTCGCGGCCCGGCGGCCGGCCGACGACCTCTACTCGCGCCCGGCCGTGGAGGCGGCCGGAGAGCCGTTCACCGCCCGCGCGATCTCCTTCCACACGTGGGGGAACCGGTCATCGGCGGCGATGCGCGTCTGGCTCCCCACCGGGTAGCCGGGTCGCGGAGGCGGGGATCGGTCCGGGGCGTCGCGGAGGGTAGAGTGCCGCGACGTCGAAGGAGTGTCCCCCTGTGCGCAGCATCGTCACGATCATGGCCGCCGCCAAAGAGCTGTGGCCCCTGTACCTCACCATCATCCTCGGAGCCGTCGCCACCTCGGCGACCGCGCTGCTGACCCCGTTCGTCATCGCCCGCGCCACCGATCTCGTCGTCGAGATCGCGGAGGGGCGCGGCGGCAGCCTCACCGGGCTGATGTGGTTGGCCGTCGCCCTGCTCGTCATCGCGCTGGCGAACTCGGCGCTGACCAACGTGTCGGGCTACTTCGGCGACCAGATGGCCGTTCGGCTGCGGGCGATCCTGTCGGCCAACTACTACCGCAAGCTGCTGCGCCTACCGCAGCGCTACTACGACAACGAGCTGACGGGTACGATCATCTCGCGGCTCAACCGGTCCATCACGTCGATCACCGACTTCCTGCAGACCTTCAGCAACGGCTTCTTCCCCACCGTCGTCACGCTGCTCGCGGTGCTGGTCATCACGGCGTTCTACTCGCCGTGGCTGACGCTGCTGCTCATCGTCATCTATCCCACGTTCGTGTGGCTGACCGCCAAGACATCGAGGCGCTGGCAGGTGTGGGAGAAGCAGAAGAACGACCACTACGACATCTCGGGTGGCCGGTTCTCCGAGGTCATCGGGCAGATGCGCGTGGTGAAGTCGTTCGTCACCGAGCGCGGCGAGCTGGACTCCTTCCAGGGGCACTACCGCGACGCCGTCGATCTGACGAAGCAGCAGTCGCGGTTCTGGCACACCATGGACATGTGGCGCCGCGGTGCCCTCGACCTCGTGTTCTTCGGCATCTACGCGATCATCTTCTTCCAGACCGCCACCGGCCAGTACACCGTCGGCACGATGGTGCTGCTCATCCAGCTCACCACCATGGCCCGGATGCCCGTGACGTCGATGAGCTACTGGGTGGATATGACCCAGCGGGCCGTCGCCGGCAGCCAGGAGTACTTCAAGGTGATGGCCGAGGTCGACGAGCCCAACAACCCGCTCGAGTCCGCGCCGTCGGCGGTGGTGCAGTGGCGCGACGACGATCCGGTCGTCCGCTTCGACGGCGTGGACTTCGGCTACGGCGACGACGGCGGCGAGCTCGTCCTGCGCGACATCGACCTCGACATCCGGCGCGGTGAGCGGATCGCGTTCGTCGGCGAGTCCGGCGGCGGCAAGACGACGCTCGTCAACCTCATCATGAAGCTGTACCCGGCGACGTCGGGGTCGGTGAGCGTGTACGGGCAGTCCGTGGCCGAGGTGCCGACGGCGACGCTGCGCCGCCAGGTGGGCGTCGTGTTCCAGGACGCCAGCCTGTTCTCCGGCACCATCCGCGAGAACATGGCCTACGGCCAGGAGGGCGTCACCGACGAGGACCTGACGGTCGCGGCGCGGCGCGCCAACGCGATGGGCTTCATCGCGCACCTGCCCAACGGCTTCGACACGGAGATCGGCGAGCGCGGGATCAAGCTGTCCGGCGGGCAGAAGCAGCGGCTTTCGGTGGCCAGGGCGCTGCTCAAGGACGCGCCGATCCTCATCCTCGACGAGGCTACGAGTTCCCTCGACACCAAGTCGGAGCGAGCGGTGCAGGCCGGGCTCGAGGAGCTGATGGAAGGGCGGACGACGCTGATCATCGCGCACCGGCTGTCGACCATCTCGACGGTGGACCGGATCGTCACGCTGCGCGACGGCCGCATCGACGAGATCGGCACCCCTGCCGAGCTCGCCACAACCGGCGGCATCTACGCCGAGCTGCTGGCGCTGCAGGGCTCCACCCGCAAGGCGGACAAGGCGCGCCTGCTGCGCTACGACATCACCCAGTAGGTCCCTCGCGCTGTGTCGCGTTCGGGGGGTTGTGGTCGGTTGGCGGCGCGTGATGGGGGCCGGGCCGCCCATCTCCGCTCCCTGAGGGCCCCGCGTCGCGTCAGCGACCGTGGGGCGTCTCGAAGGGTCGTGTCGCGACCTGACGGCAGTCCTGACCACGGGTGTCGTGGTCGGGTGTGGCGGTGTGTGGTGGGGGCCGGGCCGCCCATGATGACGGCCGGTGCGCGCTTCGCGCTTCCGCGTGCCGTCATCAACGCCCACCCAACCTGCCCCGGCCCCCACCACCCACCGCCCTGGTCGCCCCGTCGGGCTGGCGCCTGCGTTCCGCCTCGACGCCTGCCCTATGTGCCGACGCCTGGCGCCTCGCCTGCGTTCCATTCGGGCGCCTGCGCTAGAGCGCAGGCGGCGAGAGATAGCGCAGGCGTCGCGTGTCCTTTCCGTACCCTGAGGTGGGCCCAGCCGCGTAGCGGCCTGGCCCAGTCCCCTCCTCCGTTCCCTGAGGGCCCCCACCGCCGGAGGCGCGTGGGGCGTCTCGAAGGGTCGTGACGTGAGATCTCTGCCTCCCGGACCACTGGTCTGACGCCTGACCCTCCCTCGTTCGGCGACGTGCCCCCTGCAACCTCCTACGTAGCGAGCGGCTGCTGTGCATATATGCAGAGGCCGCTCTCTACGTAGGAAGTTGCCGTCGTGGGCGCGGGCGGCGTGGGGTTCGGCTGGGTGCTCAGCGACCCTCGACGAGTCGGCGGACGTCCCCCACCGTCGAGCCGTGGCCGTCGGCCCAGCGCGGCTCGTCGTCGGAGAGCAGGGCCAGCATCCCCGTGAGCTCGTGGGTGGCGAGCTGGTGCAGCCGTGTGAGCTCGGAGCGCGACGACGGGCGGGTGGGCAGTGCGGCCTCGACGGCGTCGGCCCCGTCGTCGGTGGTCACCCCGTTCGCGAGGATGCCCGCCCAGAAGAGGCGGGTGCGGGTGAGCTCCCAGAGGTCGTCGTCGGTGGTCACGCCACCCAGCGTAGAACCCCATCCCGCGCCGTCGGCTCAGCGCTCCGGGGTAGGGGCGGGACCGGCGCGCCGGATCAGCTCCTCCACATCGCGGATCACGATCCGACGGCGACCCTCGGTCTCGATCACCCCGTCGTCGACCAGTTCCCGCAGCCGTCGGCTGAACGTCTCCGGCGTGGTACCCAGGAACGACGCCACGTCCTTCTTCGCCATCGGCAGCTCGAACGCGGGGTCCCCGTCGGCGCCGAGCCGGGCCGGGACGTCGAGCAGGTACGCCGCGACCCGCGCCCCGACGTCCGCGCCGCTCATCGCCGCCAGCATCCGCTCGGCGGAGGCGAGCCGCTCGGACTGCACCTGCAGCATGCGCAGGGCGATCCCCGGGTACTTGGCGACGAGCCGGGCCAGGTCGGCGTGGTCGAAGGTGCACAGTTCGGCGTCGGTTTCGGCGTACACGTAGTGCTCCGGCCGGCGCCCGAGTACGAACGACGCCTCGCCGACGACGTCGCCCTGCCCCAGCACCCGCAGGACGCGCTCGCGCCCGGTCTCGAGCAGGTGCACCACGCGCACGCTGCCTGAATGGACGACGAGCAGGCGCCGGGTGTCGCTGCCGGCGCGCACGATCTGCTCGCCGGGCGTCACCTTCACCGGCCGCGCGAACGCCGCGACCTCCGCCTGCTGCCCAGCGCTCAACCCGCGGAAGATGGGCACGAGTGCCACGCAGGTGTCGCCCTGCGGTGCGCCCTCGGGTGCGTGGTGCGTGGTCATGGGTCCAGCCTGCCCCAAAGACGGCAGCCCTAACTTGATCTGGGTCAAGGAACGAACGGGCGCCCCGCCGTAGCGTCGAGTCATCGGCGGACCGACCGCCACGGATTCGAAGGAGTCACCATGTCCACCCCGACCACCATCCACACCACCCTGCGTGCCGAGGGCTTCAGCTGCCCGTCCTGCGTGGCGAAGATCGAGAAGTCGCTGAGCAAGGTGGGCGGCGTGTCCGCCGCGACAGTCCACTTCGCGTCCTCGCGGATCGAGGTGGACCACGACCCCGCCGTCGCGACCCCCGAGGACCTCGTGGCGGCGGTCGCGGCCGCCGGCTACACGGCCCGCCCGTCCGCGTTCTGAGGGCGACGACATGCACGCACGCATCCATCGGTGGGCGATCCCCACCGTCGCTGGGCTGCTGATCGCGGCCTCCCTGGCGCTCGCCCGCATCGCGGCCGACGCCGGCGGCTGGCTGATGCTCGCGGCCGCGGTGGTGGCCGGCGCGCCGGTCGTCGTCAACGCGGCCCGGGCTCTCCGGCTGAAGGTGGTCGGCATCGACCTGCTCGTCGCGGTGGCCGCCATCGGCGCCATCGCCATCGGCAACTTCTGGGAGGCGGCCGCGGTCACCTTCCTGTTCGCCGTCGGTCATGCCCTCGAGGACGCCACCCTCGCGAAGACGCGCTCGGCGCTGGCCGAGCTGGTCGCGCTGGCACCAGTCACCGCGACCGTCGTGCGGGACGGTGCACAGGTCGAGGTGCCCGCCGAGGCCGTGGCCGTGGGCGAGACCGTCGTGGTGAAGCACGGCGGCCGGATCCCGGTCGACGGCGTGGTCACGGCGGGTCAGGCAGCGGTCGACGAGGCCGCGATCACCGGCGAGTCCATCCCCGTCGAGAAGGGGCCGGAGGCGCAGGTCTTCGCCGGCACCATCGTCGCCGACGGGTTCCTCACCCTCACCGCCACCGGGATCGGGGCCGACACCACGCTGGCCCGGATCATCCACCGCGTCGAGGAGGCGCAGGACGCCAAGGCCCCCACGCAGCGCTTCATGGAGCGGTTCTCGCGCTGGTACACGCCGGGCATCATCGCGCTCGCCGTCGTGGTGGGCCTGCTCACGCGCGACCTGGAACTGGCGCTGACCCTGCTCGTCATCGGCTGCCCCGGGGCGCTGGTGATCTCGGTGCCCGTAGCGCTGGTGGCCGGGATCGGCCGGGCCGCCCGCGACGGCATCCTCATCAAGGGCGGCGAGTTCCTGGAGACCGCCGCGCGGATCGACGTGGTGGCGTTCGACAAGACCGGCACCATCACCGCTGGGTCGCCCGAGCTCACCGACGTCGTGCCGCGGGGGGACTGGAGCGGCTCGGAGGTGCTCGGATGGGCCGCCCGCGCGGAGGCAGGGTCCGGGCATCCGCTCGCGCGCCCGGTCCTCGCCGAGGCCGCGCGCCGCGGGCTGACTGTCGAGGCGGTGCCCGACGACGTCCGCTCGGTCCCCGGGCACGGCGTGCTCGCGGTGGTGGAGGGGCGGGAGGTCGCCGTCGGCAACCTGGCCCTCGTGGCGCAGGTGGCGGATCCCGCCTCCCTGACCTGGGCGGAGGGGGTGGTGTCGCGGCTGGCCGACGAGGGGCGCACCCCGCTCATCGTGGCGCTCGACGGCGACGTCGTCGGCGCGCTCGGGGTGGCCGACACCGTCCGCGACGAGGCCGAGGGGCTCGTCGAGGACCTGCATCGGGCCGGAGTGCGGCGGGTGCTGATGCTCACCGGCGACACCCAGCGGGTGGCCGCGGCCGTGGCCGGGCGCGTGGGGATCCTCGACGCCCGCGCCGGCCTCCTCCCGGAGCAGAAGCTCGACGTGGTGCGCGCGCTGCAGGCCGAGGGTCACGTGGTGGCGATGGTGGGCGACGGCGTCAACGACGCCCCGGCTCTGGCGCTGGCCGATGTGGGGATCGCGATGGGGGCGGCGGGGTCCGCCGTCGCCGTCGAGACGGCCGACATCGCGCTGATGACGAGCCGGCTCAGTCGGATCCCGCACGCGATCTCGCTGGCGAAGCGGACCGCGCGGGTGATGCGGCAGAACACCGCGATCGCGCTGGTCACCGTCGGGTTGCTGCTCGCTGGGGTGCTGCTGGGCGGGGTGACGATGTCGATCGGGATGCTGGTGCACGAGGCGTCGGTGCTGATCGTGATCGTCAACGCGATGCGGCTGCTCCGCCCGCCGCGACGGATGCGGGTCGCCGCGCCCGGCGTCGGCTGAGCTGGGCCCGGTGAGCGTCCTCGCATACGGGAGGCCGCGTTGCAGGCCGTATACGGCCTGCAACGCGCGCCCAGGTGTGCGACGTGTCCTCGCACAGCGTCTGCCGTATGCGAAGAAGCGGGTGGGGTGTCAACCCGACCCTGCCCGACCGACGCGGCCAGGGGGGTGCGGGGCCGGGCCGGGGCCCTGCAGAGTGGCGGATCCCGGTCGGTCTACCGTCCTGGATCCGCCACTGTGGGGGTCAGCCCCGGTACGCCTCGATCACCTCGACGATCGACGGCCGCAGCTCCGCCGGCGCGATCACCCGGTCCACCGAGCCCACCTCTACGGCGCGGTGAATGTTGTGCACGCCGTCGAACTCCGCTGCGATCTCCGAGATTTTCTCCGCCCGCACCGCGGCGCGGACATCCGCCAGCTCCACCTGCAGCTCGGCCCGCTGCTCGGGTGCCGCGTCGCGCAGCGCGCCCTCCAGCACCGCGACCCGAGGATCGGCCGCCGTCCGCTTCGCGACGTCGCCGGCGAACACCACCGCCGCCGCCGGAGCACCGCCGATGACGGAGGCGAACGAGCCCTCGATGGCGAGCACCGTCATGTTCTCGCTGAGCCGCTTGGAGAACACGACGAACGCGCCGCCGTGGTACCGCGAGATGACGACGAAGACGATGGGCCCGTCGAAGTTCACGATGGCGCGGCCGATCTCGGCGCCGTACTCCAGCTGGAGGTTGCGCATCGACTCCGGCGAGCCGTCGAACCCCGACAGGTTCGCCAGCACCACGAGCGGCCGGTTCCCCGACGCGGCGTTGATCGCGCGGGCGACCTTCTTCGACGACCGCGGGAACAGCGTGCCGCCCGTGAAGGTGTCGGGGCCGTCGGTGGGCGGGAAGCCGGCGCGCGGCACGGGCATCGACTCGATGCCCACCACGCTGACCGAGTGCCCCCCGACCCGCGCGTCGACAACCACCGCAGTCTCCGCCTCGGCCATGCCCGCCCAGCGTTCCACCCGCGGGTGGTCCTGGTCGCACACCGCCGCGATGACGGTGCGGATGTCGAACGGCTTCTTCCGGTCCGGGTTGTGCTCGCGGGAGAAGATCTGCCCGACGGTCGCGAAGTCCGTGCCGAGGTTGTGCGGGTAGTCGGACACGTCGCGGTCCACCGGGTCGCCGGTCACCGCCCGGCGCGGCGCCGTCTCGCCCGGCGCCACGTACGTGTGGTCGTAGTGCGACATGAGGATGCCCATGGCCGCGCCGAGGTCCTTGGCCCAGTACTGCGCCTGGCCGTTGGGCCCCATCACGCGGTCGTAGCCGCCGATGCCGAAGTTGTCCTCGGCCGACACGCCGCCGGAGAAGTCCAGCGACTGCTTGCCGGTCAACACCATCGCGGAATCGGGCGTCATGACGAGGATGCCCTTGGTGTGCATGAGCATCGTGGCCTCGGCGTTCCAGTACGGCTGCGCGCCGACGTTGATGCCCGCGACCACGACGTTGATCTCCCCGCCCGCCTGGGTGAACTCGACGATGCGGCGCAGCGCGGCCCCGACCCAGTCCATGTTCTCGGTGCCGGACTCCATGGAGATCCGGGCCCCCGAGCTGAGGGTGAACCACTCGACGGGCACGCCCGTCTCCTCGGCGAGGTCGAGGGCGGCCATGATGCGCGAGCACTCGGGCTCCGCGACGGCGCCCAGGCCCTTCGTCGGGTCGCCCGACAACACGATGCGCGTCACGCCCTCCGGGTGCAGCGCCGTCGGCGTCGTCACCCGCGCGACGATGATCCCGGCCTTGTTGCGTCCCGGCGCGCGGTCCGCCTCGACGAGGCGGCCGTCGGCGTCGAGGTCGAGCTCGGTCAGCGTCCCGCCCGGCCCGGCGAGAGTCTTGGACAGCTCGTAGGGGTAGACGAGGCCGCGACGGCGGGCGCGGAGCACCTTGGCGTCGTAGTCGTCGAGCGGCTTGAGCGGCGACGACGGCGGGGTGCTCACCGTCATCGTGACCCCGGCGCCCGGCTGCGCATGGAAGCGGAACGACAGCGGCATGACCCGGTCACCGCGGGTGAAGGTGCCCTGGCAGACGACCTCCTCGATGCCCGCGCCGTCGGAGAGGGGGGTGATCCGCTCCTGCAGCGGCCGGATGTCGTCGATGTCGAGGTCCAGCTCCGGCCACACGTGCACCCACACGTGGTTCATGTCGAGGTTCGAGCCCGCGGAGCCCTGCGCCGCGCGGGTCCGGCGGATGGCCTCGAGGCAGTGCTCGACGGCGCGCTCGGCCTGCGGGAGGCCCTGCAGCTTCTCGTCGTCATCCAGGACCACCGACAGCTGCTTGACCTGTGCGATGGCGACGAGACGCCGGTCCGTCGGGTTGGACTTCGCGACGCAGTCGAACAGCACGACGTCGGCCGGGGCCTCCAGGCGGGTGGTCTCGAAGTCGGCGAGCCGCCACTCGTACTGCTCCAGCAGCGTCGCCTCGTCGTGGCCGTTCTGCTCCGGGTGCGCGGCGCGCTCGGCGTCGATCTGCGGCTGGTCGAACCAGCGGAACCGGACGGAGCGCGCCAGGTCGCCGATGGCGGGGAACCGCAGCTGCGTGGCGCGCACCAGGCGCTCCAGCTGCGCCCGGGCGCTGGCGGCCCGGTCGGCCTCCGGCGCGGGCTCGGCGATCCACCGGTCGAGGACGCCGAGGATCAGCGGCACGTCGGACGCGATGCGGCGCTGCGCGACGAACAGGCGGAACACCGCCGCCTCAAGCTCGGGCGTGCGGTCGAGCGAGTCGACGCCGTGGTGACGAAGCGCGACGCCGAGCCGGTCCACGAACGACGACGGCAGCCCGGCCCGGTCGACGTCGAGCGTCGTCAGGTAGCGGTGGAAGTGCTCGCGGTCCGAGTGGACCCGCAGCTCCATGCTGGACAGCTCGCCGAACGGCCGGTTGCGGCTCAGCTCGGCCAGGTCGGCGAACAGCGAGAACAGCGCGATCTCGCCGCCCATGACGTCGACGCCCGCGGCCCGGGCCTCGTCGCGGGCCGCCAGGTAGGAGGCCAGCGGTGACGCCGACGGGTCGACGTCGAAGCCCATCACCGCCGCGGACAGGTCCGACAGCAGCCGCGCGGTCCGCGCGGCCGGGTCAGCCGCCGGCGGGCACACGGGGATGTCGACCGCGGCCGTCTCGACGGACGACGCGGCCCCGCCGTCGCCGACCGGCTCGAGCCGCACCAGCGGAGCCATGGACTCCACCTGCGAGCCCGTCATCACCATGAGCTCCTTCACCCGGGCGGGGAAGGGGGCGTAGATGGCGGTCTCCATCTTCATCGACTCGAGGACCACGACCGGCGCCCCGGCCTCGACCTCGTCGCCGACGGACACCGGCGTCGCGACGACCAGCGCCGGCGCGGGGGAGCGCAGGACGCCGCCCTCGTCGCGCGACACGCGGTGGGTCACGCCGTCGACCTCGATGAGATGGATCGGGCCGTGCGTCGCCGAGACGACTCGGTGGCGCTCGTCGCCCACCTTGACGCGGGCGTGCACGTCGTCGAGCCGGAACAGCTCCGCCTCGGTGGCGGTGCCGTCGACGACGACGCGGTAGCGTCCCGGCGCGATGGCGTAGGCGCTGACGGTGTGGGACGCGCCCCGCAGCTTGAGGTCGGTCTGCACGCCGCCCTTGTGCTGCGTCTGCGGCCGACCGCCGTGCGCGGTGGTGAGCAGGCGGTCGGTCTCGACGGCCGTGGTCTCCTCGTAGGCCTCGATGGCCGCGACCACCAGCGCGACGCCCGCATGCTCGTCGGCGACGAGGCCGCCCTCGGCGCGGGTGCGGTCGATCCAGCCGGTGTCGGCCCACTCGAAGGCGTCTCCGGCGTCCCCGCCCGCGGCCCGGCGCGGTGCCTCGCCCTGCGCGCGCGGCCCGACGACCTCGGGCTGCTGCAGCAGCTCCATGACGAAGCTCTTGTTGGTGGCGCCGCCCTCGATGACGACGGTGGTCTCCGCCATGGCACGGCGCAGGCGGCCGAGCGCCTCGTCGCGGGTGCGGCCGTGCGCGATGATCTTGGCGATCATCGAGTCGAAGTCCGCAGGGATGGAGTCGCCCTCCGCGACTCCGGTGTCGACGCGGATGCCGGGGCCCGCGGGCAGGTCGAGGCGGGTGATGAGGCCGGGCGACGGCGCGAAGTCGCGGTCGGGGTCCTCGGCGTTGAGCCGCGCCTCGACGGCGTGCCCGAACTCGGCGGGCCGCTCGTCGAGCGTGCCGCCGGCGGCGACGTGGATCTGGGCCTTGACGAGGTCGAAGTCGTTGGTGACCTCGGTGATCGGGTGCTCGACCTGCAGGCGGGTGTTGACCTCGAGGAACGCGAACATGCGCGTCGCCGGGTGGTAGAGGAACTCGACGGTTCCCGCACCCTCATACCCGACGGCGAGCGCGAGGCGCTCCGCGGAGGCCTTCACCTCGTCGGTCTGCTCCGGGGTGAGCAGCGGGGAGGCCGACTCCTCGATGATCTTCTGGTTGCGGCGCTGGACGGTGCAGTCGCGCACGCCGAGTGCCCAGGCGGTCTCGCCGTCGGAGATGAGCTGCACCTCGACGTGGCGGGCACCGGTGACGAGGCTCTCGAGGAACACGACGCCGGAGCCGAAGGCGCGCTCGGCCTCGTCGCGGGTGCGCTGGTAGGCGTCGGTCAGTTCGGCGGCGTTGGTTACCTTGCGGATGCCGCGACCGCCGCCGCCGGCGGTCGCCTTGAGCATGAGGGGGTAGCCGATGGACTCGGCCGATGCCAGTGCGTCCTCGAGGGTGTCGACGCCGCCGCGCGACCACGGCGCGACGGGCACGCCGACCTCCTCGGCGATGAGCTTGGAGCCGATCTTGTCGCCCAGCTGGCGCATGGCGTCGCCCGAGGGGCCGATGAAGGTGATCCCGAGGCTCTCGACGAGATCGGCGAACGCCGCATCCTCGGCGACGAAGCCCCAGCCGACCCACACCGCGTCGGCGCGCGCCTCGGTGAGCACGCGGGCGAGGAGCTCGTGGTTGAGGTAGGGCCTGGCGGACGCGGGGCCGAGGTCGTAGGCCTCGTCCGCCTCCCGGGCGAACATCGCCGAGCGGTCGGCGTCGGTGTAGAGAGCGATCGTCGAGACGGGCTCGCGGTCGGGGTGCTCGGCGTTGAGGTCGCGGACCGCGTGGATGAGCCGCATGGCGGCTTCTCCGCGGTTGACGATGGCGATGCGCTGGAACACCGTGCCTCCTCTGTAGTCGATGGGCAGCCCGAGGGCCGTGGGTGTCAATGTCGCACCCTTTGGGCCGTCATGCGAGTCGCCACGACGGTGGGCGTCGTGATCGGACGGCATTCGGGCGGGGCGGCTCAACGCGCCCGCTCAAACCTTGTGGGGTTCCCACAATCCGGGTTCGCCGACCGCGAACCGTGCGGGGTTTGTCACGCGGGCAGGTCCAGGTAGGCTGAAAATAGTCAAACTTTCAAGGAGTGGAAATGAGGATCGCAATCATCGGCGCGACCGGGATGGTCGGCTCGCGCGTCGCGGCGGAGGCCGCCCGGCGTGGCCACGAGGTCGTCGCCTACAGCAGGTCCGGCAAGCAGGTCGACGGGGCAGCCGAGGCCGGGGCCGTCGACGTCGCGGACACCGCCGCGGTCGTCCGCGCGGTCGAGTCCGCCGACGCCACCGTGCTGTCAGTGCCGCCGGACCGCGCCGGCGGTTCGCACGAGCCCACCCTCGACGCGCACCGCGCGATCATCGAGGCCGCCCCCGCGGGCCGGCTCTTCGTCGTCGGCGGGGCCGGCTCCCTCGAGGTCGACGGCGTCCCGCTGAAGGACATGCCCGGCTTCCCCGAGGCGTACTACGCGGAGGCGGACACCTTCACCACCCTCCTCAAGGACTACCGGGCCTCGGAGAAGCTGGACTGGACATTCCTGTCGCCGGCGCCGGTCATCGCGCCGGGCGAGCGGACCGGGTCCTACAAGGTCGGCGGCGACTCGCCCATCGGCGACTCGATCAGCGCGGAGGACTTCGCAGTCGCCGTGATCGACGAGTTGGAGACGCCGGTCCACCGCCGGAGCCGTTTCGCCGTCGCCAACTGACGCAGGCGCCGGACACACCTGAGGGAGAATCCGGGGAGATGGGGCCGTAAAGCCGCCATCTCCCCGGATTCTCCCTCTTGCGCAGGTGGAGAGCCCCGCCGCGGGGGGACCGGCAGGGCTCTCCTGGGCCGGGACGTGTCAGTCGTCGTCGCGGTCGTCGTCCTCGTCGTCATCGTCCGAGTCATCGGAGTCGTCGTCCCAGCGGTCGTCCGCGTCATCGGAATCGTCGTCCCCGCGGCTGTCGTCGGAGTCGTCGTATAGGTCGTCCGAGTCTTCGGCGGAGCGGCCGTCGTCGTCGCGGTCGTCGCCCGGCTCGACGCGGTCGTCGCGGTCGTCGCCCGGCTCGACGCGGTCGTCGCGGTCGTCGCCCGGCTCGACGCGGTCGTCGCGGTCGGACAGGCCGCCGTCGTCATTCGTGGCGGGAAGTGACTCGACCGACGCCACATCCTGGTCGTCGTCACCGGCGGCCTGCGGCACCACCGAGACGGCGCCCGCGGGGCGGTCGACCTCCGGCTGGGCCGTGGCCACGGTGTAGACGCCACCACCGAGGGCCGTGACGCCGACGGCGCTGACGATGAACCACGCGATGGGGGAGAGGGCCATGATGATGCTCCTTCGATTGTCTTCGATCTGTCGGTGCCACCATCTGACCGCGCCTGGATGAGGGGCCGACGCATCAAGCATGAGATCTTTCTCATCCGGCACTCCCGTCCACCACGGTCGCGGCCGGGCAGACTGGGCGCATGACCGATGCGCCCGCAGCCCCGGAGACGAGGGGGACGCTGCGTGCTCGGCTCATGTGGGCGATGGTCCTGCTGGCCGGCCTGTCGCTGGCCGCCTCCGGCGCGATCGTCGCGGTCGTCCAGGACGCCTCCATCTCGGCCAACCTCGATGCCCAGCTCGGGCAGAACCGCGACGAGTTGCGGATCCTCGCCGAGAGCGGCGTCGACCCCTCCACGGGAGAACCGTTCGCGGGGCCGTCGGAACTGCTGGGTACCTATCTGCAGCGCACCGTCGTGGGGCCCGGCGAGGGCGAGGTCGCGTTCGTCGGGCCCGACATCCGCTGGGTGGCCTCTGAGGACGTCCGGCTCCGCCCGGAGGACGACGCCGAGCTGATGGCCGCCGTCGCCCCGTGGGTGACCGGGGACGAGATCGTCTTCGAGAGGATCGCCACCACGACGGCGGACTACCACGTGCTCGTCGTGCCCGTGCACTTCCCGACGGAGACGGGGGCGCTGGTCAGCGTGTTCGACCGCGCCGTCGCCGAGGAGCAGCTGCGGCGGACGATGACCATCTACACCGTCGTCGCCGTCGTCACCCTCGCCATCGTCGTGTTCCTCGCCTGGCTCGCGGTGGGGCGGCTGCTGCGCCCCATCGAGCAGCTGCGGGAGGCCGCCGACTCCATCGACGAGCACGACCTCACCACCCGCGTTCCGGTGCGCGGCAACGACGACCTCACCGCCCTGTCGGCCACCATCAACAGCATGCTGGACCGCGTGCAGCGTTCCGTCGAGGGGCAGCGGCGGCTCCTCGACGACGTCGGGCACGAACTGCGCACCCCCATCACGGTGGTGCGGGGGCAGATGGAGGTCGTCGACGCCGACGACCCCGCCGACGTCCGGCAGACCCGCGACCTCGTCGTCGACGAGGTGGACCGGATGAGCGGACTGGTCGACGATCTCCTCACCCTCGCCAAGGCCGGTGAGAGCGACTTCGTACGCCCGCGATGGTCCGACGTCGCCGTGCTGACCGACCAGACGCTCGAGAAGGCCCGGGCCCTCGGGGACCGGCGCTGGAGCCTCGACGAGGTGGCGTCGGCCGAGGCGTGGCTGGATCCGGCGCGCGTCACCCAGGCGTGGCTCGAGCTCGCGGCCAATGCGGTCAAGTACTCCGACCAGGGTTCGACGGTCACGATCGGCTCCCGGCTCGACCTGGGGACGGTGCGGCTGTGGGTGCGGGACCAGGGGATCGGGATCCGGCCCGACGAACTGGCCCTGGTGCGGGAGCGGTTCGGCCGCGCGCGCGAGGCCGTTCTGCATTCTCCCGGCTCCGGCCTCGGCCTCAACATCGTCGAGTCCATCGTCGCCGCGCACGGCGGCGGCCTCGACATCGACTCGGAGCCGGGCGTCGGGTCCACGTTCACGATCACGCTGCCGGGCGGCCCCCGACAGGTCGCGGAGGAGAGCCGATGAGCACCATCCTGATCATCGAGGACGAGCCCCGGATCGCGGGCTTCGTGGCGAAGGGCCTGAAGTCGGCGGGCTTCGCGTCCCACCGGACGGCCAGCGGCGTCGAGGGGGCGGTGCTGGCGGTCCAGGGCGATTTCGACCTGGTGGTCCTCGACATCGGACTGCCGGACATCGACGGCTTCGAGGTACTCGAAAGGATCCGCGGCCAGGGGGTTTCCGTGCCCGTGATCCTGCTGACGGCCCGCTCCTCGGTGGCGGACCGGGTGGCGGGCCTGGAGAGCGGGGCGGACGACTACATGCCCAAGCCGTTCTCCTTCGAGGAACTGCTGGCCAGGATCCGGCTGCGGCTCCGCTCCGAGGCCGCGCCGGCGTGGGGCGACCCGACTCACCTCACCCACAACGGGCTGACCCTCGACCTGCGCACCCGGCGCGCCTCCGTGGGCGACCGGACGGTGGACCTGTCGGCCCGGGAGTTCGCGCTGGCGGAGACGTTCCTCAGGAACCCCGGGCAGGTGCTGAGCCGTGAGCAGTTGCTGAGCAACGTGTGGGGCTTCGACTTCGATCCGGGGTCGAACGTCGTCGACGTGTACGTGCGCTACCTGCGGGGAAAGCTCGGCAGGGAGCGATTCGAGACCGTGCGCGGGATGGGCTACCGGCTGGTCTGATCCCGCCGCTCAGTCGTCGGACTCGTCCTCGTCCTCTTCCTCGTCGTCGTCATCGTCGTCGTCGACGTCGATCGGCTCCGGCGGCTCGACCGTCTCGGGGCCCGTGTGGGTCGGCTCGGGAGAGGGCGTCGTCGGCGACGGTGACGTCGACGGGACGGGCGTGGGATCGGCGCTCGGCTCCGGCGTTGGGGTCGTCGACACCACCAGCGCGGGTGCGCGCTCCTCCTGCGGGTCCGGCGTGACCATGGACACGACCACCCACAGCCCGATCGTCGCCACGACGACCAGGGCAGCCAGCACGCCCACGGTCTTCCTCATCCGTCCCTCCTTGCTCACCAGTCAACCTCACCGGGATGAGGCGCGGGGCGCGCCCGGATGAGAGAACTCTCATCCGGGACCGCCGGGGGCCCGTCACAAGTTGGGCGATTTCGGCCAGATCGCGCCGCATTCGGCCGATCTGGCCGAAATCGCCCAACTTGTGAAAGCGGGGGTCGGGCGAGCAGCAGCTCGCCCGGCCCCCGAGGTGTCGGATGGCGGGGGTCAGATGCCCTCGCGCTTCGGGATCGACATGATGACCGGCTTGCCGACCTCCGCGAAGAAGTCGTTTCCCTTGTCGTCGACGATGATGAACGCCGGGAAGTCCTCGACGTCGATCTTCCACACCGCCTCCATGCCCAGCTCCTCGTACTCGACGACCTCGACGTGCTTGATGCAGTCCTGCGCCAGACGGGCGGCGGGGCCGCCGATCGAGCCGAGGTAGAAGCCGCCGTGCGCGCCGCACGCGTCGGTGACCACCTTGGAGCGGTTGCCCTTGGCCAGCATCACCATCGAGCCGCCGGCGCCCTGGAACTGGTCGACGTAGGAGTCCATCCGCCCGGCCGTGGTCGGTCCGAACGAGCCCGACGCCATGCCGGCAGGTGTCTTGGCGGGGCCTGCGTAGTAGACGGGGTGGTCCTTGAGGTACTGAGGCATCTCCTCGCCGGCGTCGAGGCGCTCCTTGATCTTGGCGTGCGCGATGTCGCGGGCTACGATCAGCGGGCCGTTGAGCATGACGCGCGTCTTGACGGGATGCTTGCTGAGCTCGGCGAGGATATCGGGCATCGGCCGGTTGAGATCGATGCGGACAGCCGCACCCTTGCCGGTGCCGGAGACGCCATCGGTCTCCTCGTCCAGCTCGGCGTCGACGTGCTCCGGCATGAACCGTGCCGGGTCGAACTCGAGCTGCTCGATGAAGACGCCGTCGGGGGTGATCTTGCCCTTGCACTGCCGATCCGCGGAGCAGCTGACGGCGATGGCCACCGGCAGCGACGCGCCGTGGCGCGGGAGCCGCACGACGCGCACGTCGTGGCAGAAGTACTTGCCGCCGAACTGGGCGCCGATGCCGAGCTTGCGGGTGAGTTCCAGGACCTGCTCCTCCAGCTCGCGGTCTCGGAAGCCGTGCGCCGCCATCGACCCCTCGGTGGGGAGCTCGTCGAGGTACTTCGCGGAGGCGTACTTGGCCGTCTTCAGTGCGAACTCGGCCGACGTGCCGCCGACGACGATCGCCAGGTGGTACGGCGGGCAGGCGGCGGTGCCGAGCGAGCTGATCTTCTCCTCGAGGAACTTCATCATCGAGGCGGGGTTCAGGACCGCCTTGGTCTCCTGGTACAGGTACGACTTGTTCGCGGAGCCGCCGCCCTTGGCCATGAAGAGGAACTTGTAGGAGTTCTCGTGGCCCTCGGCGGTGTCGGCGTACAGCTCGATCTGCGCCGGCAGGTTGGAGCCGGTGTTCTTCTCCTCCCACATGGTCAGGGGAGCGTTCTGCGAGTAGCGCAGGTTGAGCTTGGTGTAGGCGTTGAACACGCCCTGCGACAGGGGGCGCTCGTCGGTGCCCTGGGAGAGCACCTGCTGGCCGCGCTTGCCCATGACGATCGCGGTGCCCGTGTCCTGGCACATCGGCAGCACACCGCCCGCGGCGATGTTGGCGTTCTTCATCAGGTCCAGCGCGACGAACTTGTCGTTGGCGGAGGCTTCGTCGTCGTCGAGGATGTTGCGCAGCTGCTGCAGGTGCGCGGGGCGCAGGTAGTGCGCGATGTCGTGCATCGCGGTCTCGGCCAGGAGTGTCAGCGCCTCCGGGGCGACTTTGAGGAACGACCGGCCTTCGGGGCCCTCGACGACCTCGACACCGTCGGTGGTGAGAAGTCGGTAGGGCGTCTGGTCCTCCCCGACGGGCAGCATGTCAACGTAGCGAAACTCCGGCATTGAACCTCCTTGGGAACCGTCCGGGCAAGTCTCTCAGAGCGATGGTCCGACCGTTCGCCCGGGGTGGACGATGCCGGTCGTCGCCGCGCTTCGCGGTGCCGCCCCGCTCCGCGCGCCGCAGGGGTAGCTTCGGAGCATGACGATGTTCAGGCTGGACGGCAGGCGGGCCCTGGTCACCGGGGCCAGCCGGGGAATCGGGTTGGCGGCGGCCCGGCAGTTGCGGGAGCTCGGCGCGGAGGTGACGATCGCGGCGAGGCAGCCCGACGAGTTGCAGGCCGCCGCCGAGCGCATCGGCGCCCGGTGGGTCCGGGCCGACGTGAGCCGGCTGGCCGACGTGCAGCGGGCGGTCGAGGCCGCGGGCGACGTCGACATCCTCGTCAGCAACGCGGGCGGCCCGCCGCCCGGCATGCCCAGCGAGGTCGACGAGGAGGCCTGGGCGACCGGGTTCGAGACCACGTTCATGTCGACGGTGCGGCTGGTCGACGGGGTGCTCGCCGGCATGCGGGGGCGCGGCTGGGGGCGGATCGTCGCCATCACCAGCCTCACCGTGCGGCGGCCCGCGCTGAACCTGCCCGTCAGCAACGCCATGCGTGCCGCGGTGACCAACCATCTGCGCACGCTCGCTCTGGAGGTGGCCTCCGACGGGGTGACCTGCAACACGGTCGCGCCCGGGTTCACCGCGACGGAGCGGCTCAAACGGCTCCACTCCGACGCCCAGGAGGCGCGCCGCGTGCAGGAATCCATCCCTGCGAAACGTTTCGGGGACCCGGCGGAGGTGGCAGCGGCCATCGCCTTCCTCGCCACCGACGAGGCCGCCTACATCAATGGCCAGGAGATCGTCGTCGACGGTGCCTACACCGTCTGAGCGGGGCGACGGCGCGGGCCGGCGGTCGCGCGTCTACCCTGGAGGGATGGCGGACGAACTCAGCGAGCGGCAGAAGGCCGCCAAGCGGATGCACGAGATGAGCCAGGGCAACGCCCGCGTCGAGGCGGCCCGGGCGAAGGTGCTCATCGACGAGTTCATCGCCGAGGCCAGGGCGAAGGGCCTCGAGCCGAGACCGCTCAAGGCGAAGCTGCTGAGCGGCCAGACCGTCAAGACCGACAAAGTGGGCTGGTATCTGCGTAACAACCATTCGGTGGCCATCGACGTCGACGGCAACTACTACACCCTCTCCGTCCCGGGAGGGTTCATGGAGCGCCTGCGCGGCGTGAAGCTGGAGCCGACCCTTGCGCCCCTGGTGGTGGGCCGGGGCGGCCGCGACGGTGAGACGGGCGACCTCAAGGAGTTCCTCGCCTGGGTGCTCGCCGGCGAGATCAACCAGGACTGATCAGCCCCGGGCCGGGGCGCGTCGCGGGACTCAGCGGCCCGCGGCCCCGCGCATGTCCACCGGGGTGCCGATCTCGATCGTGCGCGACACGGTGCACAGGCGGTCGTGCGCGGCCTGGATGCCGCGGTCGAGGAGCTTGCGGGCCTGGTCACCGCCCTTGCCCTCGGGGAAGACCACGTCGAACAGCGCCTCGATGTCCTCGAGCCTGGTCCCACTGTCGTCCTTGACCCGCGACGCGTTGACCACGACGTCGAACCGGTCGGGCTCGGAGCGGCGGTGGGTGTAGAGATCGACGTCGATACCCGCGCAGCCCGCGATCGCCGCCATCAGGAGCTCGACGGGGGTGAAGTCCGCGCTCTCGCCGCTGCCGATGGTGATCGTGCCGCCGCGGGCGTTGGTGACCTCGTAGTGCAGGGCGCTCGTCCGGGTGAGCTGCACAGAGGTGGGCCGGCGGGTTTCTTCTGTCATCCTGCCTCCTTCATCGACCCGCCCAGCGTAGGTGCACGCTCCGCCGGCTTGTTCCGGGCGTCGACGGGTGTCATGCTTGACCTGCCCCGTTGCCTCACGAGGAGAGTCTCGACGTGACTGACCTGGTCGGAACCGCGCCCCTGCGCTGATCCGTCGAGCTGCCCCGCTCCGGTCCCAGCGCTTCCGCTGATCGATCGGAGCTTTTGTTGTTCTCAGTCACGTTCAACCACGTTCACCTGGCCTGGGCCGACGGCACCCGGGCCCTCGATGACGTCACCGTCGCGTTCCCGCCCGGCGTCACCGGCGTCGTCGGCGACAACGGTGCGGGCAAATCCACCCTTTTGCGGCTCGTGGCGGGGGATCTCGCCCCGACTCGGGGGACCGTGGCCGTGGAGGGGCACGTCGGCGTCCTGCCCCAGACCCTCACGCTGCGCACCGGGGACACGGTCGCCGACCTGCTCGGCATCCGCGCAACCGTCGACGCGCTGCGCGCCATCGTCGGCGGCGATCCCGACCCCGGCCACTTCGACGCCGTCGGCGACGACTGGGACATCGAGGCCCGCGCCGCCGAGGAACTCGCTTCCGCCGGGCTGCACCTGGGGCTGGACCGCCCCGTCGGCACACTCTCCGGCGGGGAAGCCATGCTCGTCGCGCTGGTCGGGCTACGGGTCCGGCCCTTCGACGTCGTGCTGCTCGACGAACCCACCAACAACCTCGACCGGGACACCAGGGCCCGCGTGCACGACCTCATCGCCGGCTGGCGGGCCACCGTGATCGTGGTCAGCCACGACGTCGCCCTGCTGCGCCGCGTCGACCGGATCGCGGAGGTGCGCGACGGTACGGTCGCGCTGTTCGGCGGCGCGTGGGAGGTCTACCGCGAGGCGGTCGCCGTCGAGCAGGAGGCCGCCGAACGGGCGGTGCGCGCGGCGGAGCAGCAGTTGCGGGTGGAGCGGCGCCAGAAGATCGAGGCGGAGAAGCGGCTGGCGCGTCGCGACAACGCCGGCAAGGCCGCGATCGCCAGGGGAGTCGGCAAGATGCAGCGCGACTACCTCGCCAACCGCTCGGAGAAGTCCGTCGCGAAGGCCAGGGGGGAGTTCGACGAGAAGATCGCGTCCGCCAGATCCGCCGTCGACACGGCGGAGGGCCGGCTCCGCGACGACGAGCGGGTGCGGATCGACCTGCCAGACCCGGGCGTCGCCCGCGGCAGAAGGCTGGCGGAGATCGTCGACGCCACCGGCGCGCGGTTCGTCATCCAGGGCCCCGAGCGGGTGGCGCTCATCGGCCCGAACGGGGTGGGGAAGACGGTGCTGCTGGACTCGATGGTCGCGGGGGGCATCCCGATGGTTGCGCCGGCCGCCGGGGGCGTCGTGTCGCAACCCGACACACCCGGCGTCGCAGGAGCCGTCACCGCCCGCGTCGGCTACCTGCCTCAACGGCTGGACCATCTCGACGACACCCGCCCGGTCCTCGACTGCGTCCGCGACGCGGCACCCGCCGTCGACCCGGGCACCATCCGCAACCGCCTCGCGCGCTTCGGGCTCCGCGGTGACGCCGTCCTCCGGCCGTTGGCCACCCTGTCGGGCGGCGAACGGTTCCGTGCGTCGCTCGCGGCCCTCCTACTCGCCGAACCACCGGCCCAGCTGCTCATCCTCGACGAGCCCACCAACAACCTCGACCTGTCCACCGTCGAGGTCCTCGTCGACGCCCTCGGCCAGTACCGGGGCGGCCTGATCGTCGTCTCCCACGAGGACGAGTTCCTCGCCTCCCTGGGCGTGGCGCGGACCCTGCGCCTCGCACCCGGCGGGGTGGTGAGCGAGGATCCGGACCCCGTCCCCGGCAGGCACACCGGGGGCGCCGATTCCCAGGGGTGAGACGACGTGGACCTGTCCGCGCACGGCGGGGGGTGGCTACTACCATCGTGGACCATGGCCCAGTTCTCGATGACGCGCACCACCGCCCCCACGTCCCCCGCTGCCCGGCAGGCCGCGCTGGCGGACCCGGGCTTCGGTCGCTACTACGTCGACCACCAGGCGGTGATCGACTACCAGGCCGGTGACGGCTGGCAGGAGCCGCGGATCGTGCCCATGAGCGAATGGGCGCTGCACCCCGCCGCCGCGGTGCTGCACTATGGCCAGGAGATCTTCGAGGGGCTCAAGGCCTACCGCCGCGAGGACAACTCGATCTGGCTGTTCCGCCCCGAGCGCAACGCGGCCCGCTTCGCGCAGTCCGCCAAGCGCATGGGCATGGCGCCCCTGCCGGAGGACCTGTTCCTCGAGTCGATCACCGAGCTGGTCAAGCTCGAACGCGACTGGGTCCCCGCGGGCGAGAATGAGCAGAGCCTCTACATCCGGCCGTTCATGATCGCCTCCGAGCCGTACCTCGGCGTCCGCGAGGCGCAGACCTACCGCTACGCCGTCATCTGCACGCCCGCCGGTCCGTACTACGACGAGCCGGTCAAGCTGTGGATCACGCCCAACTACACCCGGGCCGCCCCCGGTGGTACCGGCACCGCGAAGTGCGGCGGCAACTACGCCGCGAGCCTCATCGCCACGCAGGAGGCCGCCGCGAACGGCTGCGGACAGGTGCTCTGGACCGACGGCGCCGAGCACAAGTGGGTCGAGGAGTGCGGCACGATGAACATCATGTTCGTCACCGCCGACGGCGAACTGGTCACCCCCGCCCTTGGCTCGATCCTGGCCGGTGTCACGCGCGAGTCCATCCTCATGCTGGCCGCCGAGCACGGCCTCAAGCCGGTCGAACGTCCAATCACCGTCGACGAAGTGCTCGATGGCGTCGAGTCCGGGAAGATCCCCGAGGTCTTCGCCTGCGGAACCGCCGCCGTCGTGACGCCCATCACGGGCTTCAACTCGCCGGACCGGGGCGTCCAGAGCGTCGCCGACGGCACCCCCGGGCGGAAGACGCGCGACATCCGTCAGCACCTGGTCGACATCCAGTTCGGCCGCGCCGAGGACCGGTTCGGCTGGACCCGCAAGGTCTGCTGACCCTCTCGCCGTGCGGCCGCGGGCGGGTGGGCCTGGTGGCATAGTGGGCGCATGAGCACCCCTCAGCCCCCGCGGCCCGACGGGTGGGAACCCCCACAGCACCGGCCCGGCGACGGCCAGGGGGTCTACGGGCCGCCGCCGTCGTTCAGAGCGGCGCGGCGCGGCAACCGGCGACGGTGGGGCCGCGTCCTCACGATCGTCGGAGCCGTCCTGCTGCTCGCCGGGCTGGCGATGGGCGCGGCGTTCGCCCGCACGATCGAGGACATCATCCCCGCGCTCGACCAGTCCACGCGGGCCGACGGCGGAGCCACCGCAACCCTCCGCGGCGACGACATGCTCGTGCTCTACGCCCCCACCGCGACGCAACCGACCTGCCGGATCACCGGGCCGGGCGGTCAGCCCCCGGACACGGACCTGGGTGGCACCCGCTATTCGTTCACGGTCAACGGGGTGAGCTACGAGTCGATCGCGAAGATCGGCGGCCCGGGGCAGCCGGCCGGCGACTACGTCGTCGAGTGTGACGAGGACGGGGTGATCCTGACGCCGCCGCTGAGGATCTCAGGCATCCTCGGGACGGTGTTCGTGCTGGTGGGCGCCATCGGTGCAGGAACGCTCGGCGGCACATTGCTCATCGTCGGCCTCGTCATGTGGGGCACGGGCCGACACCGGGAATAGTTTCAGTTTCAACTTGTTGTGTTTCGGTGAGACCGCACACCACGTTGGGAGCTAAGGCAATGCAGTTCGGCATCTTCAGCATCGGGGACGTCACGACCGACCCCACGAACGGCCGCACGCCTTCGGAGCACGAGCGCATCCGGGCGATGGTGGAGATCGCGCGGAAGACGGAGGAGGCCGGTCTCGACGTCTTCGCGACCGGCGAGCACCACAACCCCCCGTTCGTCGCTCCCGCGAACCCGCCGATCCTCATGGCCCACCTCGCCGCCCAGACCGAGCGGCTCATCCTCTCGACGGCCACCACACTCATCACCACCAATGACCCCGTCCGGCTGGCTGAGGACTACGCCTACGTGCAGCACCTCGCCGAGGGCCGGGTCGACCTCATGATGGGCCGCGGCAACACCGGTCCCGTGTATCCGTGGTTCGGCAAGGATATCCGCGACGGCATCGCCCTCGCGGTGGAGAACTACGCGTTGCTGCACCAGTTGTGGCGCGAGGAGTCAGTCACCTGGGAGGGCAAGCTGCGCACCCCGCTGCACGGCTTCACGGCCACCCCGCGGCCGCTCGACGGCGTCCCGCCGTTCGTGTGGCACGGCTCGATCCGCTCGCCCGAGATCGCCGAGCAGGCGGCCTACTACGGCGACGGCTTCTTCCACAACAACATCTTCTGGCCAGCGAGCCACACCCGGAAGATGGTCGGCATCTACCGCCGCCGATTCGAGCACTACGGCCACGGACGCGCCGACCAGGCCATCGTCGGGCTCGGCGGACAGGTGTTCATGCGGAAGAACTCGCAGGACGCGGTGCGCGAGTTCCGCCCCTACTTCGACCGCGCGCCCGTCTACGGCGGCGGTCCGTCGCTCGAGGAGTTCACCCGCGAGACCCCGCTGACCGTCGGCTCGCCGCAGCAGGTCATCGAGCGGGTCCTGGGGTTCCGCGAGTACGTCGGCGACTACCAGCGCCAGCTGTTCCTCATGGACCACGCCGGCCTCCCGCAGAAGACGGTGCTCGAGCAGATCGACATCCTCGGTGAGGAGGTCGTTCCGGTGCTGCGCAGGGAGTTCGACGCCCTGCGCCCCGCGCACGTCCCCGACGCCCCTACCCACGCGTCGCTGCTGGCGGCCCGCGGCGAAGTCTCCGAGCCCGAGCGCACCGAACCCTCCGTCGACCGCTGGACCGGCACCCGCGCGGAGGACGGCAACCGCCTCTGACCCTCCGTCCGCCCAGCCGTGAGCACTTTCCCGGACCCGATCCGGATCCGGTCCGCTTGATCGTTCACCACCGCGTCCAACCCGGGAAAGTGCTCACGGCTCCGCCCACTCACTCACCAGCCTGAAGGAAGTTCATGTACCGCATCGCCGTGATCTCCGGCGGCCTCGGGTCGCCGTCGTCCACCCGCGTCCTCGCCGACGATGTCATCGGCCGCCTGGGCGCCACCCTCGATGCCCGCGGGGAGAGCCTCGACGTCACCGTCGCGGAGCTGCGCGACCTGGCGCACCCAATCGTCGACGCCATGCTCACCGGCTTCCCGACCGGCGACCTGGCCCGCGTCGTCGACGACGTCGCGGCCGCGGACGCGCTCGTCGTGGTCAGCCCCACCTTCTCCGCCTCCGTCAGCGGCCTGGTGAAGAGTTTCTTCGACATCCTCGAGCCGGGCACCCTCGACGGAAAGCCCGTCCTGCTGGGCGCCACCGGCGGAACCGAGCGGCACTCGCTGATGCTTGAGTTCGCGATGCGCCCGCTGTTCAGCTACCTCGGCGCGCTGCCGGTGCGCACGGCGATCTTCGCCGCGACGTCCGACTTCGGGGCCGCGGCTTCTCTGGGGGCCCGTGTCCAGCGCGGCGTCGACGAACTGGCCGACGCCCTCGCCGGAACCCGGGCGAAGGCTGACGCCGGCGACGAGGTCGTCGACTTCGCCACCCTGCTCGCCGGTTGACCCGTCAGACCTCGGTGTCGAGCCCCTCGAACAGGCAGGTCGCGGGGCCGTCGCCGGCCGGGAACGGGACGCCCCAGCCCAGCTGGTAGGCCTCGCCGGCCTCCGGAAGCTCCTGCGCGATCCGGTAGAACTTCCAGAACGGATCCTCGAGGTTCACCTGGCTGCGGTGCGACCCGAGCGCCCGGCGGCACACATCGAGCCAGGGCGCGGTCTCAATGACGGCGACGATGCGCGACGGGTCCACTCCGAAGCCCTCGGCCTCGCGGTCGCGGCCCGGCCACAGCTCGATCCCGCGCTCCATCGCGATCGCGTACGCCTCGGCCCACCGCTGCGTGTTGTGGGTCACCCACACGATCCGGCTGATGCTCCACGGCTCGCCCAGATCCGGGCGGTGCGACGGCGAGGCCGCCAGCATGCTCGCGTACATCAGGACGCGGTGGGCCTGGATGTGGTCCGGGTGGCCGTAGTTGCCGTACGGATCGTACGTGACAGCCACCTGCGGACGGCGGCTGCGGATGACCTCGACGAGGTGATCGGACGCCTCGACCAGGTCGGCGCGCCAGAATGCGTTGTCGGGCATCTCGTCGGGGACGGCCGCGCGCCCGTCGGGCCCGGTGGTCATGCCGGAGTCGTGGTACCGGCCCTTCCCGCCCAGGTAGAGGTGGTCGGTGAGCCCGATCTCCCGCATGGCCTCGGCGATCTCCGTCGTGCGGTGCGCCCCCAGTTCGGCCGGCGTGAAGTGCTGCCACTCCGGCAGCATGATCTCGCCGAGTTCGCCGAGTGTGCAGGTGACCAGCGTGACCTGCGTGCCCTCGTCGAGGTAGCGCGCCATCGTGGCGGCGGACTGGCTCGACTCGTCGTCGGGGTGGGCGTGGACAAGGAGAAGTCGGCGGTTCACGCGGGACAGTTTACGCCGCCGCGCCGTGGTGCTACGCCGTTCAACTATCCGTCCAGTCCGAGCAGCGGCCGAAGGTCGTCGACGGTGGCGACAGTGTGCCGGGCGCCGTGATCGACGCGGATGTCGGGCGACTCGAGTGCCGCCGTCGCGATCCCGGCGGCGGCGGCAGCCTCGGCGTCGATGGGACGGTCGCCCACCGACAGGCACTGCGCCGGATCCAGACCGTGGCGCTCCAGCATCGCCAGGTACATGGCGGGGTCGGGCTTGCGCGGAAACCCGTCCGAGGTGGAGATGAGGTCGTCGACCTCCAGGCTGAGGCCGCGCAGCAGCCCGAGGGCCGAGTCGCGGTCGCGGTGGGTGACCACGAGGTTGAGCCCTCCGGCGGCGCGCACGTCGCGGATGAGGCGCTCCGCACCCGGCATCGCGGGGGCGGGCTCGTGGAGCCACCGCCGCCGGAGTTCCCGGTTCGCGGCGGCCAGCTCCGCGCGGTCCACCCCGAAGCGAGCGGCAAGCGTCGCGATGGCGTGCCCCGTCGAGATGCGCGTCAGTCGCGACACCTCGATGAGGTCGACGGTGAGCCCGTGGCCGCGGATCGTGCCCGCCAACGCGGCATCGAGGGCGGGGTAGGTGTCCACGAGCGTGCCGCCCATGTCCCAGAACACATGTCGATGCATGCCTTCGAGCCTAAGGGGGCGTGGCCGCGGCGCCGGGATATGGACCGTCCCCGGTGGTCCGCGGCGCGCGGCGGTCAGGCCCCGTAGCCTGGCCCCGTGCTCGACATCGATCCCGCCCGGCTGCGAGGACTCAAGCGGACCGTGCTCATCGTCGCGCTGCTGAACTTCGGCTACTTCTTCGTCGAGGGGGCCGTCGCGCTGGCGATCGGGTCGGTGTCGCTGTTCGCCGACTCGGTCGACTTCCTCGAGGACACCGCCGTCAACCTGCTCATCTTCGTGGCCCTGGGGTGGCCGCTCGCGCACCGGGCCAAAGCCGGGAAGGTGATGGCGGGGGTGATCCTGGTGCCAGCGCTCGCCGCCCTTTGGCAGGCGGTCGCGAAGTTCCAGAACCCGGAGGCCCCGGATCCGCTGTCGCTCGTCCTCACCGCCGGTGGGGCCGTCGTCATCAACACGATCTGCGCCGTGCTGCTCCTGGGTCAGCGGGACCACGGCGGATCAATGACGCGCGCCGCATGGCTCGCCGCCCGCAACGACGTCGTCATCAACCTGGGCATCATCGCGATGGGCGTGCTCACCCTCACACTCGTCCCGAACGGCTGGCCGGACCTGATCCTGGGCATGGGCATCGTCGTCCTGAACTTCGGGGCCGCCAGGGAGGTCTGGGAGGTTGCCGAGGAGGAGAACCTCGCAGCCAAGGCGCTGGCCGGCGAGGTCGACGACGACTGAGGGGGGCCGTCACGGCACCCTCCCGCCGCGAGCACTTTTGCCGCTTCGACTCGTGCGGAAGCGCTCCACCGGGCTCGATCGTGATCGAGGCCGGGGAAGTGCTCACGGCTTCGGCGTGGCGGGGGCCTCCGGTTCGGGGATGAAGGACCGGCGCCCGGTGGGGTCGACGACCAGCACCCGGTGACCGCCCTCCTCGGCGACGATCACCACGTCGAGGCCGGTGTAGCCGGTGAGCTCGCCGGCCAGCGCCGCGACATCCCAGTCGGCGGCCGGCGCGTCCAGCCGCCCCCACACCTCGACGCGGGCTCCCGTCGCCCTCGTCAGCTCACGGTCCAGCTCGGGCGAGACCGCCCCGACCAGCAGTACCGTCCTCGGGCCGCGGCCACGGTTCCCGCCGCCCGCGGTGCGGTCCGCGCGGAACACAGCGCCGTGGTACGCGGACACCGCGGCGGCCCCGATGAGGGTGCCGAGCCCGTAGCGCATGCCGCGCAGTGTGGCGGGACCGAGGGTGCCGGCCACGACGTCCTGCATCAGCGTCACCGCGACCGTGATGAGCGCCACCACCGCGGCCACCGCGGCCAGCCCGAACAGCACCACGAGGTAGACGCGGCGCGTCGGCGAGGCAAGTTCGTCGTCGGACGATTCGGCCGCGGCGCGGCGGATCCGGGCCCAGAACACCCACCACACGGGCACGCCGACCACGAGCAGCGTGATGGCGGCCCAGAAGGTGTTGATCACCGGCATGCCGGCGT
>JAUHXZ010000096.1 GCA_030426725.1 Actinomycetes bacterium
CACGCATCCGCTCGTACGCGTCGCTCTGCCGTTCGAAGGCCACCCCGTCGACGTCCCCGACGCCGTGCACCAGCATCCGCAGTGGGCGCGAGGCAGTCACCGCCGGGTTCTTCTGCCTGAGCGACCCCGCGGCCGCGTTGCGCGGGTTGGCGAAGGGCGGCTTGCCGGCCGCCACGAGGCTCGCGTTGAGCTCCTCGAAACCGGCAACCGGGAAGAACACCTCGCCGCGGACCTCCAGCACGGCGGGTGCGTCCCCGGTGAGCCGGTACGGCACACCCTCGACGCCCATGACGTTGGGCGTGACGTCCTCCCCGACCCGGCCGTCGCCTCGGGTGGCGGCCACGTTGAGCCGGCCGTCGAGATAGAGCAAGTTGACCGCGAGCCCATCGATCTTCAACTCGCACAGGTAGCTGGACGCCGGAGTCCTCGCCAGCCATGCGTTCAACTCCTCGTCGGAGAACACGTTGTCGAGGCTGAGCAGACGCCGCCGATGCTGCACCGGGCTGAAGTCCGTGATCCGCGCCGTGCCCACACGCTGCGTCACCGAATCGGGCGTGACCAGCGACGGATGCTCCGCCTCCAGCGCCTGGAGTTCCCGCATCGCCTCGTCGTAGGCGGCGTCGGACATCGTCGGCGAGTCCGCCCCGTAGTAGGCCTCCTGGGCCTCCGCGAGGCGGCCGTTCAACTCGGCCCATCGGCGCCGAAGGTCCGGTGAGGTGACGCCGGCCTCAGCCTCGATGTGGTCGCTCATGCGCCTTATCGTTCCACGCCGGACCGACGAAATCCCGCGGCTTGGCCCCGCGACCCAGCACAATGGGCGCAAGTGAGACGCAGATCGGGCGTCGAGGATGCACGAACGAGGAGCTAGCACGATGGGTACGGCGAACATCACCCGCGACGAGGCGACCCAACGGTCGCGCGTCATCTCGACGGAGGCGTACCGCGTGACCGTGGACCTCACCGGCCGCGACGTCGCCGAGCCGGAGCAACAGTTCGTCTCCACCACCGCACTCAGACTCGTCGCCCACGGCGGCTCCACCCACCTCGATCTGATCGCGGACGAGATCCGCTCCGCCACCCTCGACGGGGACGCACTCGACACGTCGGCGTTCGACGGCTACCGGCTCCCGCTTCCCGAGCTGGCGGAGGGGCCGCACGAGATCGAGGTGACGGCCGTGTGCCGCTACTCCCACTCCGGCGAGGGCCTCCACCGCTTCATCGACCCGGCTGACGGCAAGGTGTACCTCTACACGCAGTTCGAGGCGGCCGACGCGCGCCGCATGTACGCCACGGCCGAGCAGCCGGACCAGAAGGCCACCTTCCAGCTCACCGTGCTCGCGCCCCTGGACTGGCTGGTGTTCACCAACGCGCCGAGCGTGGCGCCGGAGGACATCGGCGACGGCTTCGGCCGGTTCGAGCACCGGGAGACGCCCCGTGTCTCCACTTACATCACGGCGCTGGTCGCGGGCGAGTTCCACGTGCAGCGCGCCGTCATCGCCTCGGCCGCCGGTGAGGTCCCGGCGTCGGTGGCGTGCCGCCAGTCGGTGGCCGAGCACCTCGACTTCGACCGCATCATCACCACGACGCAGCGCGGCTTCGAGGTCTACGAGGCGGCGTTCGGCGTCGCCTACCCGTTCGGCACCTACGACCAGATCTTCGTCCCCGAGTTCAACGCGGGCGCCATGGAGAACGCGGGCTGCGTCACGTTCCGCGACGAGTACCTCTTCCGGTCCCGCGTCACCAGCCGCGAGCTCGACGCCCGCGACAACACGATCCTCCACGAACTGGCCCACATGTGGTTCGGCGACCTCGTCACCATGCGCTGGTGGGACGACCTGTGGCTCAACGAGTCCTTCGCCGAATGGGCGTCGCACTACGCCAACGACGTCATCGCGGCCCGCTACGACACGGGCGCCAACCCGTGGGCGTCGTTCAGCAACGAGCGCAAGGCCTGGGCCTACCTGCAGGACCAGCTGTCCACCACCCACCCCATCGCCGCCGACATGGGCGACCTGGAGAAGGTGGAACAGAACTTCGACGGCATCACCTACGCCAAGGGCGCCTCGGTGCTCAAGCTGCTGGTGTCCCTCGTCGGGGAGGAGGCCTTCCTCCAGGGCGTCTCCGAGTACTTCCGCGCCCACGCCTACGGCAACACGGAACTCGCCGACCTCCTCACACAGCTCGAATCGGCCTCCGGCCGCGACCTCAGCTGGTTCTCCGCCGAGTGGCTGGAGACTTCGGGCGTCAACACCCTTGCCGCCGATATCGAGGTGGACGACGACGGGATCATCACCGCCTTCGCCGTGACGCAAACGGCCGCCGCCGAGTACCCCACGGTGCGGACCCACAAGCTCGGCATCGGCTTCTACGACCTCGTCGACGGCGAGCGGCTCGAGCGCCGTCACTTCGCCGAGGTGGACGTCACCGGAGAGCGCACCGAACTGCCGGACCTCGCGGGCGTCGCGCGGGGAGACGTCGTGCTGCTCAACGACGGCGACCTCACCTACGCCAAGGTCCGGCTCGACGACCGGTCGGCGGCCACCCTGGTCGAGCACATCGCTGCCCTCGCGGACCCGCTCGCGAGGTCAGTCGCGTTGACCGCCTTCTGGGAGATGACCCGCGACGCGGAGTACCGGGCCCGCGACTACATCCGCCTCGCTCTCGCGGCACTGCCCACCGAGCGGGACATGGCGGCGGTCTCGACGCTGCTCAACCAGGCCATCACCGCCTCGACGGCGTTCACCGCCCCCGAGCTCAGGGCCGAGACGAACAGCGCCCTCTTGGCCGGGCTCGCGCGGCTCCTCAAGGCCGCCGAGGCGGGCTCCGACGCGCAGGTCCTCATCGCCAAGGGGCTCATCGCGACCATCCGCGGCGACGAGGGCATCGAACTCCTCAAGGGCTGGCTCGTCGGCGAGGAGGTCCCTGCGGGGCTGGCGATCGACACCGGCATGCGGTGGGCGATCACCTCGGCACTTGCGAAGCTCGGCGCCATCGGCGAGGACGAGATCGCCGCCGAACTGGAGCGGGACAAGACGTCGGCTGGCGCCGAGCAGGCTGCGGGCGCGGGTGCTTCACTCCCCCTCGACGACGCCAAAGCGGCCGCCTGGGCGCGCGCCACCGACGACCCGTCGGTGCCCAACGAGACGCACCGCGCGATCTGCATGGGGTTCTGGCGCTACGGCCAGGACGAGGTGCTGGAGCCCTACCCGGCCGCCTACCTCGATCTGCTCGGGCGCATCTCCAGGCGGGAGGGCTCGTGGGCGGACCGCGGCTATGCGGCCATCGGCACGGCGCTGCGGTGGCTGTTCCCGCAGCCGCTCGTCGATGACGCCCTCGTCGTCACCATCGACGCTTGGCTGAGGGACCACGAGCCCAGCGAGCAGGTCCGCCGCACCGTCACGGAGCGGCTCGACGAGGCCCGGCGGGCCCTACGTGCCCAGGCCCGGAGCCGGGCCGAGGACTGATGACGCGACGAGAGGGGGCGGGCCGCAGCGGCCCGCCCCCTCTCGCTCGTTCGTCGTTCAGGACCGGTCGGTCGGCTCCAGATCGGTGGAGGCGGCCTGCCGCTCGGCCTGCCGGCGGGCGAGCCTGGGCCCGAAGGCGAGCAGAGTGATGACGGCCCCGAAGGCCAGCGGGCCGACGATGGTCAGCAGGATCAGGGTCAGGTCGGACACCGGCTCCGGCTGGGGCCAACCCGGCAGGACCTCGAGGGGGAGCAGATTCATGCCGCCAAGAGTAACCGAATCCGGGCCCCGGGGGCAGAGGTCCGTCGGCCGGACGGCGGCCGGTGCGGTAGATTTCGACCGACCACGGGAGGTGCGATGGAACAGGCCCCACGAACGGTGATGACCGCCGACGAGATGACGTGGACGTTGACCCGGATGGCGCACGAGATTTTGGAGCGCAACCACGGCTCCGCCGGCGTGATCCTGCTGGGGATCCTCACCAGAGGCGCCCCGCTGGCCGCGAGGCTCGCCGAGATCGCCGCGGAGCAGGGTCACACGCTGCCCGTCGGCAACCTCGACATCACGATGTACCGCGATGACCTGCGGGCCCATCCAACGCGGCCGGTGGGCCGGACGGTACTCCCCGGCCCCGTTGACGACGCCGTGGTGGTGCTCGTCGACGACGTGCTCTACTCCGGCCGTACGGTGCAGGCCGCGTTGCACGCGCTGGCCGATCTCGGTCGTCCCCGCGCGATCCAGCTCGCCGCTCTCGTCGACCGCGGACTCCGCGAACTCCCGATCCAGGCCGACGTCGTGGGCCGGCAGGTGCCCACGGCACGCGATGAGCGCGTCCGGGTGGCCGTGCGGGAGATCGACGGCGAAGACCTCGTCACCATCGAACGGACCAGCCTGTGAAGCATCTGCTCAGCATCGCCGACCTCAGTGTCGAGGAGATCCACTCCATCCTGAACCTGGCCGAGGAGATGCACGACGTGCAGTCGCGGCCGGTGAAGAAGCTGCCCGCGCTCCGCGGCCGCACCGTCGTCAACCTGTTCTTCGAGGACTCCACCCGCACCCGCTCGTCGTTCGAACTGGCCGCGAAGTGGCTGTCGGCCGACGCGATCAACGTGTCGGCTAAGGGGTCGTCGGTGTCCAAGGGCGAGTCGATGCGCGACACGCTCCTCACGCTCGACGCGATGGGCGTCGACGCCATCGTGATGCGCCACGCCGGGTCCGGTGCGGTGCGGCAGGCCGCCGGGTGGGTGCGGGCTTCGATGATCAACGCGGGCGACGGCATGCACGAACACCCCACGCAGGCCCTCCTCGATGCCCACGCGATCCGCCGCCACCTGGCCCGCAACGGCCTGGGCACGATCGACGGCAAGCGCGTTTCGATCACCGGCGATCTGATCCATTCGCGCGTGGTGCGCAGCAACGTGCTGCTGCTGAAGAAGCTCGGCGCCTCCGTCGTGCTGGTCGCGCCGCCCACTCTGCTGCCCCCCGGAGTTGAGACGTGGGGCGTCGACGTCAGCCACGAGCTGGACCCGGTCCTCCCGGACGTCGACGTGGCGATGATGCTGCGTGTGCAGCGCGAACGGATGCTCGGCGGCTACTTCCCGTCCGAGCGGGAGTACATCGACGCCTACGGGCTCACCGCCGGCCGGCTGGCGAAGCTCAAGGAAGGCGCCTGCATCGCCCACCCCGGGCCGATGAACCGGGGCCTGGAGATCTCCTCTGCGGCGGCGGACTCCGCGGGCTCCATCGTCCTCGACCAGGTGTCGTCCGGGGTCGCGGTACGGATGAGCGTGCTCTACCACCTACTCGCCGGAGAGGAACAGTGATGACGGCGATCGTATTGAGCGGGGTGCAGCTCCCCGACGGAAGCACCACCGACCTGAACCTGGCCGACGGCCACATCGTCGAGGAGGCGCCGTCCGGCGCCGAGACCGTCGACTGCTCGGGCCTCATCGCCCTTCCCGGGCTCGTCGACCCGCACACCCACTTGCGGGAGCCTGGCCGCGAGGACACCGAGACGGTCCTGAGCGGCTCGCGCGCGGCGGCCCGTGGCGGCTTCACCGCGGTGTGCGCCATGGCCAACACGCAGCCGGTCACCGACACCGCGGAGAAGGCCGAGCACGTCCACGGGCTCGGGCTGCGCGCGGGTCTGGTCGACGTCCAGGTCATCGGCGCCATCACCAAGGGCCTCAAGGGCGCCGAACTCGCCGAACTGGGCCTGATGAACCGGTCGCGGGCGAAGGTCACGATGTTCTCCGACGACGGCATGTGCGTGCAGGACGCCTCGCTGATGCGCAAGGCCTTCGAGTGGGTCAAGCCGTTCGGCGGCGTCCTGGCCCAGCACTCGCAGGACTCGACGCTGGCGGGTCCCGGGGCCTGCTGCCACGAGGGCGAACTCTCGGGGCGCCTGGGCCTCGGCGGCTGGCCGCCCGTGGCCGAGTCGATCATCATCGCCCGCGACGCCATGCTGGCCGAGGCCACCGGGTCGCGGCTCCACGTGTGCCACATCACCACGGCCGAGGGCGTGGACGTCGTGCGCTGGGCGAAGGCACGCGGCATCCACGTCACCGCCGAGGTCACCCCCCACCACCTGCTGCTGGGCACCGAGGAACTCGTCGACTACGACACCGTCTACAAGGTGAACCCGCCGCTGCGGACCTCCGAGCACCGCGAGGCGCTCCGGGCGGCCCTGGCCGACGGCACGATCGACGTCGTGGGCACGGACCACGCGCCGCACGCGGCGCAGGACAAGGACCACGCCTTCGCCGACGCCAAGCCCGGCATGATCGGCCTGGAGCAGGCCCTGGCGTCGGTGATCGAGACGATGGTCAAGCCGGGCCTGCTCGACTGGGCCACGGTCGCGGACCGGATGAGCCACGCGCCCGCGAAGCTCGCTCGGTTGTCGGGGCAGGGCCGGCCGCTCGCCGTCGGTGAGCCGGCCAACGTCGTGCTGGTGGATCCGACACGGACCGCCGTCGTGGACAAGGACGCCTCCGCGTCGCTGAGCCGGAACAACCCGTACCACGGTCGGCTCCTGCCGGATCCGATCGAGGCGACCTACCTGCGCGGCCGGGAGACCTACCGACGCGGCTGAGCGCGAGAATGACGAACGGCGGCCTCCGTGCTCGCTCCCCGGGGGAAGGGAGGGCACGGAGGCCGCCGTGTTCAAGCCGGGGCGGTTTCCCGGCGTGGTTCGTCAGCTCGCGCAGTGCGGCGACATCGCGATGGTCTTGGCGGTCATCTTGGCGCCCATGTGGGCGTCGCGGCCGTTCTGGATCGCTTCGCCGACCGACTTGTCGAGGCACGTCATGGTCTTCACGCCGTAGGCGTTGCCCTCGATGTGTCCGGCCGCGTTGGCCACAGGGGCCACGCTGACGAGGGCAAGTGCGCCGATGGCTGTTCCGATCAGGTACTTCTTCATGGTGACTCCTCCTTGATGTCTTCCCGCTGTCCTGCGGGTATGTCCCAGACACTACGCACCATCCGACGCGTTGTCCAGGGTTTGTCCAAGGTTTTTCCAGACCATTTCCGCGCGGGTCGCGGGCTCTCGAGGGACTGCCCGGCGGATCGTGCTCGCGGCTAGGCTCGGCGCATGAGGCTGCACTATCGTTCCCCGCGCGGATGGCTGAACGACCCCCACGGGATCGTCCACCGTGCTGACGGGTACCACGTGTTCCATCAGCACTCTCCCGACACCCTGGAGTGGCAGATCGGGATCGAGTGGGGGCACGCCGTGGGCCCGGATCTCCTGAGCTTGCGCTACGTGGGAGCCGCGATCCTCCCCGGGGACGGCGACGAGGCGATCTGGACCGGCTGTGTCGTCGAGGGCGACGAGGGGCCGGTCGCCTACTACACGTCCGCCCGGGAGCCCGTTCTGGGTCTGGCCTCGATCCGGATGGCCAGACCGCTCGACGACGGCCTCACCCGCTGGGAGAAGGGTCCCGTCGTCGTGACGCCACCGACGGGCCTCGGCATCACGGATTTCCGTGATCCCTACGTGCTCCGCGACGGCGACCTGTGGCGCATGTTCGTGGATCGGACTCGCCGTCCGGCCACGCCACGATGCACGGGTACACCTCCACCGACGGCGTGCACTGGGAGTACGACGGCGTCGCCCTCAGCCGGCACCGGGACGAGACCGACGGGGCCTGGACCGGTTCGCTGTGGGAGTGCCCGCAGGTCTTCGAAGCCGACGGCGCCTGGGTGATGCTGACGTCGGTGTGGGAGGCGGGGGTCACGCACTACGCCGCCTACGCGCTCGGGGACTTCGACGAGGGCAGGTTCACTGCCCGGGCCTGGGGAAGGCTGACGTACGGCACCCACTACGCCCCCACCGTCTTCCGGGACGCGGCGGGCAGGCCATGCATGATGACCTGGCTGAGGGAGGTCCGGGGCGAGGACTGGACCGGCTGTCTGTCGCTCCCCTACGTACTGCGGGTCGACGGGGACCGACTCGTCGCCACCCAACACCCCGACGTCGACGCCCACGCACCCCGCGGAACGCAGGGTCGCTTCGTCTGGTCGCCGGGGGACCCGCCTGACCTCGCCGCGAGGGTGGCGATCGACGCCGCCGGCGGGGAGCTCCGCCTCCGGACCGGGGACACGACCACGGCGATGCCGCACGACGGTGGCCCGGTCGAGATCTTCGTCGACGACGAGGTCGTCGAGGTCTGTGGCCCGCTTGGACTGCTCGGTGGGCCGACCAGCGGCGTCTCCGACGGGTAGGCCGCCCTTGCGGGCCGGATAGGCTCGGGTGCGTACGGGAGTGCCGAGCAGAAGGAACTGGTGGATGTCTGAGACCGAATTGGCCAACGTCGGAGTCATCGGCATGGCGGTGATGGGGTCGAACCTGGCC
>JAUHXZ010000097.1 GCA_030426725.1 Actinomycetes bacterium
GCAGGTTGCCCAGCACGTGAGCGGGATCGACAATATGAGGAGCGGTCATCGTGGTGATGCCCTTTCGAGAGATCTGTGAGAGGTGAACTCGAAGGATCCCACGGTGACCGCGCCATCGTCTTCCGACCCGGCCACCGGGGCTACACCACTATGAGGGACTCAACTAGGGCGGGTGTATGCGGGCGACGAGGACCCATCCGTCGGCCGACAACATTAGGGGGGCGAGAGGTGGTGCGGGGGCGACGCCGGTTCCCCAGCGTCGCCCCGGCCGAATGGTCGCTGAGTCCCCTCGAGCGTCAGCGGCCCCGGCGCGGCGCGTTCTCGTAGCCGCTGCCGTCCATGAGAGGCGTGCCGTCGTCGCTGCGTGCCCGCTGCGCTCCTGCTCCGCTGCCCACGGGCTCACCGCTGCCGTCCTGCAGCATCGCGCGCTCCTGAACAGCCTCCCCGTTCTGGGCGGCTTCGCCGTTCTGCGCGTTGGTCCGGGTCTGCACGCCGGTACGCTCGTTGAGCGGCGTGCCGTCGCACTCGCCCGTGCCGTCGCATTCGCCGTTGCGGCCGTGGCCGGCCCAGTCGGGGCGTTCGCCGAAGGTCATGCCCTCCGTTGGGGGCAGGGTTCCGTAGAACTGTGCGCAGGGCCGGTTGTCGATGTCCGGGGCGCCGGTGTCGGCCTGGGCGGCTGCCGCGCCGCCGACGCTCAGCGCCACTGCGGCGAGGCCTGCGGTGAGGAACTTGATCGTGCGGTTCATGAGTAACTCCTAACTCGTGTGCTTGTATCGACAAGTCCACCGCCCGGATGTGAAGCCCTGACGGGGGCGAGTGTGAAGCCTCCATGAAGTAGTTCGGCGGATCTGGATGTGCGACGCCAGCCAGAACGGCGGTTGGCTGCGCGATTGCGCAGGCACCGGACAGGAGCGCTGGCGTCCGCGGCCCAGGCCCCGAAGTCAGGCGGCCGGCAGTGTCAGGGTGAAGGTGCTGCCCAGGCCCGGGCCGGGGGAGTCCGCGCTGAGGTCGCCCCCGTGCGCCCGGGCGATCTGCCGGGCGATGGTCAACCCGATACCCGAGCCGCCACCGCGCTGGTCGCCCTGCCGCTGGTCGGCCCGGTAGAAGCGCTCGAAGATCCGCTCCAGGTCCACGCGTGCGATGCCCACCCCGTCGTCCGAGACGGTGACGCGGACCTGGCTGCCCATCCGGGAACAGGCGACCTGGACCCGCCCGCCCGGCCCGACGGCGCGCAGGGCATTGGTGACCAGATTGGTGACCACTTGCCCGATCCGTTGGGGATCCGCCATCGCCACGGCCTCGTCGCAGTCCGTCACGAGGTCGGCTCCCGCCTCGGTTGCGCGGGTGCGGAGCGCCTCGGCGGCGTTTCGAGCGGTGGCCCCGACGTCGATCCGGTCGAGGCGCAGGTCGAGGCCGGCCTCCTGGGCCTTGGAGAGGGAAGCGAGGTCGTCGGTCAACCGCCTCATCCGGGTCACCTCCCGCCCGATCAGGGCGAGATGCTCCGCGTCGGCGGGGATCACGCCGTCGGACATGCCCTCGACGTTCCCGCCAATCACCGTCAGCGGCGTCCTCAGTTCGTGCGCGACGTCACCGAGCAGACGCACGCGCCGCTCCTCCGTGGAGGCGAGCGAAGCTCCGAGGGCCCGGATGTCGTCGGCGAGGGCGCCGAGTTCGTCCGTGGGCGTGGCGGGCACCTGCACGTCGTAGTCCCCGTCGGCGAGGCCTCTTGCCGCGCCCTGGAGCGCACGGATCGGCCGGGTGAACCACAGGGCGATGGCCAGGCCGAGGGCGGCGGCCACGACGACCCCGACCAACGCACCGATGAGGACGGCCAGGTCCACCGACTCGGTGAGCTGCTCCCGGAAGCTCTGACCCTGGCCCATCCCGGTCCGCGGGCCGCGCTGCTGCATCCGGTCGTACAGGGCCGGGGCCAGTGTTCGTGTGAGGAAGAAGGTGATGACGGCGCCGACGACGACCACCGCGACGTGGCTGAGCGTCAGCCGGACCCCGAGGCGTCTCATGGTCGGTCCGACGGTGAGCCGAGGAACCGGTAGCCGACGCCGCGCACGGTGCCGATGTAGGTGGAGCCCGAGTCGCCGAGGGCCGCCCGGATGGTGCGGATGTGAACGTCGACCACCCGTTCGTCCCCGAGGTGGGAGTACCCCCACACCTTCTCGAGGAGCTGGGCCCGGGAGTACACGCGCCCGGGATGCTCCGCGAGGGCCAGCAGCAGGTCGAAGTCGAGCGCACTGAGCTGGACCGCGGACCCGTCGGCGGTCACCGTCCGACGCTCGGGGTCGATCGTCAGTCCGTCGAAACGGAGCGCGGGATCGGTGGGGGCCGTATCGACGCGGGGGCGGCGCAGCACGGCATGCACCCGTGCGACGACCTCGCGGGGGCTGAAGGGCTTGACGATGTAGTCGTCGGCGCCGAGGCTCAGGCTCACCAGCTTGTCGACCTCCTCCGCCCGGGCCGTGACGACGATGACGTAGACCGACGACTCCGCCCTGACGCGCCCGAGCACGTCGAGGCCCGACACGTCGGGGAGTCCGAGATCGAGGAGGACGACGTCGGGCTGCTGTTCGGTGGTGAGGCGCACGGCCTCGTCCCCCGAGCCGGTGTCCAGCACGGCCATGCCCTCGGCCTCGAGGTAGCTGCGCAGGAGCGTGCGGATCTCGGCCGCGTCGTCGACGACAAGGACGGTGGGTGCCACGGTTGCCTCCTCGATCTCACCCTAGTGTCGCGTGTCCGCAGTCCGTGGTGACTTCCGGGGCCCCGGAGCGGCCCCGCAGCCTCAGATCCGGAGGGCCCGCTCCAGCTCGCGGACGGCGCCCGCGGGGCCGGGAGCCGACTCGAACGAGGCCCGCAGGGAAGGCAGGCCCGCGGGTGCGCCGTCGGAGAGCACCGCGTCCGCGTGCCGCCGGATCGTCTCGGGCGTGACCTCACGCTTCGGCATCACGCGCGCGGCGTCGAGTTCCAGAACGCGGTGTGCGTTGAAGAACTGGTCGGCGCCCATGGGGGTGAGCACGGCGGGGACGCCGGCGAGGATCGTGTCCGTGGTGCTGCCGAAGCCGCCGTGGGTGAAGCAGAGGTCCGCCTCAGCGAGGACGTCGGACTGAGGGACGAACGAGCTTGCGATCACGTTCGCGGGCAGCTCGCCCAACCCGTCGAGGCTCTCTTTCCGGCCGGTGGTCACGACGACCAGCGCGTCGCTGTCCCGGAACGCGTCGATCACCGCCCGGAAGTAGCCGAGGTCGCGGTTGAAGACTGTGCCGAGGGTGGCGTAGACGACCGGTCCCGGGTGTTCCCGCAACCGGTCGAGCGGGAACGATTCGTCAGGCATCGACGCGGTGGACGTCGGGCCGGCGAAGAAGCACGGCTCGTCGTCGAAGTCCCCGGAGAACGGCTGGTAGTACCGGGTCGCCGGGGTGATGTTCAGGGTGGTCGACCTGGGGCGCATCAGGTCCAGCATGTCGTCCATGCGCGTCCCCAGGACGACGGGCCCGATGACCCGGGCGGCGCGTCTGCGGAGCGCGGGGGTCCGGAGGGCGTACCGGGCCGGGGCGGGCAGCGATGTGCAGATACCGGAGAGGTGTGCGATGACGCGCTCGTTCTGGAAGAACATGGGGGACAGGAGGATGACGGGGCAGTCGAGGGTCTGCTCCAACGTCGGCAGGTCCGGGCTGAACCCGGCGACGACGACGGCGTCGTATCCGGCTGCCAGATTGCGGATGCTGGCGGACAGGGCCCGGAAGAGACGGCGCCCGTTGGGTGGCACCAGCTGTGCCGGACTCGAGAGCGACCAGGCGGGGCCGAAGGGAACGAACTCGGCACCGGCGGCCTCCACCCGTCCGCGGAACGCCTCGCCCATGAGGTAGTCGACGGCGTGGCCCGCGTCGACCAGGGCCCGCGTGAACGGCAGGGACGGCACGACCAACCCGTAGGCGGGAACCCCGGCCATCAAGATCCGCGCCATGGCCCGCCCTCCCGTCGGTCAGTGCCCAGCCTAGGACCCCCCGCCGCCCCCCGCGGTTGAGCAATTGGATGGGTTGGCGACACGGCCCCCGCTCAACTCAGGCGGGGGCCGTGCGACGAACCCATCCAATTGCTCAACCCCCCCTCCCGCGCCGAGCGGGAGGGGGGGTGAGGGGGATGGGGGAGCGGTGGCTAGCCGGTGGGCACCGGGAGGCGCCGGCCCATGGCGTGCGCGTACTGCTCGGACTCAAGCCCGGCGACGAGGTGCCACACCTTGTCGTCGATCTGCACGGCTCCCGGCAGCTCGGCGCGATGCAGCGCCTCGAGGTCGACCAGCGACGAGTCCTTCACCTCGACGCGCAGCCGGGTCTCGGCGACCTGGGTCACCTTGACGACGTTGTCCTCGCCGCCGAGCGCCTTCAGCCACTGCTTGGCCTGGTTCTCCTCGACGTCGCCGACGAGGATGATCTTCGGCTCCGGGCCGGCCGGCTCGAGGTCGGCCTTGTGCGCCAGCCGCTGCTCCTTGGTGCGGTAGTCGAACATCACGACCAGGAGCATCGACGTGAAGAACGCGACCGCCACGGCGATGCCGTACAGCGCCATGGGCGTGAACGCCGGGATGGTCAGCAGCGACGTGAACACGAACGCGTTCGTCGTCACGGCGCCCGCCTCGGAGAAGGTTCCGCCGAAGCCGAGCACCAGGCCGCCGGCGAGACAGCCGGCGAGCAGGCGTGGGTAGATCCGCTTGAACCGCAGATGGATGCCGTACAGGGACGGTTCCGAGATGCCGCCCAACAGGCCCGCGGCGAGGGCGCCGGTCGCGGTCTGGCGCATCTGGATGTCGCGGTCGCGCATCGCCAGCACGAGCACGCCCGCAGTCGCACCGAAGCACGCGAAGTTCCACGCGCCCATGGGTCCCTGGATGAAGTCGTAGCCGAGCGTCTGGATGTTCAGCAGCATGACTGCGTTGATCGGCCAGTGCAGGCCCAGCGGGACCATGAAGGGGTATGCCAGCGGGATGACGATGGCGAAGATGAACGGCGAGAAAGCATTGATCGCGCCGAGGCCCTGGGCGACCCACGCACCGAGGTACACGCCGATGGGGCCGATGATGAACGCCGTCAGCGGCATCATGATCAGCATTGCGAGGAACGGCACGAAGATCAGCTGCAGGTTCTCCGGGATGAGCTTCTTCAGCAGCTTGTACAGCGGCCCCAGGGCCCCGGCCATCAGCAGCGGCGGGAACACCTGCGAGTCGTAGTTGAAGATGGTCAGCGGCAGGCCGAAGATGTCGACCTGGGTGACGTCGCTGCCGAACACGTTGACCGTCTCGCCGTACTGCCCGAGGTTGCCGAAGCCGGCCAGCATCAGCACCGCCATGATGGCGAAGCCGACCCACGGGTCCGCTCCCACCTTCTTGGAGGCGTTGTACGCCACCATCAGGGGCAGGAAGACGAACACCGACTGCCACAGCAGGTTGACGAACTGCCACTGCGGCTCCAGCTCGACGGTGGGGTCGGCCCAGTTCCCGATGACCCCCAGCGTGCTCATGAGCGACATGAACGTGATGAACAGCGACGCGCCGAGCAGCGCGCCGAGCACCGGGCGGAAGGAGTCGGACAGGAACTCGAAGAAGGAGTCCACCCAGGCGAACTTCCCGCGCACGCCGCCCGCGCGGGCGGCGGCCTTGAGTTCCTCGTCGCTCAGTTCCCGCTTGTCGGACATCTCCGGGAGGGCGTTGATCTCGTTGTAGACGTTCTGCACGCCGCCGCCGATGATCACCTGGAAGCGGTCGCCCGCCTGCGGGACGGTGCCCATCACGGCCTTGACGGAGTCGATCGCGGCCGCGTCGACCTTCCCGCCGTCGATCAGTTGGAACCGCAGCCGGGTGGCGCAGTGGCTGAGGCTGACGATGTTCTCGGCCCCGCCGAGGCCCTTGACGATCTCTTGTGCGCTGCTCATGGCTTACTCCTCGGCCCTCAGGCCTCGTCGGCGGGCACCAACGCCCGCACCTCGTCGGGGGTGGAGCAGGTGACGGCCTTGGCGGCCAACTCCCTGCACGTGTCCATGCTGTACTTCCGCACCGCCGCCTTGACCGACGGGATGGCGGGGATCGAGCAGCTCAGCTCGTCCACCCCGAGACCCACGAGGATCGGCACCGCCTGCGGGTCCGACGCGACGCCGCCGCACACGCCCAGCCACTTGCCGTGCTCGTGCAGCGCCTCCGCCGCGCCGCCGATGAGGGTGAGGACCGCCGGGTTGCAGGGGTCCACCTGCGACGCCAGCTTGGGGTGGCCCCGGTCCATCGCGAGGGTGTAGCTCGTCAGGTCGTTGGTGCCGACGCTGAAGAACTCGCAGCCCTCCTCGGCCGCGAACTGCTTCGCCATCACCGCCACCGACGGGACCTCCATCATGATGCCGACGTGCACCTCGCCCGCGACATCGGCCTTGGCGCGCTCCTCGTCGAAGATCGCCTTGGTGCGGCGCCAGTCGTCGACGGTGGCGATCATGGGGAACATGACGTTGAGCTCGGCGCCCGCTCCGGCCGCCGCGAGGATCGCCCGGACCTGCGTGCGCAGTACCTCGGGCTTCTCCAGCCCGACGCGCACGCCGCGGATGCCGAGGAACGGGTTCTCCTCCGCCGGGATCGGCAGGTAGGCCAGCGGCTTGTCGCCGCCGACGTCGAGCGTGCGGATCACCAGCGGCTGCCCGGGGCGGAGCGCCCTCGAGCAGGCGGCGTACACATCGGCCTGGTCCTGCTCGGTGGGTGCGGTGGACCTGCCCATGAAGACGAACTCGCTGCGGAGCAGCCCGACGCCCTCGGCGCCGCGCGTCATGGCCTCCTGGGCGTCCTCGACGCCGCCGATGTTGGCGACGACCGCCACCTGGTGGCCGTCGGTGGTCACCGCCGGGTTGTCCTTCTCCGCCTCCTCGGCGGCCTTGCGGGCCGCGATCCGCTGCTGGCGGGCGACGATGCCGTCGATCTCCTCGTCGGTGAGGTTCATCTGCAGCTTGCCGGCGCTGCCGTCGAGGACGACGCGGGTGCCGTCGGGGATGTTCAGCGCGCGGCCCTCGATGCCGGCGACGGCGGGGATGTCGAGCGAGCGGGCGATGATCGCCACATGGGACGACGCGCCGCCGCCGGTGGTGGCGAAGCCGACGACCTTGCTGCGGTCGAGCTGGGCGGTGTCCGACGGTGTGAGGTCCTCGGCGATGAGGATGGTGCCCTCCGCCAGTTCGGGCTTCTCGCTGCGCTGGCCCGTCAGCTCCTCGAGGACGCGCTGGCCGACGTCGCGGACGTCGTTGGCGCGCCCGGCGAGCACCTCGTTCTTGAGGCCGGCGAGGGTGTCGGCGAACGAGTTGTAGGCGGCCCGCCACGCGAAGGGGGCACTCTTGCCCTTGTCGATGCCGCTGCGGGCCAGGTCCAGCAGGTCGGGGTCGCCGAGGATCTCCTGGTGTGCGGCGAAGATGGCGGCCTTCTCGGGGTCGGCCTCCTGCTCGAGCCGCTTCTGCAGCGCGGACAGGTCCAGGATGGCCCGGTCGATGGCGCTGTTGAGCTTGCGGGTCTCCTTGTGCCGGTCCTCCGCGTGCTCCTCGACCTTGATGTCGTCGTGGTGGATCTGCAGCACCTGACCGACGCCGAGTCCCGGCGACGCGGCGACGCCGAGCAGGACATTGGGGTCGCCGGAGCGGAACTCGGGCTCCTCCTCGGGCTCCGGCTCCGGTTCGGGCTCCGTGACGGCGGGCACCGCCGCAGTGTCCTCGGTGCCGGACAGAGGCGGGCAGTCCTCACCGAGCCCGGCGCGGATCGCGTCGGCGAGCTCGTCGACCGCGGCGTCGGCGTCGGGGCCGAACGCGGTGACGGTGACCTTGTCGCGGAAGCCGGCGGCCAGGCCCATGATCGACACGATGCTCTTGGCATTGGCGGAGTCGTCGCCGCGCCGGAGCCTGATGTCGGACTCGAAGTTCTTGGCGAGCGAGACGAGCGTCGCGGCGGGGCGCGCATGGATACCCGTCGGGTTCGGCACGAGCAGCGCATCGGAAGCGGCGGCGTGGCCCTCACCGTCGGCGGCCGCGCGGCG
>JAUHXZ010000098.1 GCA_030426725.1 Actinomycetes bacterium
CCGCGACCGGGCACGTCTCCGTCGACGACCAGCTCCAGACCGGCATCCGCGGCGTCTACGCAGCCGGGGACCTCGTCGCGGGGCCCCAACTCGCGCACCGGGGCTACGCGCACGGCCTGTTCCTCGCCGAGCGCATCGCGCACCAGCAGGGGCTTCACGCGAAGCGCCCGACCCTCCCCCGCGACGCCCACATCCCGCGCATCACCTACTCGACCCCGCAGGTCGCCTCCGTCGGCCTCACCGCCGAGCAGGCCGGTCCTGATGCTCAGACGGTGGACTACCATCTCACTGGCAACGGCCGCGCGCAGATCCTCCGGGCGCCCGGGGAGCGGGAGACGGGAATCGTGCGGCTCGTGCGCCGGCCCGGCGGAGCGATCGTCGGGGTGCACGCCGTCGGCGACGACGTGGCCGAACTCATCGCTGAGGGCGCCCTCCTCGTCGGCTGGGAGGCGACTCCCGACGACGTGGCCGACATCGTGCATGCGCACCCCACCCTGGGCGAGGCGATCGCCGAAGCCAACTGGGCCCTCACCGGGTTGCCGCTGCACATGCACGGCTGAAAAGACATATAGGCTGGAACCACAATCGCGGCACGCAAAGGAGCCACACTCACATGTCAACCGAAGTCACCCTCCCGGCACTGGGCGAATCCGTCACGGAAGGCACCATCTCCCGCTGGTTGAAGGAAGTCGGAGACACCGTCGAAGCCGATGAGCCCCTGCTGGAAGTCTCCACCGACAAGGTCGACACCGAGATCCCCAGCCCCGCCGCGGGCACGCTTCTCGAGATCAAGTTCCAGGAGGACGACGTCGCCGAGGTCGGCGCGGTCCTGGCCGTGATCGGCGACGCCGACGAGTCCTCCTCCGCGGCGGCCGAGGAGCCCGCTCCCGAGCCCGAGCCGGAACCCGAGCCGGAGCCGGAACCCGAGCCGGAACCCGAGCCCGCCGCCGAGGCTCCCTCGTCCGGCCCCGCCGAGGGCACCGAGGTGACGCTCCCCGCGCTGGGCGAGTCGGTCACCGAAGGCACCGTGTCGCGTTGGCTCAAGGAGGTCGGCGACACCGTCGAGGTCGACGAGCCGCTGCTCGAGGTCTCCACCGACAAGGTCGACACCGAGATCCCCAGCCCCGCCGCGGGCACGCTGCTCGAGATCAAGTTCAAGGAGGACGAGGTCGCCGAGGTCGGTGCCGTGCTGGCCATCGTCGGTGAGGCGTCCGCCGCCCCCGCCGAGTCCGCTCCCGCCCCGGCCGAGGAGAAGAAGGAGGAGCCCAAGCCCGAGCCCACCCCGGCCCCCGCGCCCAAGCAGCAGTCGTCCGCGGCCTCGGCTCCCTCCCCCGCGTCGGCACCCTCGCCCGCACCCGCCCCGAAGCCCGAGTACTCGCCGGCCGTCGAGGCCGCCGCGGCCCGCCGCGCCTCCGAGGCCTCGGGCGACGGCACCTACGTGACCCCGCTGGTGCGCAAGCTGGCCAAGGAACACGGCATCGACATCGCGAGCCTCAAGGGCACCGGTGTCGGCGGCCGCATCCGCAAGCAGGACGTCCTGGACGCGGCCGAGGCCGCCAAGGCCAAGAAGGAGGCCCCCGCCAAGGCCGCCTCGCCCGCCGCGGCTCCGGCCAAGCCCGCCCCGGCGGCCGAGGCCTCCAAGGTTCGCGGCACGACGGAGAAGCTGTCGCGGCTGCGCAAGACCATCGCCGAGCGCATGGTCGAGTCGCTGCACGTGTCGGCGCAGCTCACGGCCACCGTCGAGGTGGACGTGACCGCGATCAGCCACATCCGTAACCAGGTCAAGGACGACTTCAAGAAGCGCGAGGGCGCCTCGCTGTCCTACCTGCCGTTCATCACGATGGCCGCGGTGGAGGCGCTCAAGCAGTTCCCCGTGGTCAACGCAACGATCGACACCGACGCCGGGACCGTCACGTACGCCGACGGCGAGCACATCGGCATGGCCGTGGACACCGAGAAGGGGCTGCTCGTCCCGGTCATCAAGGACGCGGGCGATCTCAACCTCACCGGCCTGGCGAAGAAGATCGGCGACCTCGCCGCCCGCACCCGGGCCAGCAAGGTCACGCCGGACGAACTGTCGGGCGGCACGTTCACCATCACCAACTACGGCTCGGCCGGCACGCTGTTCGACACGCCGATCGTCAACCAGCCGCAGGTGGCCATCCTCGGCACCGGCGCGCTGGTGAAGCGCCCCGTCGTCGTGGAGGACAAGTTCGGCAACGAGTCGATCGCGGTGCGGCACATGATGTACCTGTCGATGAGCTACGACCACCGCCTCATCGACGGCGCGCTCGCGGCCCGCTTCCTCTCGGCCGTCAAGGCCCGCCTCGAGGAGGGCGACTTCGGCGGCGAGTTCGGCCTCTGATCCGCTGAAACGACGAAGGGCGCCATCCCCCGCGGGGGTGGCGCCCTTCGTCGTAGCTGCCGGATGGTCAGACGCTGCCGGCGGCGAGGCCGAGGTGGAGGTTCGCAGCGGCCTCGCTCACCTTGGGGGGCAGCACGTGCACGCCATCGATGGCATCCGACTGCGACCCACCGACCCACACCGACATCGGCGGGGTGATGGAGCCCAGCGCATCGGCCAGTTCCCTCGCCGACCCGATGCCCTCCTCGCGCGTGACACCGAGGACCGCCGCACGGGCGTGCCGACGGCGCGCGGCACTGACCCACTCCTCGGTGGGGATGTCGGCGCCGAGGTAGACGACGTCGACGCCGCGGCGACGCAGGCACGCGGCGAAGCACAGGAGCGCGAGCTGGTGCCGGTCGCCCTCGGCGAGCCCCACGAGGACCGCCGGCCCCTCGGCCGATACGGCGGCGGCGTCGAAGACGGCGGAGACGGCCCGCATGACACCACCGCTGGCGAAGTGTTCGTGGGCGACGGTGGCCTCCCCCGCCTCCCATGCCTCGCCCAGCCGCTGCAGCTGGGGAAGGATCCACTGATCGGCGACCTCCTCGAACGGCGCTGCCGCCAGCGCGCGTCGGAGCACGTCGTCGAGGACGGAGGGCTCAAGGGACAGCGCGGCGGCGATGAACTCGTCGCCGTCGGGGAGGGCTCCGGTGCCGCGGCCCTCGGCGACCGGGGAGCTCGCCAGTTCCTTGACCGTCGCGGCGGCCCGCGACGCCGGCACCCCGGCGTCGACGAGGGCCGCCATGTCCCGTAACACGGCGAGCTGGGCGTCGTCGTAGAGCCGATAGCCGCCGGGTGAGCGCTCAGGGCTCACGATGCCGTAGCGGCGCTCCCACACCCGCAGGGTCGGCTCGGCGACCCCGGTCAGGCCTGAGACCTGCTTGACTGTGTACATCGAGAACCTCCGATCCCCGCTAACATTAGCAAAGGTTAGACAAACCTTGATCAACCGTTGCCTTTTCGGATGCTGCTCGCTAAGGTCATCCAAAAGGTTCGACAAACATTGGACAACAGATGATTGCTGACCGGCACCACACCCGACGGCCAGGCACCGAAGCGCCGGCCGACGACGTCATCCTGCTGGCCGACGACGGTACCCCGATCGGGCGTGCTGACCGGGTCGGCGTTCACACCGAGGACACCCCGCTCCACCTGGCGTTCTCCACCTACATCTTCAACGCGGCCGGCGAGGTCCTCGTGACCCGGCGCGCGCTGGCCAAGAAGACCTGGCCCGGTGTATGGACCAACTCGTGCTGCGGGCACCCCCGCCCGGGCGAGGCCCTCGAGGACGCCGCCCGTCGGCGCATCCGCGAGGAACTCGGACTGCACGTCGGCCCGCTCACGCCGCTGCTGCCGGACTTCCGGTACCGCGCCACGGACGCCTCCGGCATCGTCGAGAACGAGATCTGTCCCGTCTACGCCGCCTTCGTCTCCGACGAGTATCCCCAGCCAGACCCCGACGAGGTTTCCGAGTGGCGCTGGGTGCCGTGGGAGAAGCTGGCCGATGCCATCGAGGCCACCCCGCACGTCTACAGCCCCTGGGCCGCCCTCCAGATCCCCCGGATCGCCGCCGAGCACCCCGAGGCCGCCTGGCACCCGACGCCTCCGTCGGTGGACGTCGGCAAGGCGATCGCCGACGTCGACGCCCTGCTCGCCGCCGAGATCGGCGCCCTGGCCCTGGAGTGGCGCGAGTACGCCGGCGAACTCGGCCTCGACGTCCTGCCCGTCGACCTCCCCCAGTGGCTGTCCAGCCTGCTGATCGGCCACGGCAAGCGGCTGCGCGTGTCCCTGGCGTACTGGGGCTTCATCGCCACCGGCGGTGCCCACGGCTCACCCGGCTACCGGAACATGGTCCGGATCTCCGCCGCGCTGGAGACCCTCCATCTCTTCGCGCTCATCCACGACGACGTCATGGACGAGTCGGACTCCCGCCGAGGCCGACCGTCGGCCCACCGGCAGGCGGAGGCCTGGCACCGCGAGTCCGCCTCCCACGGCGACCCGGAAGTTTTCGGGCGCAACCTGGCCGTCCTCCTTGGCGACCTCGCCCACACCGTGGCCGACAGGCTCGTCGACGGGCTGCCGCCGAAGCTGCGCGACCTGTGGTACATCCTGTCGGTCGAGCTCATCGCCGGGCAGCGCGCCGACCTCACCGGCGCCGCCGCCAGCCGCCGCGACCGGGCACACGCCGAGTACATCGCCCGCGCCAAGACCGGCCGCTACACCGTCGCCCGGCCCCTCCAGCTGGGCGCGACGGCCGCGGGTGCGCCGCCCGCCGTCGTCGAGGCGTTCCTCGGCTGCGGCGACCGGCTCGGGCTCGCCTTCGCCCTCCGCGACGAGCACCTCGGCGTGTGGGGCGACCCCGAAGTCACCGGCAAGCCCGCCGGGGACGACCTCCTCGAAGGCAAGCCCACCGTCCTGCTCTCCATCGCCAAGAAGCGGCTGACCGGCCACGACGCCGAACTCCTCGCCGCCGTCGGCACGCCGCGGTTCGGGCGCGACGACGTCGCCCCGCTCGCACAGGCGATGCGCGAGGCCGGGGCCGAGGGCGCGCTGGAGACGATGATCGACGACGAGGTCCGCGAGGGGCTGGCCCTGCTCGAGGGCTCGCAACTCGCCGCCGCCGGCGTCGCCGGACTGCGCGCCACCGCCCACGCCCTGGCCTGGAGAGACGCCTGATGACCGCTTCCCCCCGTACTGTCGCCGTCGTCGGCGCCGGGCTGTCCGGCCTGTCCGCCGCCCTCCACCTCGCCGGCGCCGGGCACCGCGTGACGGTGTTCGAGCGCGAGGACATTCCCGGCGGCCGCAACGGCTCCCTGGAGAAGGACGGCTTCCGCTTCGACACCGGGCCAACCGTGTTCACGATGCTGTCACTGCTCGAGGAGGCGTTCGCCGCCGTCGGCCGCAGCAGCTCCGACTACGTGACGATGAAGGCCCTCGACCCCGCCTACAACGCCCGCTTCGCCGACGGCTCCCGGCTGCTGGTCCGTCCCGGGCACGAGGCGATGCGACAGGAGATCGCCGAGCAGTGCGGCGCCAAGGACGCCGCCGCGTTCGACGACTTCGTCGTGTGGCTGAAGCGGCTCAACGACGTCGAACTGCCCAACTTCATCGACGCCAACTTCAACTCGCCTCTGAGTCTGCTGCGCTCCCCGAAGGCCGCCCTCGAACTGTTCAGGCTCGGCGGCTTCGGGCGGCTCGGGCCCGCCGTCGGGCGGCGGTTCGACGACGAGCGCCTCCACCGCGTGTTCAGCTTCCAGGCGATGTACGCGGGGTTGGCGCCCGCCCAGGCCCTGGCCCTTTACGCCGTCATCACCTACATGGACTCCATCGAGGGCGTGTTCTTCCCCGAGGGCGGCATGCACGCCGTCCCACGGGCGATGGCCGCGGCGGCCGCCGACGCCGGGGTCGAGTTCCGCTACTCCACCCCGGTTCACCGGATCGAGCGGCGCTGCGACGGCTCCGTCAACGGCCTGCGGCTCGCCGACGGCGACCTGGCCGTCGCCGACGCGGTCGTCGTCACCGCCGATCTGCCCGTCGCCTACGACCGGTTCCTGCCCGAACTCGAGGCGCCGCGCGTGGCCCGCAAGGGCAAGTACTCCCCCAGTGCGCTCGTGTGGCACGTCGGGGTGCGCGGCGAGATGCCGGACGACATCGGCCACCACAACATCTTCTTCGGCAAGGCGTGGGGCGGCGCGTTCCGCGAGCTGCTGCACAAGGGCACCCCCATGACGGATCCGTCGCGGTTCCTGTCCGTGCCGTCGCTCGACGACCCGGCCGCGGCCCCTGACGGCCACCACACCTACTACCTGCTGGAGCCCGTGCCGAACCTCCACGTGGGGAAGCTCGACTGGGCGGCCGAGGGTCCGATGCTGCGGGGCCGGATGCTGCGCTTCCTCGAGGAGCAGGGCCTCCCCGCCGACATCGTCACCGAGGAGCTCGTCACGCCAGCGGATTGGGAACGCCAGGGCATGGCGGCCGGCACGCCGTTCGCGCTGGCGCACACGTTCCCGCAGACCGGGCCGTTCCGGCCGCGCAACGTCGACAAGCGGGTCCCGGGGCTGGTGTTCGCCGGCTCCGGCACCACCCCGGGTGTCGGGATCCCGATGGTGCTGATCTCGGGCAAGCTGGCGGCACGACGAGTCGAGGAGATGTGGCGATGAGCACGAGGGTCGACGCCGGCTACCGGCGCTGCGCCGAGCTCACCCGCGAGTACGGCACCACCTACTACTGGGGCGCGCGCCTGCTGCCCACCGCGCAGCGCCGCGACGTCTACACCGTCTACGCGCTGTGCCGCCTGGCCGACGACATCGTCGACGAGCCGGAGAAGGTCAGCGAGGACGACGCCGCCGTCCCGCGCGACGGCACCACCGAGGAGCGGCTCGACGGCTTCCGGCGCACGTTCTTCGACTCCCTGTCGCGCGGCACCGCCGAGCAGCCGGTGATGGCGGCGATCGTGGAGAGCATCAACCGGCGGGGCACGTCGCCCGAGTGCTTCGAGCGGTTCTTCAACGCGATGGAACTCGACCTCACCCGGACCACGTGGGCCACCTGGGAGGACCTGCGCGACGGGTACATGGAGGGCTCCGCGGCGGTGATCGGCGAGATGATGCTGCCCGTGCTCGAGCCGCTGACGCCGGACGCCAAGGAGCCGGCAAGGGCACTGGGGCACGCGTTCCAGCTCACCAACTTCCTGCGCGACGTCGGCGAGGACCTGGACCGCGGCCGTGTCTATCTGCCGCAGGAGGATCTCGAGCGGCACGGCGCCGACCCGTGGGAGCGGCGCGTCACGCCTCAGTGGCGGGCGGTGATGGCCGAGCAGATCGAGCGCAACCGGGACCTGTACCGGCAGGCCGTGCCGGGCCTGGACATGCTGCCGAAGGCGTCGAAGGCCTGCGTCGGGACGGCGCTGGTGCTGTACAGCAGGATCCTGGAACGGATCGAGGAAGCCGACTACGACGTGTTCAGCGGCCGACTGCGCGTGCCCGGCCGGGAGAAGGCCGGAGTGGCGTTGCGCGCCGTCGCGGGCTCGCTCCCGACGCCCCGCCTCTGACCGTCGCCTCCTCCGACGCTGGTTGAGCCGGGCGACGTCGCTCTGCGACGTCCCCGCGTCGAAACCACCGTCGCCCGCCGGCAGAACTCTTCCCGGGCTCGGGTGTCGAGGGGTGGGGCCGGGCCGCCCACGCTCCCGGGACGGGCGCTTCGCGCCGGTCCGATCGCGACGCCCACCCAACCTGCCCCGGCCCCACCCCTCGACCCCCTCATGCTGTTGGCCGCCGGTGTGGGCGCTCCTCACCGGTGAACGCCAGGCTTGCTGTCCAAACGCCAGCCCCAACGTTCGACGCCAGCGCAATTCTGATGGACGCCAGCCATACTGTCCGACGCCTGCGCAATTGCGCAGGCGTCGAGACGGGAGGCTGGCGTCGGCGCTCCGGGCGGGACCAGTGGGTCAGCGGGAGCGACGCGCCAGAAGGCCCGTCATCGGAACCGTCCACAGGTCGTGGCCGGCCGCCCCCCAGCCTCCGAGGAGCGCGTTCGCCGCGAGGAAGCCCGTCGTCGCGGCACGTTCCATCAACGCGACCGGGTAGTCGCACCGCA
>JAUHXZ010000014.1 GCA_030426725.1 Actinomycetes bacterium
CCGCACGTAGGGAGACACGCCCCAAGGCTAGAACCAGCACCCGATTAGTGCACACCCTGCGGACACGAACACCTAGTCAACGCCAACCCGACCCCCAGATCAGGCAATAGTGAGCCAAGTCAGGTTCGACGATGAACGGGGACTCGAGGCCCTCAGCAGTGAAGATCGTCACCCCGTGTCTCGCGCGGGTCAGCGCGACGTAGAGCAGCCTGCGTTCCTCGGAGTGTGGGTAGTCGTCGTTCCCGGCCAGTACGAGGTTGAGCACAGGATCATCCTCGATCTGGCTGGGGAATCCATGGGCCCCGGTGGTCAGGTTGGGCAGGAACACGTAGTCGGCTTCGAGTCCCTTGGCGGCGTGAACAGTACGGAATTGGACGTCCAGCCCGGGGAAGCGCCTAAGGGGTATCAGCTGGTTCTCGTGTCGGTAGCGTCCCAGGACGTCGACGCTGCTGCCGGGCGCGGTCGTGGCGAGAGCGGCGAGCTGTTTGTCGATGGCATGTGTGAGGGAGTCCCGGCTCCCGACCCTGACCACGGTGATCAGTGGGCCGGTGGACTCGTTGTCCGCCGCGATCACGCGCTTAGGGAGCTGGGTGGGGTTGCGGCTCACGAAACGGCCGGCGACATCCGCGATCGCCTGGGGATTACGGAAGGTGGTCTGCAGGTACAGGGTCTCGGCGGGGCCGAAGAACTCGTCGAACTGGGACATGGCGGTGAGGTCGGCTCCGGCGAACCGATTGATCGCCTGCCAGTCGTCGCCGACCGCGAGCAGGTACTTCTCGGGGCCGGCCGATAGTGCCCGGACGAGTCTGGCGCGCGATCGGCTCGTGTCTTGGAACTCGTCGACGAGGATCATGTCGTAACTGCTCAGCGACGGGTTCTGTTCGAGCAGTACGGTTGCCCGGGTGAGCATGTCGTCGAAGTCGATGACGTCTGCGGATCGGAGCTCGTGCTCCCATCGATCGTGGATGCTCCAGAACAGCTCGAGGAACAGCTCCGTGCGACGGCTTGGTCTGGAGTCGAGGCGTGCCGCGAGATCACTTCGGGTCAGGGCGTTGGTCTTGACGTGGGACAGGAAGGTCCGCATCAGTCTGGCGAGCCGCTCGTGCGATATCGGTGCAGCACCGGGGATGTCACGGTCGGGGTTCCAGTCCAGTTGCTGGCCGTGGTTGCGGAGGTCTGCTGCCAGGGCCTGGAACCCGCGGAGGCTGAGGACCTCGTGCCACGTCGTCTCGATCAGCTCTGTGCCGTACTTTTGATGGACCGACTTCTTCCAACGGATCGAGTCTTCGTATCCCTCGAACGCGGCCGGCGGCTTGCCGTCGGCGTCCAGGGCCCAGTGCTCGTGCCAGACATCGATCTGCGGGTAGATGAAGTCGGGCCGGTACTGCGCGTGGGCTCCGTCGGCGACGTCGTGTGAGTAGGGCTGCTCGTATCGGTAGTCGACGCCGTTGAGGAACAGCCAGTCCGCGATCAGTCTCTCGCCCTCGCTGCGGACCGTGTCGCCGCGGTATGTCCCCAGACCGGTGACGCGTCGTGTGCGGTCGTAGCTGTCGTGCTCTCCACCGTCGGGAGTGTCGGACATGCGCCCGTAGAGCAACCGGAACAGATCCCACTTGAATCGGAAATCTTCGGAGCCGTCGCGCAGGGCGTCGATGATCTCACTGACCTTCTCGATATCGCGGCCGTCCTCGACCCATGGAGCGATGCTCGGTTTGCGTCCTGTGGCCTGCCCGATCAGTCTGCGTCCGAACGAGTGGAACGTGCTGGCCTGCACCCCGTCGGCTGGTAACCCGAGGGCCCCGAGTCGTGTGGTGACCCGGCGTTGAAGTTCGGCGGCGGCATCGGCGTTGAAGGCAAGCATGAGAATGCGATCCGGGGCAATGAACCCACGAGCGACGGCGTAGGCGGCACGCGCCACCATCACCGATGTCTTGCCCGAGCCGGCTGCGGCGATGACGCGCACGCGGTTGTCCAAGGTGACGACGGCGCGGAGTTGCTCCTCGGTGAGCGGGCTCTTCTCGACCCGGTTGAAGAACTGGCGGGCATGGAAGATCTCGCCGGCGCGGATGCGGGCATTCGCATCCCGGATCGCCGCCGTCGCGCCCCCGGTGAGCAGGGCCAGGGCCTCCCTTTCCTCGGCGTCGAGCAACTCAGGAGGCACCGAGATTGCCAGGTCGACCGCGGACGGGGCGGGCCGCGATCGGAGGACTGCCGCCGCGCGATCGTGGGGAATCCACCGTCCCTCGGCCGCATGGGTCGCGACGAGGTTGTTGAGGTCGGATCGGAACCGGCAAGCCATGTCCAGGGCCGGGGCGGCCTGCGCCTTGGCCAGGTGGCCGGAGATGGCCGCTCGGATTTCGGCCGAGTCCGTTCGGGTCAGGCCGGCGAACCATCGATCCGGGCTGCCGGCCACGACGAGCCGGAGCCTGAACCAGCGACGGCGGACCGACAGCCGCCGCACGTCAAGCCCTTCGAAGCGCTCGCTCCCGGTGGCCGTCGACAGGACAAGTCCGTCCCTGGCGTGCGTCAGGGACCATCCACCGACGCTCCACCCGACGCCCGGCCCCCACGCCTGTAGTGGCTCAGCGTCCGACACTGGTGCCCTTTGAGTCGCGTTCCACCTCGGTCTGAGCCTGGCCAGGCGTCTACCCACGCTTGGGAACGTGAATCGTGTAGGGGATTCCCACTTCGTCGAGCAGGTCCAGCACCGCGGGGGACGCGCCCAGCTTGTTGGTGTGTGCGCTGGCGAAGAAGTGCCAGCTGGCGCCCTTGATGGTTCCGATTTCGATCAGGTGAGCGTCGGAGCGGATCTGTTTCTTGACCTGGCTCAACGTCTTGTAGCCGACCTTGGACTCGTGGGCTATGCCGTCCGCGTAGACGTCTATGACCCGGATGTTGGCGGCGTTGCACACGTCGACGCAGCCAACCGTGGGCATGCGAACCTGCGTGTTCACGCCTGCCTGGTGGGCGTTGTAGACGCCCTCCAGCCATCGTTCGCCCTCGTAACCGTCCCGCATGAACCGGGCCGGGGAGCCGGTGACGTGGGTGGGGCGCTGGAGCGATCCGGCCAGAGTGTCGAGGTTGGTCCGTCCTGTCTGGAGTCTGAAGAGGGTTCTGTTGTTGGTGCCCGTGTCGGCGAGGTCGTCCCAGTTCTTCCAGATGCCCTTGGAGGCGGTCGCCTTGACGTGGTCGGGAACGGACTTGAGCCCGACGAGGGTTGCCCCGACGACGGGAGCCAGCTCGGGGTGACGGGCGACGAAGCCCGCCACCTTCCCGGGAACCGCCAACGTGTCGCCGACGTCCGGAACGAGGCCGACGGCGCTGAATCCCAGTCCGACCCAGTCCTCGTGGATGGCCGATCCGGCGGCGTCGCGCACATCGGCTACCGTCCCGGCGATCCAACCGATGCCGGGGATGAAACTGGCCCCGCCGGAGACGAGGTTCCCCGCCAGCCACGCCGTCGAGTCCTCGCGCCAGAGTTCGCCGGCCACCGCGCCCTTCGCGAAGTCGAGGGCGTAGTCCCACTTGTCGACCCTGACGTCCACCACCTGTGGATCGAGCCCCTGGGAGTCGCGGTTGGCCTCCTCGTAGCCGTCGATGAACCCGTCGCCGTCGGTGTCGGCCAGCTTCGGATCCGAGCCGACGACGTTGACTTCTTGGCCGTCCTCGATTCCGTCGTCGTCGGTGTCGCGGTCGTAGGCGTCGAGGCCGAGGTCCGCCTCATCGGCGTCGACGAGATCATCGCGGTCGGTGTCCACGGCAAGCGGACTCGACAGGCCGGCGAAGAGCGCGTCGGATGAAGCGCCGGCCACCGGGACTCCGGCTTCGTCACCGTCGGTCAGCCCGTCACCATCGGTGTCGGGGTTCATCGGCTCGGTGTGATAGACCGCGCCACGCTCCGTCGTCCAACCGTGGAGTTCGGCCCCGTCGCCGAGACCGTCGTCGTCCGAGTCCGCCGATGTCGGGTCAGAGACAATGGCGTAGACGTGTCCGGACTGTGAACCAGTCAGGCGTTCGCCGGCTTCTTCGCCGTCGGTCAGGCCGTCATCGTCGGTGTCAGGATCCATCGGTTCGGTCTGACAGACCGAACCGTCCTCGCTCTGCCATCCCATGAGTTCGGCCATGTCATCGAGGCCGTCGTCGTCCGAGTCCGCCTTCGTCGGGTCCGAGACGCCGGCATAGACACGCCCTGAGAGCGAACTGCCGATGATTTCGCCGGCCTCATCCGCGTCGGTGAGACCGTCGCCGTCGGTGTCGACTAGGTCGGGGTCGCTACGGAACTCCAGCCCCTCCTGGGTTGTCCAACCGGACTCCTCGATATGGTCCGGCAGGCCGTCGCCGTCGCTGTCGGCGCGAAGCGTGTCGAGAGCCGCCACTGCCCCCTCGCTGACAGGGTTGCCCGGGATGCGCAAGATGACATAGCCCGCAATCAGCGTGAGAACGACCGCGAGCGCCACCAGCGGGAGAATCCAGCGCGTCCGACGACGCGACCGCCGCTTGAGCTGCTCGGCTGGCGGCGGTTCCAGGTCCTGGGGCTGGAGCGGCGTCTCTGGACGATCCATGAGTGCATCCTCTCGCACCGCATGGACCAGCCGTCCATCCGGGCGTGCTATCCCAGCGGTATCCCCAGTGCTCCCGACGGGCCGTGCCGCCGCGCTTGCCGAGACTTAGGCGACCTGGTGACTGGAAGGTGCCGATGGATGGGAGGGTGGGACGTGTGATGATCCTCAACACCGCCGTTGCCCGCGAAGTCAGCGCGGAACTCGCACGTCAGGAACTCAAGCCCAAGGCACTCACCTTCTGGCTCGGGATTGGTGACAAGAAGGCGGCGGCGCTCTGCAAGGGGAGTGCAGTGTGGACCATGGCAGAGTTCGAGGAGGTTGCAGAGGGCCTTAGGGTCAGCCTCGTCGACATGCTCGCGCGTTGCTCGGCCCGAATTGGCGAACAGAAGCCCAACTGAGACGGGACGCTGAGCCGTTCAGTTCCGGTTCAAGCCGTGCCTTCTTGTGTCCAATGCGTGCTTGAAGTGGCTCTCGGCTGAGTTGACTTCCCCTGCCGGGGTGGCGGGGTCGAACACCCGCAGGACTGAGAGCCGGTAGTTTGTCGGGTCGAGCCCCCGGAGCTCCACATTTCCGCCGTGCCCATTGGTCGCGTAGGTGCTCCATCGCTGGAGGATGGTCTCAGCGCCGTCGGCCTTCCCTACGTAATGGCGACCGTCGCGGGTGTCCGTGATGAGGTAGATCCCGATGACGGAGGCAAGTGCGGTCCGCCATGAGGCGTAGCGATGCTCACGCATGACGGCCTGCAGTTGCGGGTAGTCCAGCGTCAGGGCGTCGAAACCGGGGAAGGGCGCCGGTTGTGCGTCCGCGATTTCCAGAACCGGGTAGCCCCCGGCGGTGGTTGCGTTGATTCGCCAGGTGCGGGGTGACCGCCAGCCAATCACCAGTCTGTTGCGCAAGGTCGGGCGAGCAGTTCGCTGCGCTCAAGTTCGAACGTGCGCAGTCGTCCGTCATTCGCTATTTCGCCGGCGTTATGCACGACCGACCACAGCCGGGCCCGATCCCCACCCTCGGGCAACATGACGATCCAGTACCTGGGGGGTGTCCTCGGGAACCTCCGCGCATCGGCCTCTTGAACACGCGTGCAGTGCAGGATCTCCTCATCGGTCGAATCGCCGCGGATTCCTGCGGTGCCGTCGTCATGCTCGCGAACAAAGGCAGCCCGGACCACCAACGCGTCGTCCGTGTCGATCCCTGCGCTGGCGAGGATCGCCGCGAAAGTTAGAGTCATTAGAATGCGCCTCCGCCCCGGTTGGCCATCGACCACTAGCTCACCGTATCGGCGGACCCAGGCGCTTTGCTGCGCCGCACTGACACTCCGGGCCGCGGCTACCCTGTTCGGCCCGTTGGCGCCTTCGGGGGATCCGTGGGCAGAGCCCAGGCGCCTTGGATCGCACCTGACTCGAACCGACACCGCTGGGCGATAGGCTCGGTCGCACGATGAGTAGTGCAGACACCTTCGCGCCGGGCAACGTCGTCGTGGTGCGAGACGAGGAATGGCTGGTCACCTCCATTGACGAGTCAGCCGACGGCCCGGTCTTGAACGCCCAGGGCCTGTCGGATCTGGTCCGGGGCCAGGACGCAGTCTTTTACCCCTCCCTGGACCGCGGCATCCAGCTCAACGACCCCCGCGAGGTCACCGTCCGCCCCGATGACTCCCCGAAGTACCGCCGTTCCCGCCTGTGGGTCGAGTCGACCCTCCACAAGACCGCCATCCCCCTCAGCGATGCGTCGTTGACCGTCTCGGACCGAATGCTCGCCCGTCCGCTCGGCTACCAGCACAAGGCCGTCGCGAAGGCCCTCGACCCAGCGACTCTGCGCCCCCGCATCCTGCTCGCGGATTCCGTCGGCCTGGGCAAGACACTGGAGATCGGCATGATCCTCGCCGAACTCATCCGCCGAGGCCGCGGGGAGCGGATCCTCGTCGTCACGCCGCGACACGTCCTCGAGCAGATGCAGCACGAGATGTGGAGCCGCTTCGCCATCCCGTTCGTTCGCCTCGACTCCCAGGGCGTGGCCCGCGTCAAGCAGAAGCTGCCCGCCAACCGCAACCCGTTCTCCTACTTCCGCCGCGTCATCATCTCCATCGACACGCTGAAGCAGGAGCGCTTCGTCCACGACCTCCGCCGCCACCACTGGGACGCCGTCGTGATCGACGAGAGCCACAACGTCACTGAATCGACCGAGGTGTTTGCCGACGAGCACACAGATCTGTCAGTCGCCACCGCCACAATGGGTTCCACCGAACCTCGAGAAGGGCCTGCTCCAGCTCCATGAGTGATGAACGTCTGGTCAAATCCAAGCAGCGCGTCGCTGACCACGGCGAGGTCTTCACCCCTGCTTGGATGGTGGAGGACATGCTCAACCTGGTGAAGATCGAGACCGAGCGCATCGACGCCAGAGTTCTGGAGCCCGCCTGTGGGTCCGGAAACTTCCTGGTCCCCGTCCTGGCACGGAAATTGGCCACGGTGCAGGCCAAGCACGGCAAGAGTGATTTCGAGCGACGCCATTACGCCCTTCTTGCAGTCATGTGCATCTACGGGATCGAACTCCTGGCTGACAACGCCGACGAGTGTCGGGCAAACTTGTGCGAGGTTCTGCAGGTAGCCTTCGGGCTCCGCCACGACGACGTGCTCCTTCGCGCAGCCCGCAAGGCTCTGGCTGTCAACATCGTTCGTGGGGACGCACTCACGATGACCGATCCCGACGGCGCCCCCATCTACTTCCCGGAGTGGGCCTACCTAGGTAAGGGTCTCTACCAACGCCGTGACTTCCGGTTCCACGACCTCACCCAACGAGCGTCGTTCGAGGGCACGCTCTTCGGGGAACTGACCGAGGAAGAGCTGTTCACACCGATGAAGACCCATCGACCCATGACCATGGAAGAAGTTGCACAGTGAGCCTGGCGCCGCTGACCCTTCGCGGTCACAACCCCGACGTGCTGACCTGCGTCGCCAACCTCTCCAACGACGAGGTGTTCACCCCGCCCGAGATGGCCAACGCCATGCTCAACCTGATCGCGGACGCATGGGCAGGTGCAAACGACGGTGCCGACATTTGGGCCGACGCCACGGTCAGGTTCCTCGACCCCTTCGTGAAGTCAGGTGTGTTCCTGCGCGAGATCGTTCGACGACTGAGCAACGGCCTGGCCGCCACCATCCCGGAGCTCGAAGACCGCGTGGATCACATCCTCACCAAGCAGGTCTACGGGATCGGCATCACCGAACTCACTGCTCTGCTGGGGAGACGCAGCGTCTACTGCTCGAAGTTCGCCAACGGACCTCACTCCATCGCCAGGTCGTTCTCCACAGAGACGGGGAACATATGGTTCGACCGGACTGAGCACGACTGGACGGGCGGAACCCCTGAGATCCGCTACGACCCTGTCACTAGTGAAGAGTTCACGGTCCAGATCAACCAACGGTGCCGCTTCTGCGGCGCCAACGAGCGCGACTACCAGCGCGGCGACGAGCTAGAGACTCACGCGTACGCCCTGATCCACACCGACGATCCGCACGCCCTCATTCACCAGCTGTTCGGAGCAGACATGCAGTTCGACGTCATCATCGGCAACCCGCCGTACCAGCTGAGCGATGGCGGCTACGGAACGTCCGCTGCACCGATCTACCAGATGTTTGTCGAGAAGGCGCTGGCGCTCGACCCGCGCTTCGCTGTGTTCGTTACGCCCTCTCGCTGGTTCGCCGGCGGCAAAGGCCTCGACGACTACCGGCAACGGATGCTGAGCGACCATCGGATGCGCAACATCGTCGACTACCCGAAGCTCTACGAAGCATTCCCCGGCGTGAAGATCCGCGGCGGCGTCTCCTACTTCCTCTGGGACCGCGACCACGACGGGCCATGCACCATCCAAACCATGCTGGATGGAGCGCCGGTTGGGCAAGCCCTTGCGCGGTACCTTGACGAGTACGATGTCCTCATTCGTCGAAATGAGGCCGTGCCGATTTTGGACAAGGTGTCTATGCGGAGCGAGCCGACCCTGGCCGGCCGCGTTTCTAGTCGTAAACCATTCGGCCTGGCCACCAACTTTCACGGAGAGAGCGGGCCACAGGGCCTCTCCGACCCGATCGAGCTGTATGGCTCCAGGCGCATCAGCTGGACGGAGCGATCGGCGATTCTCGCGAACACTGAATGGATTGATCAGTGGAAGGTGCTCATGACTGCGGTACAGGGCACGAGCGCTGCGGTAGAGACAAAGTTCCTCTCGCGACCGATCTTGGCTCGCCCAGGCACCGCGTGCACCGAGACCTACCTGGTTGCGGGTCGTTTTGACTCGGAGGAAGAGGCCGAGCGCTATGCCAGCTACCTGAGCACCCGCTTCGTACGATTCCTTGTGTCACTTCGCAAGTCCACGCAGCACGCAACGAGAGATGTGTATTCGTTCGTGCCCGACATGCCACTGGACCGGCACTGGACGGATTCGCTTCTATATGAACGCTATGGCCTCAGTGGCGAGGAGGTTCAGTTCATCGAGTCGCAAGTGGCCGCGCACGACGACAGTACCCTAGAGGTTTCGGATGACTAAGGAGATCGGGGACCTGCTCCCCGAGAAGCCGCAAGTGAGGCTGAGGATCTACGCGTGGACACCTAAGGATCCACCGTCGGACTACACCGGGCTCATCAAGGTCGGACAGACCGCCAAGGCCGACGTCAACGAGCGGATACGCGAGTCGCAGGGGCAGATGCAGCAGGCATACACACTGCATGTCGACGAGCCCGCCGACAGAGTCGATGGGACGTTTTTCCGAGACCGCGATGTTCGTCACAGACTGGTTCAGAAAGGCTTCGAGAACCCGATCCTCGGTTCCTCCCGTGAGTGGGTGCGTTGCACCCCAGAGCAGGTGAAGACGGCCATCGCCGAGCTGCGGAACGGCCAAGCCTTGACCGGAACGCACCACGAGGCCTTCGCCATGCGGCAGGAACAGGTCGACGCCGTCGACAAGGCCTTCGGCTACTACCACTCGATCTGGGCCGAGGACTCGAACTCCGTCCCCAGGTTCTTGTGGAACGCGAAGATGCGCTTCGGAAAGACCTTCGCCGCCTACCAGCTCGCCAAGAGGCTAGGGGCCAAGCGTGTGCTAGTGGTCACATTCAAACCCGCCGTGGAGGATGCCTGGCAGACAGACCTGGAATCCCACGTCGACTTCGACGACTGGCAGTACCTGTCGAAGACCGCCGCCACCGCCCCCGCAACAGTGGACGCTTCCAGGCCCTTGGTCTACTTCGGATCCTTCCAGGACCTGCTCGGCCGAGACACGAAGACCGGGTTGATCAAGGCCAAGAACGAGTGGCTCCACCTCATCAACTGGGACCTAGTCATCTTCGATGAGTACCACTTCGGCGCCTGGCGGGAGAGCGCAAAGGAACTGTTCGAAGGCGAGGACGCCAGCATCGCCAAGAAGGAAATAGACGCCGAGTTCAACGATGGCCTCAACACCTTCGAAGAAGAGCTCGACGAACTGGGCAGCGACGAGAGCGACTTCCTCCCCATCACCACCAGAGCCTACCTCTACCTGTCAGGCACACCATTCAAGGCGCTGGCAACGGGCGAGTTCATCGAGGAACAGATCTTCAACTGGACGTACACTGACGAGCAACGCGCCAAGGCAGAGTTCGCCGAGGCGCACCCGGCAGAGCGGAACCCGTATGGGGCGCTGCCAGAGATGCGGCTGCTGACTTACCAAATGCCCGACGAACTCATTGCCGTTGCCAGGCAGGGCGAGTTCAACGAGTTCGACCTCAACGCTTTCTTCGCCGCCACTGGCAGCGGCGGAGCGGCGGAGTTCACGCACAAGGACGACGTCCAGAAGTGGCTCGACATCATCCGCGGCTCCCACCTGCCGACGCAGACTGACGCGATGAAGATGGGCACCCGCCCACCCTTCCCGTATTCCGACGTCCGGCTCTTGCCCTACCTGCAGCACTCGTTCTGGTTCCTCCCCAGCGTCGGCGCCTGCGAAGCAATGGCCAACCTCCTCGCCGAGAACCAGAACGTGTTCTGGCATGACTACAAGGTGCTCCTCGTCGCCGGCCCGTCAGCCGGCATCGGGCTCGACGCTCTCCCGCCGGTGCGTCACGCGATCGGCGATGGACAGGAGACCAAGACCATCACCCTGTCGTGCGGCAAACTCACCACGGGCGTCACCGTCAAGCAGTGGAGTTCGATCCTTATGCTGCGCAACCTCAACTCCCCTGAGACCTACTTCCAGGCCGCGTTCCGGGTCCAGTCACCGTGGTCCATCACGAATCCCAACGGGGACAACCCCAAGGAAGAGGCCGTCATCAAGCCGGTGTGCTTCGTCTTCGACTTCGCGCCCACCCGAGCCCTGCGGCAACTCTCCGAGTACGGTCATGGCTTGGCTCCGGAGTCACCGAACCCGGAGAAGGCGATCGAGAACCTTGTCAGTTTCCTGCCGGTCCTGGCCTACGACGGCTCGAACATGACCCAGATTGATGCCGGCGCCATCCTGGACATCGCCATGTCCGGCACGTCTGCCACTCTGCTGGCAAGGAAGTGGGAGTCGGCGATGTTGGTCAACGTCGACAACGACACGCTTAAGAAGATCATGAGCGACCCCAAGGCCATGGCAGCCGTCATGAACATCGAGGGCTTCCGAGCCCTCGGCAGCTCCATCTTTGAGACCGTGGTCAACAAGTCCGAGTCGGTCAGCAAGACCAAGAAGGAACGCGGCGACGAACTCTCCAAGACAGAGAAGAGGGAACTCACCGTTGAGGAGAAGCAGTACAAGTCGATGCGCAAGCAGATCCAGGAGAAGCTCATCAAGTTCGCCACCCGCATCCCTGCGTTCATGTATCTGACCGACTTCCGCGAGAACACCCTCCATGACGTGATCACCAAGCTCGAACCCGGCCTGTTCAAGAAGGTCACCGGCCTGACCGTAGAAGACTTCCACCTCCTCGTCAGCCTTGGGGTCTTCAACTCCACCCACATGAACCAGGCCGTCTTCGCCTTCCGTCGGTACGAAGACGCCTCCCTTTCTTACACAGGCATCAACTCCCACAAGGGCCTGCGCCATTACGGTCTCTATGACACCGTCGTGGCGCTAGATGCCGCTGCGGGATCCTGACACACATGGAAGGAGAGGGTATGCCAACCCGGGTGTTAGTGACCGACCTCGACAACACGGTGTGGGACTGGTTCGCGGCCTGGTACGGCTCCTTCGCCCCCATGCTCGAAGAACTGGTTCGCGCTTCCGGAGTGTCGCGCGACATTCTTGAAGCTGAGATCCACGAGGTTCACCAGCGCCGAGGGACCGTCGAATATTCCAACCTGCTAGACGAGCTCCCCTCGCTCCGGAAAGCACTACCGGTGGTGCTGGAGCACGAGGATCGCGCCGTTTGGCGTCACTACCAATCCGCCCTCGACATCTTGCGCTCCGGGCGCCGGGCGAACACCTTGCTCTATCCGGGTGTGCTGGATACCCTGACGAGGATTAAGGCCGCAGGCATGACCGTCATTGCGTATACGGAGTCATTGGCCTACTGGACCGAGTGGCGCATTCGGCACACAGGTCTGGATGGGATCATTGACGTGCTCTACTCGTCGCCCGATCACGATCTTCCCTTGGGCATGTCAACTGAAGACTTGCGCTCCAGGCCAGATGACTACTACGGACTAGAGCGGACACAGCAGCGCCATGTCCAGCGCGGGGTGCTGAAGCCCAACCCCGAGGTGCTCCTCCAAATGCTGGGGAATCATGGTTTCCGATCCTCCGAAGCCGTCTACATTGGAGACAGCCTCATGAAAGACATCGCAATGGCGCAAGCCGCTGGGGTGCTGGATGTTCATGCAAAGTTCGGCGAGGCCCAGATGCGCTCCGAGTATGAGCTGCTTAGGAGGGTCACCCATTGGTCGAGGCAGGATGTCGAACGTGAACGTGAACTCATCGCAATGAACCCCACCATTCTGCCTACCTACACGTGTGAAAGCAACTATTCCGAACTTCTCGTGATCCTGGGATTGGAGACGACACATGGCTGACTCCGTCGCAACTACATCGCCTGCAAGCGACTCGGTGAGCGACTGTCCGATCGTCGCCCTAAGCCCCGAAGACACTGTCCGCTTCTACCTGGACTTGTACAAGACGTCTGTCGATGTGCAGAAGCACTTCAATGACATCGAGTGGAAGATCCGCGGATTAGCACTGACGGTTGCGACGTTCGCGCTCGGAGCCGCCGGCGTCGCAGCCCAGCGCGGCACGACGGTCGGGCCAGTGAGCCTTGCAGCTGGTGTGCTCCTACTCGGCCTAATGCTGTGGTATGCCTTCTACTTCGTAGACCGCTACTGGTACCACCCGCTCCTCAAGGGCGCAGTCGACCAGAGCCGTGTCTACGAGCAGGAGTTGGCCCGCTATCTTCCGCTGGCCAACATGACGGGCCTCATCTCCGAGCGAAGCGCTCAGGAAGCCAGCTGGCTGCTCCGAAGACTCTCTGGCACCACAAGCCCCGACCAGAAGATGCACTCAGATGACAAGCTGCGATGGTTCTACCGCGTGGGTGCGTTGACCCTCCTCGCCGGAGCGGTGGGCCTACAAATCGTCGCCATGATCCCTACACCCGCGTTGACGGGTGGGTCCTGAGAGTCATGCGCCAGGAGTCTCCACGGTTGACGAGTGCCAGCCACCATGCAGGAGGGGCGGCGCAGGGATCAGGTTCGTCGCGACGTGTTTGGCACAACAGCCCAACGGCTCCGACATGGTTCCCGCAGTCTCCGTCCCAGGCCTCATGCCCACGTTCGTCGACATGCATCTGACCATCGCGACAGCGTGCCGGATGGCGGGGCTGAGAGGCAATAGAGAGGAGGGACGCAGATGCTGATTGCGTTTGGGGAGTCACCGGACAACACCGAGGTGACGTTCGCTGAGGGACGGCTACCGACGCGGACCTATGTGAGCAAGAGCTTCAACGCCATGTTCGGCCGGGACGCTGGCCATCCGACCCGCTACATTCACCGGGTCTTTGATGAGGCCGTTACTTCTGACGACGACGAGTGGGATTGGACGAGCGAAGTGGTCTACACAACTCCTGGTGGGCGCAAGCAGATCGAGCTTCAGGTGGCGCGGACTGCGGGGGCCGTTCGCAAGATCCGGATTCAGAAGGTCCCAACATCCGGAGACCTGACGAAGCTGGTGCAGATTCTTGAGTTGGATAGAGAACAGTCAGCCCGCCTGCTCGCCATGTTGAGGGCCATCGACTCGATCCCAATCGAGGGAGAACGGACCATCCGTGTCGACGACGACCTTCTGCGGCAACTGTTCGAAGACCCGACAGCGATCCAGGCTGTGTACGACAGCGACCCAGAGAGCTTCCGTGCACTAATCGAGTCGGACGCCGAAGCCCGGGATGTGATCGCTCTGCAGCGTCGGCGCGAGGTGGTTGCCACGATGAAGCTGTGGCTCGATGACGACGATTCCTTCCAGCAGGCATCCGAAGAAGCCGGCGGCCCTGAACGTGCATGGCAAGAACTGCTTGAGGGCAACCCGTGGGTATTGGGCACCGGACTCGCCGGGCAGTTCCTCACTTCCTGGGACGACACAAAGCTGGAGCAGACCGTAGTAGGGCGGAGCATCAAGGGGCCCGGGAAGCGGGTCGATGCGTTACTGCGAACAGCCGGCGTTGTGCGATCTCTTGTATTCGCTGAGATCAAGCATCACAAGACCGCACTGCTGGCTGAGGAGTACAGGTCTGGCTGCTGGCGCCCATCGAACGACGTCGCGGGTGCGGTGGTCCAGGTTCAACAGACCGTGCATCTGGCAGTGCGCGACCTGGGGACCGACTTCAAGCTCGATGAAGCTGATGATGGGTCGATGCTTGCCACCGGCACCTTCATTCTTCAGCCTCGCTCCTTCGTGATCGTCGGATGCCTCAGCCAGCTGACTGGCGAGAGTGGCGGGCCGATTCTGGACAAGGTGCGCAGCTTCGAACTCTTCCGGCGAAACCTTCATGAGCCCGAGATACTGACCTTCGACGAACTCCTTGCCCGGGCCGAGTGGCAAGTCGAGCAAGCTGAATATGAGGCCCAACTCGACGGGCGAGAGCGCGAGGAGGACATCGACACATCGACGGGAGAGGTAACGAGCTGATCGGCAACCCGACGAAAGGCGGCTCGGAAATGGGCCGGCTGCCTCTGGGAGGTAGAGTAGGTCGCACAATCCCTCGGCTATGTCGGTCTTTCTTGATCGTCCTACCCCACACCGTGGCCCGTTCGGACACCCACTGCCGAGGCGAAGCCCGGCAGGTGCTTGGGAAATGCCAAGCCTAACCATTCCATGGTCGCTCCAACGGCCACCGCATGGCACGGATGCATGTGTCTATGTGCCCATCCTTTGAATTCCATCCCGCAGGCGAACCTTGGACCTGAAGTGGTCACTTTCTGACTTGCATGATCCAAGAGCTGGCCCAAGCCCGAGCCCTCAGCGTGGGCCGTCGATGACATCCGTGAGTATAGGTTCACCCCGGTCCTACCGACGAACTCGCTCACAACGTCATCCACCAGCGCTGACATGGCCGGCTTGCCCGTCCCTAGTACATAGCGCTGGCCCGCCCGCCGGGTCGAACGGACGGGATACCCGGCGTTGTTAGCCTGTTCGGCCGTCGCCTGCAGCAGTGACCACCCCTCCGAAATAACTTGGTCCAATGAGCTGTCCTCTGTCCTCTTTTGCAGTTGCTCTAGTTGGCGAATCGTGGATTCGGTCTGAGTGAGGTAGACGGTGATGGCTCGCCTCGCCCTCTCGTCCGGGTCAATCGCGCAATCCCCGAGCCAGTACAGATCGGCTGCGCACTCCAAGAGGCCTCGAGCCACTGCGTTGCTCGAGAAGGGTCGGCCTGGTCCGAGGCTAAGGAGACTCGCATATGCGTCGGCGATTGCCACGATGAGCATCGTGCAGTGATGTGGAAGCTCGGACAGGAAGTGAGAACGGAGGTGGTCAGCGGACGCGATTTCACGGCCGAGGCTACTGTCTTCGAGTACCTCCCGCTCGATCCCGTCGTCGCCTGACACCGCAGCGACAAAGGCCCGTGCAACTGCGGGAAGTGAATCCAAGTCCATGGGACCAGCGTGCACCACCAGACGTCCACTACTGCCAACAGGGTGCCACCGCGCGAGCGATGCGGCGAGACCCGGCCACGGGGTACTTGCGGTGAGCCACCGTGCAAGAGCTGTCGATCGCCGCACACACGCACGCAGTAGTCCACGCGGATGTGCTGGCGCAGACTGGTCCGCGATACCAGTGGACGTCGCGGATGTCCGAGGCGGATGCTCCCACACGCTCGACGCGCACGCATCTGGGGGAGCGCGATCAGACGCGACAGCGTCGGAACCGACGCCCCACCGCCACCGTCTCCCTCGGCCTCCCGCCCGCCACCGCCACCACCCGCTTCACCAAGCCCGAACCCGTCAGCGACGAAGAGCTCCTCGACAGCTTCGACCACCCCAGGGCCCAGATGGGCTTCGCCAAGCTAGCCGGCGCCGAGGAACTCCGCCGGGTCATCACCGGCGGCGACTTCTCCGCCTGGCGGATCTTCCTCCACCCGCAGCAGCGCCGGTGGGTGAAGGGTGGCTGGAACGGGCCCTACCGGATCTCCGGCGGCACCGGCACCGGCAAGACCGTGGTGGTGGTCCACCGGGCGCGACGCCTGGCCGCCGAGGATCCTGGCGCCGCCGTCGTGGTCACCACGTTCACCACCAACCTGGCGGCCGAGCTCTCCCGCAGCCTCGAACGCCTCGACCCCGACCTGCGCTTCACCGACCAGCTCGGCGCGCCCGGCCTGCATGTCAAGGGCATCGACGCGCTGGCCCGCGCCGTGCTGACCGCGGCCGGGGCGGACGTGAGCGCAGCCGTCGCTACTGTCCTCGGGGTGGGGCGCACGGATGTGTCCGGCCGCACCGACGGCGACGCCGCCTGGCGCCAGGCCGTCCTCCGGGCCGGCGAGGGGCTCGGCGAGAAGCTCTGCAAGCCCGCGTTCCTGCAGGCCGAGTACGAGATGGTGATCCTGCCCAACCGCCTCACCTAGCTGGCCGACTACCTCAAGGTGGCTCGGGCCGGACGCGGGGTGAGGCTGTCGCGGGCGGGGCGCAAGGCGGTGTGGGCGGTGGTCGAGGCGTACCGCGGAGCCGCTCGTGAGGCCGGCACGCTCGACTTCGCCGAGGCCGCCTCCATCGCCGCCGCCCACCTCGAGGCAACGGGGGAGCGCCCCGCGTGGCGTGTGCTGGTGGACGAGGGGCAGGATTTCAAGCCGTGCCACTGGCAGCTGGTCCGCGCCCTGGCCCCGAGGCGTCAGACGACATCTTCATCGCCGAGGACGCCCACCAGCGGATCTACGGGCAGCGGCTGATGCTGTCGGCGTACGGCATCAAGACCCAGGGCCGCTCCCGGGGGTTGAAGCTGAACTACCGCACCACCGAGCAGAACCTGGCCTGGGCCGTGGGCGTGCTCACCGGCCAGCAGGTGATCGACTCCGACGGCGAGGCCGAGACCATGGCCAGCTACTACTCGGCGCGCACCGGGCCGCGGCCGGTGGTGCGCTCCTTCCCGACGCTCACCGCCGAGCTCGACCATGCGGCGCAGCTGATCGACGGCTGGGTGAGGTCGGGCGAGGTGGCGCCTGAGACCATCGCGGTGCTGGTGCGGGACAAGGCGACGCGGGATCGTGTTGTCGCGGGGTTGGGGGAGCGGGGTGTGGACGTGCGCGCGCTCGATGCGGCGGCCGTCCGGCCCGGTCACCCGGTGGTGCTGACGATGCACCGAGCGAAGGGCACCGAGTTCACCCGGGTGCTGCTGCTGGGGTTGAGCAAGGAGTCGATGCCGATTGGGTTGAAGGCCTACGACTTCGACGATGAGGACCTGAGCGAGGCCCAGCGCGGGAGCGGTCGTTGCTGTATGTGGCAGCGTCGAGGGCACGGGACGAGTTGGTGGTCACCTACAGCGGCACGCCGTCGGCCCTGCTCCCAGCCTCCGCCTGACCCGTGCTGTCAGTGGGTGGTTCGGCGAGCTCCGGGGCGGCGTGACCTCTTGTAGGTGTCGACCGCCTCCTCGGAGCTGAGCCACTGCCCATCGCTTCGTTGGTGTGCCTCCAGTCGCCCACGCTGGGCGGCCGCGCGCAGTGCGATGAGGCTGAGGTCCGAGTCAACCAGGGCTGCAATGGGGACGAGCTTCGCGGGTCCGGCCACACTCGGATGATGAAGCGGTTGAGATTGTCGATCATGCCTCGGGCGATGATCTCGCCCAGCGGACCGACATCGCCCTTGTCGGCCTGTTGCATGGCCCGCAGATAGCCGGCGCGCTGCTCCTTCAGGATCACCACGGGCGGGTAGCCGAGCCTGACCAGCACCAGGTTGAGCGCGAGTCTGCAGGTGCGACCGTTGCCGTCGATGAAGGGGCGGATGCGTTCGAAGTGGTTGTGGGCGTCTGCCAGGAGTTCGGGCAGGTTCTCGCCGGCGAGGCGGGCGGGGATCGTGTTGACGGCGTTGGCCCACGCGTCCAGGCCTGCGGGCACCAGCCGCCACGACGGTGGGGTCATGCCTTCCCCGAACGGGTGGATGTCGTGACGCCGGAAGTTGCCAGGTGACTCTGCGTCGGTGGCATCCGGCTGGGGCGAGACCTGCCAGACCGCGGACATGGCCAGGTGGTGGATGTGTCGGACCTCCCGCACTGTGATCAGGGCATCATCGGTCCGGTCGCCTGCGCCCATAGCCTCCCGGTACACCCAGGAGGCTGCGTCGCCGTATCCCGTAACCTCCATGTACTCCTTCAGCGGCTTCGCGCCTACTGCTCGGCCCTCGTCGAGCAGCGTCGCCACTTCGCGCAGGACCAGCGTGTTGCCTTCCAGGGCTGTGGAGTGGTGGGCCTCAAGGTGCCAGATGTCGGCCCACACGTACGTGGACTCCCCCGGGGAGGGCAAGCGTCCGAGCCGGGTGTGGAGTTCTGCCAGCTGTCGGTCGAGCCGTGCATAGACCGTGGCCCGTGATGGGCGACCCCGCGCCATTGCCATCCTCACCTTGTTCACCCATACGGGGAACAAATTGAACTAAACAAACTCCAGCCGACTCAACCTTGTTCACCTGTCAGGGCCGCGAAACCTCGCAAGCGATCTCGTGGTGAGCCTCCGGTTCGGCTGATGTGAGGCCGTCCGGGCGGTCTCAGTCGACCCGGGCCTCTTCCAGCCCGGGACTGGGGTTCAGGGCCCAAGGCATCCGATCGGGATCACGTGTACCCCGTCATCGCGGAGGCTGCCGGCTGCGAAACTGGTGTTTTGCATAATCTGAAACCGGGGTTTCGAATAGCGCTGGGAGTGTGGGCCACGCGCAGTCGACCGGCGACCGGCGCTTGACACCGCTTCCCAAGAGGTCCGGAGGCGTGAGCTTCATCGCACGTTCGCAGCACGAAATGGCTCAAATTGGGCTTCGAGATGCGTCATGGCTTGTCAGGCGAGAAGCAAGGTAACTTCAACTCCACTCGCCGGCAATCATCGCCAAGAGGTCCGCGGGCGTCTCGCTGACGGATCAGGACCGTTGGCCGTGGCTCGACTCGATCGCTCGGTGGACCACGCGCGAGCACTCCAAGGGCCGCGACTGCATCGTCACCTGCTCCTCGCTCCGTCGCGCGTACCGCGACCGTCTCCGGGCCGGTCCCGGTCGCACCGTCTTCCTTCACCTGCACGGTCCGGCAGCCACTCTCGCCGCTTGCATGGAGGCACGGCCGGGGGACTTCATGCCGCCCTCGATGCTCGCTTCCCAGTTCGCGCCGCTCGAACCACTCGAGGCCGGTGAGGCCGGCACGGTGCCGGACATCCGCCTGCCGCTTCCCGCGCTGGTGGAGCAGGCCTTGCCTATCTCGACCGCAGCCGATCGCTCGCGGTGGCACGCCCATGACGCCGCGCCAGCCGGCGGCTCGCCTGTCGCAAATGGTGGAGGAGGTGACGGCAGCGTGGACGACCCGGCCTCGCTGGAGGAGACCCTGGACATCGCCGGACGTCCTCAGCTGATGCGCCCGATCCGGGCCAGCCTCACCGAACTCGCCGGTGGAGAGACCGAGGTCCTGACCAAGGACGAGATCCTGCGCACCTTTACCGCATGAGCGAAGGGCCCTTTCGGATCGCCTGGACTCCCACAGGGAACGGACGCTGGCACGGCTTCCCGAGAAAGTAGCGACGGCGGCGCCTGGCAGAGAACCCACGCCGGGTTGGGAACCCGCTACGTCGCGAACTCGAAGGCATGCACAGCGCGCGACGGGGAGATTTCCGCAGCGGGCCTGCGTGTGTAGTCATCAGACCGACGAGGTCTTGACGACGTTGTGTCCGCCGAATTGTCCGCGGAGCGCGGAGACCATTTGCATGGTGGGGCTGTTGGGCTGTCGGGAGGCGAAGCGTGCGAACAGTGCGGTCGCGAGGACGGGGGTGGGGACGGAGTTGCTGATGGCCTCTTGTAGGGCCCATCGTCCTTCGCCGGAGTCGGTGGTGCGGGCGTCGATGCCGTCTAGTCCGGGTGATTCGTCGAGTGCCTTGACGAGGAGGTCGAGGAGCCAGGACCGGACGACGGTGCCTCGGGTCCAGGCTTTGAAGCAGCCCTCCGGGTCGGTGACGACGTCGGTGGCGGAGAGGAGTTCCCAGCCTTCGGCGTAGGCCTGCATGAGTCCGTATTCGATGGCGTTGTGGACCATCTTGGCGTAGTGACCGGCACCGATGCCGCCGGCGTGGACGAAGCCCTCTTCCCGCGGACCCGCAGGGCGGATCGCGTCGAAGATCGGCATAGCGCGCTCGACGTCGGCAGGCGATCCGCCGACCATGAGCCCGTATCCGTTGCTCTTGCCCCAGATGCCGCCGGAGACTCCGCAGTCGAGGTAGCCGATGCCCTGTTCGGCGAGAATTGCCGCGTTGGTGGCGTCGTCGTGGAAGTCCGAGTTGCCGCCGTCGATGACCAGGTCGCCGGGATCGAGCAGCGTGGTGAGTTGCTGGATGGTCGCCTGGGTGGGTGCCCCGGCGGGGACCATGAGCCACACCATCCGCGGGGCCTCGAGTGCCGCGACAAGGTCCGCCAGGTCCACGGTGTCGGAGACCCGCGGGTTCTGGTCATAGCCGACCACGGTGTGGCCGGCGAGGGTGAGTCGCTCGCCCATGTTGTGGCCCATCCGGCCGAGGCCGATGATTCCGAGTTGCATCGTTGTCTCCTTCAGTTGAGGGCTGCGGCCCTTCGGGCCGGTTCGGTGATGGCCGCCGTCGCGGCGTGAAATGGGGTGGGCAGCCAGCTGCATGCGCCTTGTTCGGCGCCGCTTACGGTGGAACGGAGTCCCGCGAAGAGGTCCCTTCCCAGCCCGAGTGGTGCGGCGGCGGCGATGCCGGCGGTTGGCCGGGTGGCGAGTTCGTCGGCCGACAGCAGCACCTCCAGCCGCCCCGAAAGGACGTCGAGCAGCAGGGGGTCTCCGGTGCGTAGTCGGGAGCAGGGTCCGCCGGCGGCGGCCTCCGGGGTGAGGTGGATGGCGGCGGGGACGCGGCCGGATGCGCCGGACATGCGCCCGTCGGTGACCAGGGCGATCTGGTGGCCGTCGCGTTGGAGGGAGCCGAGGACGGCGGTGAGGCGGTGGAGTTCGGGCATGCCGTTGGCTTTGGGGCCCTGGCCGCGGACAACCACGATCACGTCGCGGTTCAGGTCGCCGCGGCGGAAGGCGTCGATGACCTCGTCTTGGGAGTCGGCGACGTAGGCGGGTGCTTCCACTGTCCGGTGTTCGGGGGCGACCGCGGAAACCTTGATCACCGCACGGCCGAGGTTGCCGGTGAGCAGGGCCAGCCCGCCGGTGATGTCGAAGGGGGCTGCGGCGGAACGCACCACATCGCTGTCGGGGCTCTGCTCGGGGGGTGGGGTGAAGGCGAGCTGCGCTTCCTTGGTCAGGGTCGGGCGGAGGGTTTGGCGGGACAGCCCGTCTCCGGTGATGGTGCGGACGTCGGAGTGGAGCAGGCCGAGGTCGAGGAGTTGGCGGAGTACGAAGCCGGTGCCGCCGGCCCGTTCGAAGTCGTTGATGTCCGCGGTTCCGTTGGGGTAGATGCGGGCCAGCAGGGGGACGACGGTGGAGAGTCGGTCGACATCGCCCCAGTCGAACTGGATGCCGGCGGCCTGAGCGACCGCCACCCAGTGGATGAGGTGGTTGGTGGATCCGCCGGTGGCCAGCAGAACGACCAGGGCGTTGACGATCGCCCGTTCGTCGACGAGTTGGCCGATCGGGGTGAACCGGCGTCCCTTCCGGATCTCGAGCGCGGTCCGGACTGCCTGGCGGGTGAGGTGTTCGCGGAGCGGGGCGTAGGGCGGGACGAAGGCGGCGCCGGGGACATGGAGGCCCATCGCCTCCAGCAGCACCTGGTTTGAGTTCGCGGTGCCGTAGAAGGTGCAGGTCCCGGCCCCGTGGTAGGCCTGCTGTTCGACGGCGAGCAGCTGCTCGCGGGAGGCGTCGCCGCGGATGAACGCCTCGCGCACCCTGGCTTTGGCCGCGTTGGCGATCCCGGATCCCATCGGGCCGGCCGGCACGAACACGCAGGGCAGATGTCCCACCGAGAGGGCGCCGATGAGGAGGCCGGGGACAATCTTGTCGCAGATCCCCAGGAGCAGCGCGGCGTCGTAGGTGTCGTGGCTGAGCGCGACAGCTGTGCTCATCGCGATCACGTCCCGGCTGAACAGCGACAGTTCCATTCCCGGCGTGCCCTGGGTGACGCCGTCGCACATGGCGGGGGTGGCGCCGGCCACCTGGGCGGCGGCGGCGTTGCGGTGGGCCTCGTCGCGGATCAGCCGCGGGTAGTCCTCATAGGGCCGGTGGGCGGAGAGCATGTCGTTGTAGGAGGTGACGATGCCCAGGTTGGGTCGTCGGTGGTCGAGCACAGCCTCGCGGTCGGTGTCGGGCATGGCGGCCCAGGCGTGCGCCAGGTTGGCGCAGCTGAGCCGGTCCCGGACGTCGGGGCGGTCGGCGTCGGCGCGAATCCGGTCGAGGTAGGCGGTGCGGCTGACGCGGCTGCGGCGCCGGATGCTCTCGGTGACCTTGTCGACGACGATGGACAGCGGGGTCGTGCTCATGGTCAGACCACCAGGCTGAGCGCCATGACGCCGGCGATGCCGGTCACCGACAGCACGGCCTCCATCAGCGACCGCCGACGCCGCCGAGGGACGAACCGAGCCCGGTGCTGAAGCTCCTGGACACCTCGGTGTAGGGGACCCCCGCAGCCTGCGCCATCACGGCCGAGCCGCCCATGAGCGAGAGGAACGGTTGGGCCTTGAGCCAGACGAACATCACCACGATCGTCGCGATGCTGCCCAGCGGCGGCGAGAACAAGCTCTGTGGACATGGTTAATTGATTCCCTTGTCGGACAGGTTGGATGGGGAGATGCAGAGCCGGCTGATCGCCTGTTCGACGAGATCGGGAGCGGGGGCGATGACATCCAGGACCACACCGCTCTCATCAGGGTCAAGCTGCTCCAGAGTCGCCAGTTGGGAGGGCAGCAACGACGGCGGCATGAAGTGACCCGGCCGGGCACTCAGGCGCTCGGCCAGCACGGACTCCGCACCATGAAGATGGACGAAGAGCGTGCGGGCCGGCGCAGCGCGAAGGCGGTCGCGATAGACCCGCCGCAGCGCCGAGCAGGTCACCACGGTGTCCCGTCCGGCCTCGTCCTCGCGAGCCGTCCAGCTCACGATCGAGTCCAGCCACGGCCAACGATCCTCGTCGGTCAGCGGCACACCAGAGCTCATCTTCACGACGTTCGAGTTCGGGTGGAAGTCGTCGCCTTCGGCGAGCGACCAGCCAAGCCGTTCCTGCAGCATCTGCCCCACCGTGGACTTGCCGCAACCGGCAACGCCCATCACAACAAGGTGCGTTTGGGTCATCTTCGACTCCTTTATGAGAGCTTGCGTGCTCTGATACAAAGTACGATACCAGGAAACAGAGTCTTTAATCAACTGTGGCAGCTTCTTGCGTTTCTCACGGATGATCGATACGACAACCGGTACGCTCTTAACCACACCGAAGGGAGGGCCGATGACGGCAACGAAGGGCCCACCCCTCATGCACCGTGGCGTCGCCCGGGAACTGGGGATCGAGGTCATCGACGGCGCCTGGCCGATCGACACCGCCCGCACCCTGGAAGACATCCAGTCCCGCTTCAGCGTGTCCCGCACCGTCGCACGCGAAGCCTCCCGACAGCTCGAGGCACTAGGTCTCGCCCGCACCAAACGCCGGCTGGGCCTGGTCGCACAGCCCATGACGGAGTGGAACGTCCTCGATGCCACCCTGATCAACTGGCGACTCCGCTCCAGCCGCCGCGACGAACAGATCTACTCCCTCACCCAACTGCGGCTAGCAGTAGAACCCGCGGCAGCCGAGAGCGCCGCGAAGTTCGGCCCAATCCGCACCCGAGCACAACTCCTCCCTCTCGCCGCCGAGCTACGACGAACCGGAGAGGCCGGCGACCTGCACGAGTTCATGCGGTTCGACATCGAGTTCCATCGGCTCCTCCTCGAGTCCTGCGGCAACGAGATGTTCGCCGCCCTGGGCGAACACGTCGCTGCCGTGCTTCAAGGCCGAACCGAGATGGGCCTGATGCCGGACAAACCCAAGCCGGAAGCATTGGCTGGGCACGAAGCAGTGGCCGAGGCCATCTTCCACGGCGAGCCGGACGCCGCCCGAAACGCGATGATGGGCATCCTCAACGAAGTCCGCGAGGCCTTCGCCACCGTCGAACATGAACGTGCCGCCGCGAACCGGGCCGGCTGAACCAATCCGCAGTCACCACCCTTCGGCCCTGACGTCATCTCGGCCCCGCCCCTTGGCGACAATGGAGAGCCGGATCCGAATCGGGCGCCTCTGGGACGATCTGGTCCGTCTTCCCCTCGCGGCGCCCGGCCGGACAGCCGCCAGTCGTAGACGGTCCGCACGGGGACACCGAGGTACTCGGCGAGCTCCTCGACCCCGATAAGGGGCTCCAGCCCCGGTTCTGCGGTGTTCATGCCCATCAGGTGTGCGAGCCGAACCCAGCAGCCCCGAGGCAACCGGAACCGACGGCGATGACACCCGACCGGGCGGCGCTGCGCACCTGTCAATGTGATGGGCAAACGATGGGATCGCATCTCGCCCCCAAAGCGAAAGTCCAGGTCAACCATGGGCTGACCTGGACTTTCTTCGTAGCGGGGGCAGGATTTGAACCTGTGACCTCTGGTGGATGGCCGCCGCTGGCGTCCCGGTGGCGGCGGGGACCGGCAGGGATCAGAGGAGACGGGACCTGAGCCAGTCGAGCGACTGACTGAGTTCCGACTCCGGTGCCTGATGAAGGCTGACGCTGATGCCGAGCTCGTCCGCCTGGAGCGGCTCGAGCGTGTCGAGCTGCGACTGCAGCAGCGACGAGGGCATGAAGTGTTCGCGGGCCTTCATCCGTTCGGTGATGAGATCGGGATCGCCCTCGAGGTGGATGAACGCGACCTCTCCGCCACCCGAGCGCAGCACGTCGCGGTACGTGCGCTTGAGGGCCGAGCAAGCCATCACGGTCGAGCGACCCGCTGCCGCCTGGTCCGCCATCCACGTGGCGAGGGCCTCGAGCCATGGGGCCCGGTCCTCGTCCGTGAGCGGCGTTCCCTGCGACATCTTCTCGACGTTGGAGGCCGGGTGGAAGCTGTCCGCCTCGCAGAACTCGAAGCCGAGCCGGCCCGCGATCAGCGACGCCAGGACGGTCTTGCCGGAGCCCGACACACCCATGACCACGATGTGCGCGGTGGTCGCCCCACCCTCCGTCGCCATGGTCACAGCACCAGGCTGAGAGCGAAGGCGAACACGAAGCCGATGCCGCCGAGCAGCGTCTCCATGACGGTCCAGGTCTTCAGGGTGGTCTTCTCGTCCATGCCGAGGAAGCGACCGACCAGCCAGAAGCCCGAGTCGTTGACGTGGGACAGCACCGTCGCACCACACGCGATCGCGATGACGATGAGCGCCAGGTCGAACTGGGACAGCCCCGACGTGGCCGCGACGGTCGGTGCCATGAGGCCCGCGGTCGTGGTCAGCGCGACGGTCGCGGAGCCTTGGGCGACGCGGAGGATGGTCGCGATGACGAACGCCGCAACGATCACGGGCAGGCCGGTCGCCGCGAGCGAGTCGGAGAGCGCCGTGCCGATGCCGGAGGCGCGCAGGACGCCACCGAACATGCCACCTGCACCGGTGATGAGGATGATCGGCGCCACCGGTCCGATCGCGCTACCGACGATCTTCTCCACGTCGGCGAGGGTCCGGCGACCGCGGGTGAGGATCGCCATCGCGTACAGCGTGGTGATGAGCAGGGCGACCGGGGTCTGGCCGACGAGCACCAGTGCCTGGACCACAACGTTGTCCTCGCCCACGTTGCCGTTCTTGATCAGCGTGGAGAGGCCGGTGTTGAGGAAGATGAGTACCAGCGGCAGCAGCAGTACCGACAGCACGGTGCCGAAGCCGGGACGGTCCTCGGGTGCGGTCTCGTCGGTTCCGAGCAGGGCGGGCACCGGGAGGTCGAACTTGCGTCCGGCCCACTTGGAGTACAGGTAGGAGCCCAGGTACCAGGTCGGGATCGCGAGGACCAGACCGACGATGAGTGTCAGGCCGATGTCGGCGCCGAGCAGCTGAGCCGCGGCGACGGGGCCCGGGTGCGGAGGCACGAAGGCGTGCATGACGGCGAACGCGCCTGCGGCCGGAAGCGCGTAGAGGAGCACCGAGCCGCCGAGTCGGCGAGCGACCGAGAAGATGATCGGCAGCATCACGATGAGTCCGGCGTCGAAGAAGATCGGGAAGCCGAACAGGAGCGAGGCGACGCCGAGCGCGAGCGGTGCGCGCGACTCGCCGAACCGGGCGATGAGGGTGTCCGCAAGGACCTGGGCGCCGCCGGTGACTTCGAGCAGGCGTCCGATCATCGCGCCGAGGCCGACGAGCAGCGCAACGGCCGCCAACGTGCTACCGAATCCGCCGAGCATGGTGGGAACAACCTCGGTCAGCGGGATCCGCGTCGCGAGAGCAGTGAGCAGGCTGACGAGCACCAATGCGATGAACGCGTGCAGCTTGAGCTTGATGATGAGGAACAGCAACACACCCACCGCGGCGGCGGCGATGAGCAGCAAGGGAACGGTGCCGAGAACTGGGTCGACCACGTCAGCCTCCTTCTTCTTCTTCATTGAATCGAATGGCGATGCTCACATTAACGCTAAAAAGAGTACCTGTCAAATGATAGAGACTCAACATGGGTGTCTACGTATGACGCGAGCCGAGGGCTTCGCGGTGGTCGTCGCCGTTGAGGCCGGTGGCGACCAAGCACGCTGAAGATCTGCTGCCACGCTCCGAGGGCAGTTCGGCGGCCACGCCGTGGTGGGGAACGATCGGGTCTGAAGGGTCCCGGTTTCACCACGCGCGAGGCCGCCGGGAGTATCCTTGATGTAGGCATCGTGTCCGGCAGACCGACAGATGACCGCATCACCCGCCTGCCTTGTCGAACACCTCAATGAGGAGGGAGTCCGGTCATGCGGACGAAGCGGGTACGTACATGGCTCATGGGGTCGGTGGCACTTCTCACTGGAGTCGCGGCCGGGCTCGGGGCGGTCACGCCGGTGACGGCGGCGCCGAAGCCCAAGGTGGAGATCACTGCCACGGTGGTGTCCGGGACGTCCGAGACGACGATGCTGGAGAGTCCGGCGCCCGGGCAGGTCTACTTCGACCAGCACGTGGTCCTCAACGTCGAAGGCACGTTCGGCAAGAGGGCATTGGAGGGCACGCTGGACTACAACATTCGGGTGTTGCTGCCGGGCGAGGGACTCGAGGCGGAGTTCCTCAACGCCGTGACACAGAACCCGACGACATTCACGTCGAACCTCGGTGATCTGGACGGGGACGATGCGTGGTTCGCCGTGCCGATCATCGGCTTCGAGTGCTTGTCCGACACCATCACCGGCTGCGCTGACCACAATGCCGTGGTGCTGGCCATCGGGCCCGGAACCGGTGACTTCCAGAAGCTGGGCAGGAACGAACTGTGGACCATGCGGGTCGCCCACAGCTCCATCGACGGTGTCGTCACTCCCGGCAGCGAGATGACCGGAGGAGTCGGACTGGGATTCAAGTACTGCAACACCGGCACCTCAACCACGACGGGCCCCGACGGTGATGGCATCTACTGGACGTCGACCGAGCTCGAGATGTCGTCGGCGGCGTGCTTCGACCCGGAGACCGACAAGCTGATCCCGCAGAACACCGTCCCCGGTGGGGCGTTCACGATCGACTACGCCTACGGCTGGTCGGCAGAGCCACCTGTTGAGGAGGACCCGGACGCGGTCATCACGCTGACGCCCGGCAGCACGGCCAGCATGTCCAGCGCGCCGGGAACGATGACTGGTGTGGTGGCGTCGGCTCATCACCTCGGCATGGAGGCCATCTTCCTCGGCGGCTCCTGGGGGGAGACCACCGGCTGGTTCGCGCCGTACTCCTACGCCCTGTTGCGTACCGGGAACTTCGTGGACACCTTCACCGGCGACTACCCGGCCGGCACGGCGACGTTCGGTCCGGGCAGCATGCTGCTCGGGATCCTGGCCGTCTACTGAGGGGTCTTAGGGTCAACTCGCGCCGTCGTTCACGTCCTGTTCACTTTCATGGGGGCAGCGCAGGGTGGTCACAGCGACCGCACAGACTTCTCCGGCGGAATTGGGGCATCAACGTAGCAACCGCCGCCGAGGAGTCACCTTGACCACCACCGCCCTGCTCTACCTGGCCAATGTGGCCGCCATCCTGATCCTGGCCCTCGGGCTCTACTTTCCCCGCCACGGCCGTCGTGACCTGGTCGTCGCCTACATGGGCGTCAACCTCGGGATCATGGCAGTCAGCTCGGTTCTTCTCTCCACCGCAGTGGGGGCGGGCCTCGGCCTCGGGCTCTTCGGCGTGCTGTCGATCATCCGGCTCCGCTCCGATGAGCTGGCCCAACACGAGATCGCCTACTACTTCAGCGCCCTGGCACTCGGCCTGCTCAGCGGTCTCGGTGCCGAGCCTGTGATGGCACTCACGCTCATGGCCGTCGTCCTCGTTTCGATGTTCGTCGCCGATCACCCCGCCCTCCTGCGCGGCCACAAGCGCGAGGTCGTCGTGGTGGACCGCGCGATCGCCGACAGCGAGGCCCTCGTGAACTACCTCGAGAGCCGCCTCGACGGCAAGGTCAGGCACCTCACCGTCCAGCGCCTCGACCTCGTCAACGACACCACGACGGTGGACGTCCGCTACCGCTCGGTCACCGGCGCCCGCCCCCTCGAGATGGTGGACGCCCGATGAGCACCACGCATCTGGGGGACCTGGACTCCGTGACCCTCGACGAGCTCAACGAGACCGCAGCCCTTCTCACGCGCGTCGACCGCAAGTACGTCCTCGCCGGCACCGCCGCTGCGGAGGTCCTCGCGGACCTGCCCGCCGATACCCGGGCGCTTGAGATCGACGGGAGCCGCTCATTCCGCTACCACTCCACCTACTTCGACACCCCCGACCTCGCGGCGTACATGGGGACGGCCCGACGTCGCCGCCGCCGGTACAAGGTGCGCAGCCGGGCCTACGTCGATACCGGGTCGCGGTTCCTCGAGGTCAAGACCCGTCGCGGCGGCTCGACCGTCAAGCGGCGCGCACCGTGGGAGGGCTCGGCCGACCTGCTCGAGGACACCGGCCTCGGTTTCGTCGACGACGTCCTGGCCGAGGACGCCATCCGACTCTCGGGCCACCTCGATCCCGTGCTGGACGTCGACTACCTGCGCACCACTCTCCTCCTGCCGGGGGGCGGCGCCCGCGCCACCATCGACAGCCGGCTCGCCTGGCACGACCGGGCCACAGGCCGCAGCCGCCGCGCCCTGGACCTGGTGATCGTCGAGACGAAGTCCGGTGCCGGCCCCTCGGCGGCGGACCGGGTGCTGTGGCGCCACGGTCACCGGCCGGTCGCCATCTCCAAGTACGCCACCGGGCTCGCCTCACTGCGGCCCGAACTGCCTCGCAACCGCTGGCACCGGCTCCTCACCCGGACCGAGCTCGCGGCGTCCTGACCCCCAAGACTCCACACGGAAGACCCACCCACATGAACCCCAAGAAGCTCCTGACCAGCCTCTCCTCGCTCGCCGTCGGCGTCCTCCTCGTCGGCTGCACCGCCGCAGGGGCCGCGTCGTCGGCCGACGGCACCACCTCCACCGGCGCCACGACGACGACCACCGACAGCGGCTCCACCACGACCACCTCCGCGGAGGCCGCGCTGGCCCTCGAGGACGCCCGGGCGGCGAACGCCACCCCGGACGAGGCCGACACCTCGTACGACGCGAGCTCCGCCGTGACCATCACGCTCAGCGGCGACACCGCGACCGCGGACGGCGACGGCGTAACCGTCGACGGCAACACCGTCGTCATCACCGCCGGCGGGACCTACATCCTCTCCGGCTCGCTGGACGGGCAGGTGGTCATCAACTCGGCGTCCGACGACGAGGTGAAGCTCGTCCTGGCCGGCGCCGAGATCACCTCGAGCACCACGGCCGCGATCAACTTCGCCGACGCCGGCGAGGCAGTCGTCGTCCTCGCCGACGGCACCGACAACACCCTCACGGACGCGCCCAGCTACACGGACACCAGCGACGAGGCACCCGGCGCCGCGCTGTACTCCAAGGCCGACCTCACCATCGGCGGCAGCGGCACCCTCACCGTCGTCGGGCAGAGCCAGGACGGGATCGCCAGCGCCGACGGGCTGGTGATCTCCAGCGGCACGATCAACGTGACCGCCGCCGACGACGGCATCCGGGGCAAGGACCACCTCGCCATCACCGACGGCACGATCACCATCAACGCCCAGGGCGACGCTCTGAAATCCACCAACGAGGAGGAGTCCGAGTCCGGGTTCATCGACATCTCGGGCGGCACCCTCGACCTCACCTCTGGCACCGACGGGCTGGACGCGGCGACCGACGTCATCATCTCCGACGGCGCCATCACCATCAACGCCGGCGACGACGGCATTCACTCCGAGTACTCGCTGGTCATCGCCGGCGGCGAGATCACCGTCACCGAATCGTACGAGGGCCTCGAGTCGCGGTACATCTCCATCGCGGGCGGGACCATCGGCGTCACCTCGAGCGACGACGGCCTCAACGTGTCCGCAGGGACCTCCTCCACCTCCACCCGGGAGCCGGGCGGCGGGATGGGGGCGACCATCGACGGGACCGTGGTCGTCAGCGGCGGCACGCTCACCATCGACGCCGACGGCGACGGGTTCGACTCGAACGGCTCCGCGGAGATCACCGGCGGCACTGTCATCGTCAACGGCCCTCTCGACAACGGCAACGGCGCGCTCGACGTCAACGGAAGCTTCGAGATCAGCGGCGGAACTCTACTGGCCGTCGGCTCCTCCGGGATGGCCGAGACCCCCGACGCCTCATCGACGCAGAGCTTCGTCCAGGCGACCGTCACGGGCTCCGCCGGCTCCACGCTGACCATCAGCGACGGGTCCACCGTCCTCGCGGAGTTCTCCGCGACGAAGTCCTTCTCGAACGTCGTCTACTCGGGGGAGGGGCTCACGGGCGGCACCGAGTACACCGTGACCGTGGACGGGCAGTCGAGCACGGTCACCGCCGGAACCGCCACGGCCGGCGCCATGGGAGGTGCCCCAGGCAGCGGCAACACGGGCGACCTCGGTGGCCGCCCCGGCGGGGGTCCGCGCGGCTGACTGGGAGCGCTCGCGTCTGAGAAGCGATCGTGCCCCGGCGGTGAGCCGATCGCGGTCACGCTGGCAGGTCAGCGACGAAGTCGGCAATCAGGTTGAGGTTGGCCCGCTCCAGCGACCACCCGGATCCTCCGTGGTCTCCCACGAGGGGGTCCGCCGTGACCGCGATCACCATGTGGACCTCCGGCACGACGGCGATCTGCTGCCCGCCGTGGCCCCACGCGAGGTAGTAGGTGTGGGGGCCGGCGTCGATGATCCACCACTGGTAGCCGTAGGCGGTGCGACCGAAGTTGCGCCCGACGGCTGAGTCCCAGGCATCCTCGGTGTAGGGGGTCCAGGAGTCCTCGATCCACGCCGCCGGAACAACCTGCACGTCGCCGACGGCGCCCCGGTCGAGGTACAACTGGCCGAACTTCGCCATGTCACGAGCCCGCAGATGCAGCTCTCCGGCCCCCCAGCGGTAGCCGTCCCAGTCCTGGGTCCAGGCGCCCGGCTGGATACCAGCGGGCGCGAACAGTTCCTCGTTCGCGAAGTCGAGCAGGTCCGTGTCACATGCCTTCGACACGATCACCGACAACAGGTGGGACGACAGGTTGCTGTAGTCGTGCCCGCTTCCCGGGTCGCGGACCAGAGGGACCGCGACCAGCCCCATGCTGTCCGGAAGGAACCCCTGGTAGAGCAGCTCCATCAGCTCCTCGGACTCCTCCTCCCACTGGTAGCCGGCCCGGTGCTGCAGCAACTGCCCGATCGTGATGTCGTTCTTCCGGGGGTCGTCGAGCTGATCGGAGAGCTCCGGGAAGTAGGTCATCATCGGCTCATCCACCCCGGGAAGACAGCCCTTCTCTACAGCGATCCCGACCAGGGCCCCGGTGATGCTCTTCGTCGCCGACTGAATCAACGCCTGTTGATCGGGCGACCCGTCGTGGAAGTACTCCTCGCCCACCAGATAGCCGTCCTTGACCACCAGCAGGCTTCTGATCGACTCGAGGCTCCCGGCGCGCCAGTACACCTCGGCCAGCAGATCGGGGTCGAGCTCCTGTGCCTGGGGAGTCGAGACCTCCCAGCCCGCGCCCCGGGTCGCGGGGGAGTAGTCGACGCTAGCGAGTTCCTCGGGCGTCGGATCCGGTTCGCCGCAGGCCCCCAGGGAGCCAACAGCGAGCAAGGCCGCCACGAGGACACTGAACGTCGAAGATGGCCGTCGGAGTGGAAGACGCGACGTGGATGGCCCGACCAACCTGATCGCCTCCTCACGATCGCCACGCGGGCACCGATGACCGCACTCTCCACGCTATCCCGAGAACTGGAGACCCTCGACGTCTTGGTGGAATCCCGCGTACGACTCTTGGGGAGGTGGCCCCACAGGAAGCTCGGCGCCCCCGTCCGCAGCCTCTCTGAGTCAAGACGCAACCAGCTAAACCAACATAAACACATGTTGGATCTATAGGTATTTACTTGACATTGAGTTGGGTTTGTCGCAGGATGGGGCTCGTGGACGAGAGTCCACCCGCGATACGCATAGGGGCGCACCGCGGCCAACAACGGGAGTAGACATGACCGCTCTTCCTGACGCTCGCGTCAACAAGAACCTGGAGGGTCCCGGCGTCCGCGCGCGGATCCAGAAATTCGGTGGCTACCTGGCCGGCATGATCATGCCGAACATTGGCGCGTTCATCGCCTGGGGCCTCATCACCACGCTGTTCATCGAGCGTGGCTGGCTGCCCAACTCGACGCTCGCCGGGATGGTCGGGCCGATGCTGTACTTCCTGCTGCCCCTCCTGATCGGGTACACGGGCGGCCGGATGGTCCACGGGCAGCGAGGAGCCGTGGTCGGCTCCATCGCCACGATGGGCGTCATCATCGGCGCCATCACCGACTTCGCCACCCTGACCGGAACGCCGATGTTCCTCGGCGCGATGGCAATGGGTCCGCTGGCGGCGTGGGTGCTGAAGCACTTCGACCGGGCGGTCGAGGGCAGGGTCCGTGCCGGCTTCGAGATGGTCGTCGACAACTTCTCGCTCGGCATCATCGGCATGCTGCTGGCGATCGTCGGCACGCTCGGCATCGGTCCGATCATCGCCGCGATCGTCTCCGTGCTCTCCGCGGGCGTCAACTGGCTCGTCACGGCCGGCCTCCTGCCTCTGGCGTCGATCCTCGTCGAGCCGGGCAAGGTCCTCTTCCTCAACAACGCCATCAACCACGGCATCTTCACCCCGCTCGCCGCGATCGACGTCGAGAACACCGGCCAGTCCATCCTCTACATGGTGGAGTCCAACCCCGGCGCCGGCCTGGGCCTGCTGACCGCCTTCATGCTCTTCGGCCCCAAGTCGCTGCGCGCCTCGACCTCCGGCGCGATCGTGATCCACTTCTTCGGCGGCATCCACGAGATCTTCTTCCCCTACATCCTCATGCGCCCCGTCATGATCCTCGCGACGATCCTCGGCTCGATGTCCGGCCTGTTCGTCGCCACGATCACCGGCGCCGGCCTGGTCGCCCCGCCGTCGCCCGGATCGATCCTGGCCTATCTCGCGGTGACACCTCCCGGTGGCTTCATCCCCATGCTCCTGACCGTCGGGACGGCCGCGCTCGTGTCCTTCCTGGTGGCGTCCGCGCTGCTGAAGTTCGGCCGCGGCTCCGACGACTCCGAGGAGGAGGAGGCGGCGGCCGAGATGTTCGAGGCGCTCGGTGACGGCACCGCGGTCCTCGGCTCCGACATCACCAAGATCGTCATCGCCTGCGACGCGGGCATGGGGTCGTCGGTCATGGTCTCCGGCCAGATGAAGAAGCGCCTGTCGCCCTACGGCGTCGAGGTCGTCCACACCCCCGTGGACCAGATTCCCGCGGACGCGCAGGTCGTGCTGACCCAGGACGGCCTCGTCGACCGGGCCGCGAGCAAGGTGCCCGCATCGCTGGTCGTCCCCTTCTCCTCCTACCTCGGCGATCCGGCGTTCGACCGCGTCGAGCTCGCGGTCCGGGAGGGCCTTCTCCTCACCGCCACCGGCGTCGGGGGCGAACCCCACCTGGCCACTCCGGCCGAACCGGCTCCGCCGGAGCCCGCCCCCGCTCCCGTCGCGACGGCCACGAAGAAGCGCCTGAAGAAGCGCCTCGATCCGGGTGTCCTGCCGCGGCAGAACGTCAAGCTGGACCTCACGGCGACGAGCAAGGACGACGCCATCCGTCAGGCGGGCCGGGTGCTGGTCGAGTGCGGTGCGGCCGAGCCCGACTACATCGAGGGCATGCTCGCTCGCGAACTTCAGACCACGACGTTCCTCGGTCAGGGGGTCGCGATCCCGCACGGCACCAACGAGGCGCGCGAACACATCAAGTCCGCGGCGCTCGGCTTCCTGCAGTTCCCCGACGGCGTCGACTGGGACGGACACGACGTCAACGTCGTCATCCCGATCGCATCCAACAGCAATGAGCACGTCGCCCTCCTGGCGGCGCTGGCCAGCACCCTGGCCGACAAGGATCGCGCCGAGGCCCTGCGCAGCGCAGGCAGCGTCGACGAGGTTCTCGACCTTCTGACCCCCGAAGAGGAATGACAAGAATGCTGGCACTGAGATTCCATGCCCCCGGCGACGTCCGGCTCGAAGACGTCCCCGAGCCCGTCTGCGGCCCGGACGAGGTCAAGATCCGGGTCCGAAACTGCTCGACGTGCGGAACCGACGTCAAGATCCGGGCCAACGGCCACGTCAACATCACCCGCGTCACCACCATGGGCCACGAGGTCGCCGGTGAGGTCGTCGAGGTCGGGGCCGACGCCCTGGGCGGGTTCGCCGTCGGAGATCGCGTCCAGGTCATCGCGGCGGTGCCGTGCGGGGACTGCCACGAGTGCCGCAAGGGCTGGATGGAGGTCTGCCAGAACCAGACGTCCGTCGGCTTCCAGTACGACGGCGGTTTCGCCGAGTACATGATCGTGCCGAAGCAGGTGCTCAAGGTCGACGGCGTCAGCCGCATTCCCGACGGAGTCGGCTTCGACGAGGCCTCCGCGGCCGAGCCCTTCGCCTGTGCGATCAACGCCCAGGAGCAGCTCGGGATCGAGGAGGGAGACACGGTTGTCGTCTTCGGCGCCGGTCCCATCGGGTGCATGCACGTGCGCATCGCCCGCGGTGTCCACCGCGTCGGCCGGGTCATTCTCGTCGACGTCAACGCCGGCCGGCTGGCCATGTCGGCCGAGGCCGTGTCGCCCGACCTGACCATCGACGCGTCGCAGGTCGACGTCGTGGAGGAGGTCATGCGGCTCACCGACGGTCGCGGTGCGGATGTCGTCATCACCGCCACGCCCGCGAACGTCACCCAGGAGCAGGCGATCGCCATGGCCACCCGCAACGGCCGCATCTCGTTCTTCGGTGGCCTGCCGAAGACGAACCCGACCATCACGTGTGACAGCAATCTGGTGCACTACCGCCAGCTCCACATCCACGGGGCCAACGGGTCGGCGCCGCGTCATCACCGGGATGCGATGAAGTACATCGCGTCCGGTCAGATCCCGGTGAAGGACCTCATCACCCGCCACGTCCCGCTGTCGGAGGCGCTGAGTGCGTTCGACATCGTCGCGAAGGGCGAGGCCATCAAGGTGACCGTCGAGCCCTAGTTGTCGGTCGCCGCGCGACGATGCGCGCTGGAGGGGCCGGGCACCGGATGGTGCCCGGCCCCTCCGTGTGTCCCGCGGTTCCGCGGCCCCGGAGGCGCGTGGACCGTGGCGGGTCGTGGTCCGTGGCGCGGGGGTTGGGAACGACGAAGGGCCGGGCGCCGTCGTCGGCGCCCGGCCCCTCCGTCGTCGGTCGGTCAGTCGAGCATCGCCCTGGCCCTCTCCTTCGCGTCGGCGGCCGTTCGTGCGGCGAGGGCCGCCTCGGCCATCTCGCGACAGCGCTGCACGGTCACATGACCGAGCTGCGCGCCGACGGACGGGATCGCGCCAGCTGCCATGGACAGAGACGTCACGCCGAGGCCGACGAGGACCGCGGCCAGCAGTGGGTCGGCTGCCGCCTCCCCACACACGCCGACGGGCTTGCCGCTCCTGGCCCCCGCGTCCGCGGCGAGCCGGATGAGGCGCAGGACGGCGGGCTGCCAAGGGTCCGTGAGGTGCGCCAGGGCGCTGGCCATCCGGTCGGCGGCCAGCGTGTACTGCGTGAGGTCGTTCGTGCCGATGGAGAAGAAGTCCACCTCGGCGAGGAACTGGTCCGCGAGGAGGGCGACGGACGGCACCTCCACCATGACGCCGGGCTTCAGGCCCCGCTCACGGCAGGCGGCCGCGAACTCCGCCGCCTCGTCCACGGTGGCGACCATCGGTGCCATGACCCAGGCCTCGCTCACCCGGGAGCGTTCGGCAGCCAGCTTGATGGCGTCGAGCTGGCGCTCGATCAACCCGCTGCTGATCCAGCCGAGGCGCAGCCCGCGCACGCCGAGGGCCGGGTTCTCCTCGTCGTCCTGGGACACGAAGGGGACGGGCTTGTCGGAGCCGGCGTCGAGGGTACGCACGACGACCTTCCGGCCGGCGAACGCGTCGAAGACCTCGCCGTAGATCCGGGCCTGGTCCTCCAGTGAGGGCTCCGACTGCGCGGTGAGGAAGCACAGTTCGGTGCGGAAGAGCCCGACGCCCTCCGCCTCGGATGTGGCGGCCTTCCGGGCGGCCGCGCCGTCCTGGACGTTGGCCAGCACCTGGACCGCCTGGCCGTCCGCGGTGTGGGCCGGCCCCTGCCATGCGCGGATCTCGTCCCGGCGGACCTGGTCCTTCTCGGCCAGCTGACGAGCCCAGGCGGGGTCCGGGTCGACGGTGATCGTGCCGGTCGCGCCGTCGATCAGTAGGGCAGTGCCCTCCGCCACCGCGTCGAGCCCACCCGCCGCGACGACACAGGGGATGCCGAGCTGGCGGGAGATGATGGCGGTGTGGCTGGTGGGACCGCCGAAGCGGGTGACCAGCGCCGTGATGAGCGACGGATCCAAGGTGGCGGTGTCCGCCGGGGCGAGATCGTCGGCGCACAGGACCACCGGCGCCGAGGGCGTCGGGACTCCCGGCTCGGGCAGGCCGAGCAACTCCGCGACGACCCGGTTCCGGATGTCACGCAGGTCCGTGGCCCGCTCGGCCATGAGGCCGCCGAGAGCGAGGAACTTGGTCACGAACCCCTCGATCGCACTGTCGACGGCTATCTCGGCGGGGGTGCCTTCCGTGATCTCGCGTTGCGCCGCGCGCCGCCAGCCGCGGTCGCGGGCCAGCGCCGCGGTGGCTCCCAGTACCTGCGCGGCCTCGCCGCTCTGCCGCGCGGCCCGCTCGTCGAAGCGGCCGGCGACGGCATCGGCGGCGGAGGTGAAGCGATCCCGCTCCGCGGTCCGGTCGGGCTCCGGGATCGGTTGACCGGCTCGGGCCGGTGCTGGTGCCGGCCGGGTCCACGCCGCGGGCGCGTAGGCGATGCCGGGGACGACCCCGGTGCCGTGCAGATGAACAGAATCCATTGTTTTCCTCCACAATGAGGGTGTGGTTGTGTGACTATGGTCCCGATTTGCGGGATCGAAGTCAACACAACCCCACATGTGGTTTTGTTGGATCGGTTGGAGATGGCGCCCTGGCGTCGAGGATGGAGAGCCATGTACGCGGAGGAGCGGCAACACGAGATCGTCACGATGGCGCGAGGGTTGGGCCGCGTCGGGGTGACCGACCTGGCGGCGCGGTACAGCGTGACGCCCGAGACCATTCGGCGGGACCTGGACGCCCTGGCTGCCAGGGGGTTGTTGAGCCGGGTGCACGGCGGCGCCGTCCCGGTGGACCGGCTCTGGCTGACCGAGGCCCCGGTGGGGCAGCGGGAGGCCTCGTCGCAGGAGCAGAAACTGGCCATCGCCACCCGTGCCGTGTCCCTGCTCCCCGAGCGCGACGGCCTCACCGTGATCGTCGATGCCGGCACCACCACGGCCAAGCTGTGCGAGCTGCTGCCGTCGAACGTCGCCACCGTCGTGACCAACTCGGTTCCCTCGGCCGGCCTCCTCGCGGACAGGCGGGATCTCGACGTCTTCCTTGTCGGCGGGCAGGTCCGGGGGGTCACCCAGGCGACCGTCGGGCTGCAGGTCCAGGAGTTCCTTGCCCGCGTGCGCGTCGACGTGGCCTTCCTGGGGGCCAACGGATTCTCGGTCGAGCACGGCTTCTCGACCCCGGATCCGGCCGAGTCGGCCGTCAAGCGGGCCATGCTGAAGGCGGCGCGCGAGTCGCTCGTCCTGGCCGACGCCGGCAAGTTCGGAGCCGACTACCTTGTCCAGTTCGCGGCCGTGGACGAGGTGGATGTGCTCGTCACCGACGAGGGCCTGCCTGCGGCGTCGAGTGAGGCGCTCTCGCAATCGGGGCTGCGGGTGGAGTACGCCTAGATGTTTGAATGTGTCGGTTAGTGTTGCTTTATGTCTGATATTGGGCTATACATGAGGTAGGACCAGCCTCGAGGGAGAGCAGACATGATCGACGAAGTGCCGCGCCGGGTTGTCACTTTCACGGCCAATCCGAGCATCGATCGGACCCTCGCCCTCGGCGGTGTTCTGACGCGCGGGGAGGTCCTTCGCGTGATGGGGGTCACCGAACAGGCCGCCGGCAAGGGCGTCAACGTCGCCCGGGTCCTGGCTGCCGACGGCCTCCCGGTCACCGTCGTCGCGGCCGCCCTCGACCAGCGGTTCCGCAGCCTCGCGGAGCGCGCCCAGCCGCCTGTGACCGTTCTCGGTCAGGAACTCGCAGATGGTGCCCGTGTGCGGATCAACACCACCGTGACGGAACCCGACGGCACCACAACCAAACTCAACGAACCGGGCCCTACCTTCTCCATCGGGCAGCTCGAGGACGCCGCGGACGCGCTCGTGGACGTCGCGCGAGGGGCCGCATGGGTCGTGCTCGCCGGTTCCCTGCCGCCGGGGGCCCCCTCGGACTGGTACGCCGAGCTCATCGGCCGCCTCGACGGACTCGGCTGCCGGATCGCCGTCGACACCTCCGGTGAGGCGCTCGACGCGTTGATCGGCGCACTCCCGCGGCGTTCCTTCGCGTTCATCAAGCCGAACGCCGACGAGCTGGCGCATCTGACGGGCGGGGACGCGGTCGCCTTCGAGGCTGCCGCCGACCGGGGCGACGTCACCGACGTCGTCGCCGCGGCAGGAACCCTGCAGGCCCGCGGGATCGGGGCGGTGCTCGTGTCCCTGGGCGGAGCCGGGGCGGTCCTGGTGAACGCGGAAGGGGCGTGGTTCGCGAGGGCACCCAGAGTCAGCCTGCGCAGTACCGTCGGCGCGGGCGACTCGTCGGTCGCCGGCTACATCTCCGCGCACATCGCCGGCGCCGATCCCGCCGACTGTGTCGCGTCGGCGGTGGCTCACGGGTCCGCCGCCGCCGCCCTCCCGGGCACGACACTGCCGACCCCCGCCGACCTGCCCACTGAACCCGTCGAAGTCATCGCTCTCGGCCTGCCGTCGAGGGTCTGAAACCGTTATCCAACGAAGGAGAACTCACCATGCCCAGCAGGAACGCCATTGTCGGATCCGCCGTCGGACTGCATGCACGCCCCGCCGCCCTGGTCGCCCAGGCGGCAGGCGAGTACGACGCCGACATCACCCTCCGACTCTCCGGTGACGACCCCGACGACGGGGTCGACGCGGCATCCAGCCTCATGATCATGACGCTGGGGGCCGGCAAGGGCGCCGAGGTCACCATCGACTCCGAAGACGCCGCCGCCGTCGACCGCATCGCCGAACTCATCGAGCAGGACCTCGACGCCTGACTCCGCCGCCTTGCGCCTCCTGGTCAGGTGTGGAATCCGGTATCGCGGATGACCCTGGCGGGGACGCCGGCGACGATCGTGTCAGGTGGAACGTCCCGGGTGACGACCGCGCCTGCGCCGACGATGGAGCCGTCGCCGATCGTCACCCCGGGCACGATGGTCACCGATGCGCCGATCCACACCCTGCGTCCGATCGTGACGGGGGCGGGAATCATGTCGCCGCGACGGTAGGGGTCGGGGGAGTGGTTGAGGGTGGTGATGGTGCACCCGTGCCCGATGAGAGAGTCGTCGCCGATGATGATGCCCCCGGTGTCCTGGAACCGGCACCCGATGTTGATGAAGACGCGTTCGCCGATAGTGAGGTTCTTGCCGAACTCGCTGTAGAACGGCGGGAACACGACGATGGACTCGTGGATCGGGCGTCCGGTGAGCCGCGCGAGCAGCGCACGGACCTCCTCCGGCGACCGGTAGCCGACGTTGATCTCGGCGGTGACCCGCAGGGCGTCCTGAGACGCCTGATGCATGAAGTCGTGCAGCACGGAGCCGGCCTCGATCGTCGCTCCGGTCGAGACGTGGCCGAGGAAGTCGTTGAGTTCCATAGCGGTCACCGTACGCGTTCCCGGTGCGATCGGCTCCCTCGGCCCGGGGCTCAAGCACGGCCTGATGAGTCGGATAGCGACCTGAGCCCGCTCGACCACGCCCGACGCAGGCGCGGTGCCTGCCTCACCCCTTGCTGATCTTCCGGTAGGCCCGGGGGCTCGCATCGTGCAGCTCCGAAAAGCGTCGCGAGAAGTAGGCCGCATCGTCGTACCCGACCTCCGAGGCGATCGCCGCAACCGGCCGGTCGGTGGTGTCGAGGAGGACGCGCGCCCGCTGCATCCGCAGCAGTGTGCGGTACTGCATCGGCGCGTAGCCGGTGCTCTTCTTGAACATCGCCGTCAGGTGTGAGGCGGACAGGCTCACCTCGCCCGCGAGTTCCTCCATGGTCAGCGGCTCGCGCAGGTCTGCGCCGAGGAGTTCCTTCGCGACCTGAACGGGGTCGTCGACGGCGGTCTCGCCGCTACCGGAGGCGAGGACGGTCAGGAGATGCATGGCCGACCCTGACGCGGCCACCAGGCTCGACCGCGTCTCGTCCCGCTCGAGGTGATCGATCGTCTCGCCTATGAGACCGGTGCAGCGGTCGAGCGCATGGACCGGGATCACCGGGCGCTGCAGGGACACGCCGCATTCGTCGACGAGGGCCGGCAGCAGTTGGCCCTCCAGATGCAGCCACCAGATCGTCCAGGGGTCACCCGGGGCCGCCCCGTAGGCATGCGGTGCCCGGCGCGGGATGATCAGTGCCTGTCGGGGACCGATCAGATGGCGTGTGCCGTTGACCTCCGCCCAGCCGTGTCCCTGTGAGCAGATGATCACCACGGTCTGGGCGGCGCCCTTCGGCCTGACCCGGCCGTGCGCAGCGGCGTGCGGGAAGTAGCCGCAATCGGTCACGATCAAATGCGCGGTGACTGGGGTCGAGAGCGCGGAGCGCACGATCAACCGCGGAACCACACGCAGCTTCTGGCCGGGGAATCCCTCCCTCTTGTAGGCGCCGAGCGCTTCAGTCATGTATCAGAGTATTCTCCAACTTCTCCAGAGTTGCAGCCGTTTTTACGCGTGGATACGTCGCTTACTGTTCTTACGTGCTCAAAGCAGAGTCTAAATTGATCCTTCCGTCGGCCCCCTCGGACGTGGCCGGGCAGCCCGTGGCCGCCTGGGCGCAACCGGTCAACATCGACACCTACGAGGTCGACCCGCCCGACATCTACCCGGCCTACCTCGACCGTCGCGTCTACCAGGGATCCTCGGGCCGGGTCTATCCGCTGCCCTTCTACGAGCGGGTCCAGGACCACAAGCGGCCGCGAAGCTGGCAGGCGATCCACCTGGAGAACCGTTACGTACGGCTGATGATCCTCCCCGAGTTGGGAGGGCGCATCCACTTCGGGCTCGACAAGACCCGCGAGTACGACTTCTTCTACCGCAACAACGTGATCAAGCCGGCGCTCGTCGGCGTCACCGGTCCGTGGCTCTCAGGCGGTGTGGAGTTCAACTGGCCCCAGCACCACCGCCCCGCGACCTACCTCCCGGTCTCCTGGGCCATCGAGGAGGAGGCGGACGGCTCCCGCACCGTGTGGTGTGCTGACCTGGACCCCTTCTCCCGCATGCACGAGATGCACGGCGTCAGGCTGCGGCCCGACTCCTCACTGATCGAACTGCGTGTCCGGCTCTTCAACCGGAGCGACGACGTGCAGACCTTCCTCTGGTGGGCCAACGTGGCTGCACGGGTCAACGACGACTACCAGTCGTTCTTCCCGACCGACGTCCACTTCGTCGCGGACCACGCCAAGCGTGCCGTGACCAGCTTCCCGGCGGCCAACGGCCACTACTACGGCGTCGACTACCCGGCGCGGGTGAGCCCCGACAACCCGGATGCGGACCGGCTCGACTGGTATCGCAACATTCCCGTGCCCACCTCCTACATGTGCCTCGGCTCCGCCGACGACTTCTTCGGCGGATACGACCACGGACGAGGCGCCGGGTTCGTGCACTGGGCGGATCACCGCATCTCACCGGGGAAGAAGCAGTGGACCTGGGGCAATGCGCCGTTCGGGTGGGCATGGGACCGCAACCTCACCGACGGCGACGGACCCTACGTCGAACTCATGGCCGGCGTGTTCACCGACAACCAGCCCGACTTCTCGTTCCTGGCGCCGGGCGAGACCAAGTCGTTCAGCCAGTACTGGTACCCGATCCAGGACATCGGTCCGGCCCAGCAGGCCACGCGCGACGGCGCCGTGAGCCTCGCGCTCGACGGCGGGTACGCCGAGATCGGCTTCGTGCCGACCCGTCCGGTTCAGGCGAGTACACGGCTCGAGTCCGGCGGACAGGTGCTCTGGGCAGCGGAGAGCCACGCCCAGCCCGGGATGCCGCTCATCGCGCGGGTCGAGGTCGCCGAGGGGACCCGGCTCCCGGACCTGTCGCTCGTCATCGAGTGCGACGGGGAGGAGCTGATCCGCTGGACCCCTCGCGAAGCCCCCCAGTCGGTCTCGCTTCCCGACCCCGCGGACGAACCGGGGGATCCCCAGGACATCCCGACGATCGAGGAGCTGTACCTGACCGGGCTGCACCTCGAGCAGTACCGGCACGCGACCCGCTCGCCCGAGCCCTACTGGCTGGAGGCGCTGCGACGCGATCCGGGTGACATCCGCGCCAACGTCGCACTGGCGGCGCGCCACTACCGGGACGGACTCCTCGACCTCGCCGCGTCGCGTCTCGAGAAGGCGGTCACCCGCCTCACCCGACGCAACCCCAACCCCTACGACGGGGAGGCCCACTACCGACTCGGGCAGGTGCGCCTGGCCCAGGGCGACCTGGACGCCGCCGACGCCGCCTTCGGGAAGGCCTCCTGGAACGCGGCATGGAAGTCCCCGTCGGAGGTGGCGCTGGCACGCATCGCCGCCCGCCGCGGCGACTGGGCCTCCGTCCTCGAGCGTGCGCTGGCGGTCAGCGAAGCGGATCCCCGGCAGCGCCAGGCGACCGCGCTCGCGGTCATCGCGCTCCGGCGACTCGGTCGAGACGGCGAGGCGGCCCTACGCCTCGAGGCCGCCCGCCGCAGCGCGACGATCGACTGGTGGCTCGCGGATCTGGCGGACGAACTCACGGGCACGGACGTGCCGACGCTCATCGACCTCGCGCTTGAGTACGCGAGCCTCGGGCTGTTCGACGATGCGACGAGGCTTCTTCGGGTCGCGGAGCGACAGGAGAGTCAAGCGCCGGTGGAGGGATTCGGTCGGCAGATGCCGCTGATCCTCCTGCACCGGGCGAACGTCGAGGAACTCGCCGGCCACCGCCAAGGGGCGCTGGAACTCATCGAGCGGGCCACGAGCGAGGACCGCCGGACGTGCTTCCCCGGCCGCCTGGCCGACGCCCTCATGCTGACGCGGCTACTCGAGATCGCACCCGGAAACCCCGCCATCGGTGCACTCCTCGGGCACTGGCTCTACTCCCGTGGCCGTGCCGACGACGCGATCGGGGCCTGGGCGCTCGCCGGCGATGACCCCGTCGCGCTGCGCAACCTCGGCGTCGCCGCCTTCAACCACCTAGGTGACCCCGTCGCCGCGACCGACTACTACGAGAAGGCGTTGTCGCTGGCCCCTCGGGACTCGCGCCTCTGGTACGAGCGCGACCAACTCGCCGCACGTATCGGCGAGCCCCTGCAGGTCCGGGTCGACCGCCTGCAGGCACGGACCGAGATCGTCGCCTCACGGGACGACCTCAGCGTCGAGTACGCCGACCTGCTCGTCGGCGTCGGCCGCCACGGCGAGGCCCTCGAGCTCTTGAAGGGCCGCACTTTCCAGCCCTGGGAGGGCGGCGAGGGCAAGGTGCTCGCGGTGTGGGAGCGCGCGAACCTCGCGGCCGCACGGGCCGCGCTCGCCCTGGGCGACAGCGCGGAGGCGGTCAAGCTGGTCGAGGCGGCCATCGAACTCACCCCGAGCCTCGGCGAGGCCCGCCACCTGCTGGCCAACGTCGCACACCTCGATCTCGCCCTCGGCGACGCCCTGGCCGCCGACGGCCGGGAGGAGGAGGCGAGACGAGCCTGGACGCGTGCGACGGCGGTTCAGGGGGACTTCGTCGCCATGGCGACCACGGCCTACAGCGTGCGGTCGCTCTTCTCGGCGGTGGCACTGCAGCGGCTCGGACGCCGAGATGAGGCGGAGTCGCTCGCACTCGCCGCCCGAGACTGGGCCCGGGCCGAGCGTGCCGTCACCGTCCGCATCGACTTCTTCGCCACGTCCCTGCCCACGCTGCTCCTGTTCCACGAGGACATCCAATGGCGTCACGAACTCACCTGTGACGTGATCCTCGCGCAGGGCGCCGCCGTGCTGGGCGACGCCGCTGGTCTGGACGACCTCATCAACGCCATCCTCGCCCGCGACCCTTCCGAGTCGTTCGCGCGCGACCTCGTCGGCCTGGTTCGAGACTGAGCCCCCGCTTCCCACACAAGAAAGGCCGTGCACATGCAATCCCAGAGCCAACCGGCTGCCGTCGGCACCACCTCACTCGATCTCTCCGGGACCTGGCGGTACCGGCTCGACCGCCACGGGGTGGGGGAGAGCGAGCAGTGGTTCGCCCATCCCCTGGGCGGGCCCGCTCCCGACGTTGAGTCGGGCGACATCGCGCTGCCGGGCTCGCTGCAACATCAGGGTGTGGGGGATCCCGTCACGCTCGACACGCCCTGGACCGGGGGGATCGTCGATCAGTCGTTCTTCACCGACGACCGCTACGCGCCCTACCGCGACGGCGAGGAGATCTCCGTCCCCTTCTGGCTGCAGCCGCGCGTCTACTACCGTGGCGCGGCCTGGTTCCAGCGGGAGATCACCATCCCGGAGGGGTGGGACGGCAAGGGGATCGAGGCGGAGTTCGAGCGCGTCCACTGGGAGTCGACGGTGTGGGTCGACGCGAGACGCATCGGCAGTGAGCGGAGCCTGACGACCGCCCACCGCTTCGACCTCGGGCGGTTGGCACCCGGCCGCCACCTCCTCACCGTGCGCGTGGACAACCGGACCGTGATCGACGTCGGTCCGAACTCCCACGCCGTCAGTGACCACACCCAGGGCAACTGGAACGGGATCATCGGACGCCTCGAACTGCGGGCACGCAGCGAGGTGGAGATCGCGCAGGTGCGGGTCTTCCCGGACGTGGCCCGGGGAGCCGCGCAGGCGCGGATCGACATCACCTCCGGAACCGCCGGGGTCCAGGACGGCACCGTTACAGTGCGGGCGCGCCGGATCGACGGGAGGGGCGGCCCCGATGACGACGCCGGAAACGGTCCCGTCGTCGTCGAGTTCACGGCGGACTACGGCGAGGACCTGGGATCCCGCGGACTGCTCGGCGGCGGCACGCACCTCGACGTGGATCTCGACCTCGGCGACGACGCCGCGACCTGGGACGAGTTCGCCCCGGCGCTCTACGAACTCGAGGTCGACCTCACCGCCCGCACCGGAGCCGACCGGCACCGGCACACGACCCGCAGGGTCTTCGGGCTGCGCGAGGTGGGCGTGGAGGGGACGCAGGTGACCGTCAACGGCCGCCCCACGTTCATACGCGGCAGTCTCGAGTGCTGCGTGTTCCCTCTGACGGGATACCCCCCCACCGACGTCGAGTCGTGGCGACGGATCATCGCCATCGCCAAGGACCTCGGCCTGAACCTGCTGCGGATGCACTCCTGGTGTCCTCCCGAGGCGGCCTTCGTGGCGGCGGACGAGGCCGGCCTGTATCTGCAGATCGAAGCCCCGATCTGGGCGAACCAGGGGGCTGCGCTCGGCGAGGGCCGCCCCGTGGACGCCTTCGTGTACGAGGAGACCGGACGGATCCTGCGCGAGTTCGGCAACCATCCGTCGTTCATGATGATGGCGCACGGCAACGAGCCCGGCGGTCGCGACGCGGAGTTCCTCGCGTCCTGGGTGCGCATGTGGCAGTCGCAGGATCCGCGGCGCCTGTACACGTCGGCCGCCGGATGGCCCGCGATCCCGCAGAGCGACTTCGACAACATCCCCGATCCCCGCACACACAGATGGGGCGAGGGGCTGGCGTCGCGGATGAACGCCGAGGCCCCCAACACGTTGGCGGACTACGCCGACTGGGTCGCGTCACGCGACCGGCCCATCATCAGCCACGAGATCGGGCAGTGGTGCGCCTACCCCGACTTCGACGAGGTCGACCGGTACACGGGGCTGATGCAGCCCCGGAACTTCGGGATCTTCGCGGACTTCCTCGCGGACGCCGGCATGGCGGATCAGGCCCGGGACTTCCTGTCGGCCTCAGGGCGGCTGCAGACCCTCTGCTACAAGGAGGAAGTCGAAGCGGCACTGCGGACCGACGGATTCGGCGGCTTTCACCTGCTCGGTCTCACGGACTTCCCGGGCCAGGGGACCGCGCCCGTCGGCGTGCTGAATCCGTTCTGGGAGTCCAAGGGATACTGCACCGCGGAGGAGTTCTCCCGGTTCTGCGGACCCACCGTCCCGCTCGCCCTCCTGCCGCGTCGCGTGTGGCGCGCGCACGAAGAGCAGCCCTTCGAAGTCCGGGTCGCCCACTTCGGCCCCCAGCCACTGGAGGCGGATGTTTCCTGGAGCCTGCGCGACGGCGACGGCCGGGTGGTGGCTGAGGGGCCCGTGGCCGAAGCCGCCCGGATCGGCACCGGCGACGGGACGCGCCTGGGGCCGGTGACGATCCCCGCCGGCCTGGTGACGGAGCCCTCACAGCTCAGCCTCGTCGTCACCGTCGACGACGGCACGGCACGGCGGTTCGAGAACAACTGGGATGTCTGGATCTACCCGGATCCTCCGCAGGGGATCGGGGCCTCCCCCTCGGTCTTCGCCACCAGGGATCTGACCGAGGCCGCCACTCGCGCGGAGGCCGGCGACACCGTGCTCCTCGAGATTCCCGGCGACGCGATCGCCAACGACATCGCCATGGGATTCACGCCCGTGTTCTGGAACACCGCCTGGACCCGGGGCCAGGCCCCGCACACGCTAGGGCTCCTGCATGATCCCGCGCACCCCGCGTTCGGCCGGTTCCCGACGGGAGGCGCCACGAACTGGCAGTGGTGGGCGGCGTTGAACGGCGCCCGGGCGATGCTGCTCGACGGGCTCCCGGACGGGCTCACCCCGGTGGTCCAGGTGATCGATACCTGGTTCGAAGCCCGGAGGCTTGGGGCCGTCATCGAGGCACGTCTCGGGACGGGACGGATCATGGTGACGTCCCTCAACCTGACCGGTGGGGACGGTGGAGACGACCGACTCTCCGCCCGGCAGCTGCGGTCCAGCCTCATCGAGTACATGTCCGGTCCCGACTTCGAGCCGCCGGTGGCCATCACCCGGGAGCAACTCGCCACCGTGCTGCGGTGACGGACAGACGGACTCTCCCAGAACCCCCCGTGGCAGAGGCTTGCTGGCGGACACCCGATGACGTCAACTGATTCCTGGACAGGCTACGGATCCAGAAAGATGAGGAGGAAGGGTGAACCTGATGACCATGGCATTGCGTCTCGCGCTTGCCGCTGGGGTCTCCCTCGCAGCGTGTAGTCCCGAGCGCGCGGAGGTGGTCGACCCGGCAGACGCGGCGACGCCGGCCGCGCCGACCCCGCAGGAAGGCCGAGCGTCGGCGGGCGCTGCGCTGCCCGAAGCGAGCACCGTCGCACCGGCGCGAGACGACGTCCTCACGCTCGCTGCTGGTGGCGATCATGCTGACGCCTACCGACGCGGCGCTGGGGCAGAAGGTCGTTGCCGACGAGCAGGTCCCGGCGCGCGTCCGGCAGGCCCTCGACGTCGAGAGCGGACTGAACGACGGCCTGGC
>JAUHXZ010000099.1 GCA_030426725.1 Actinomycetes bacterium
TGCGCGCCGTCCCCGTGCCCATCTACGCGACGTCGACGCCCGAGCAGATCCTGCACATCGCGCGGGACTCCGGGCTCACGGTCATGGTGGTCGGCAACCGGAGCGAGTGCGAGCGGGTGCTCGCCGTTGCCGACGAACTGCCGGAGCTCCAGCACATCTTCATCCTCAAGCCCTACGAGGGGATGCCGGAGCGGGTCCGGCCGCTGAGCGAGCTGCTGGTCGAGCCGCACGGCGACGCGGTCGAGCTGCGCTTCGCCACCGCCACCGGTGACGATCTGGCCTCCATCATCTACACGTCCGGCACCACGGGGAACCCGAAGGGCGTGATGCTGCAGCACAAGGCCTTCACGGCTCAGAGCGACGCCCTGGACAGCTTCTTCGACATCGGGCCCGAGCAGCACTCGCTGTGCTTCCTCCCGCTGTCCCATGCCTTGGAGCGGGCCTGGGTGTACGTGGTGCTCACCCACGGCTGCATGAACACCTACGTCGAGAACGCCCGCACCGTCGCCGAGCAGATGGTGCTCGCGAGGCCCACCATGATGGTCAGCGTCCCGAAGCTGTACGAGACGGTCTACGCCACCGCCCACGCCAAGGTCGCGGACTCGGCGGCCAAGCGCCGCATCTTCGCCTGGGCGCTGAAGGTGGGCAGGCATAACCAGTACGCATACCGGTCCGGCCGCAGGCCCGGTGCCGCGCTCCGCGCCCAGTTGAAGGTGGCCGACAAGCTGGTCCTCGGCAACGTCCGAGAGGCTATGGGCGGCTCCAAGCACATCCTCGCCGCCGGCGGCGCACCCCTGCGGCCGGAGATCGAGGAGTTCTTCGCCGCCGTCGGCATGCCGATCATGCAGGGCTACGGGCTCACCGAGACCTCCCCCCTGGCCACGTTCAACGCGCCCGACGACTTCCGCATGGGCACCGTCGGCAAGGTGCTCCCGGGCGGCGAACTACGCATCGGCGATCTGGGGGAGATCCTCTACAAGGGTCCCAACGTCATGCTCGGCTACTGGAACAACCCGGAGGCCACCGCCGAGGCGATCGTGGACGGATGGCTCCACACGGGCGACGTCGGGTACATCGACACCGAGGGCTTCCTCACCATCACCGACCGGCTCAAGGACATCATCGTCACCCTCGGCGGCAAGAACGTGGCGCCGCAGCCCGTCGAGGGCCTCATCCTCGCGGACCCCCTGTTCGAGCACGCGGTGCTGCTCGGCGACAACCGGCCCTTCGTGACCCTGCTCGTCAAGCCGTCGCTGCCCCACGTCGAGGCCCTGGCGAAGGCGGGCGCCTGGCCGGGTGAGTTGCACGACTGGCTCGCCAGCGTCGAGCTCGCCGACGAGCTGAAGCGGCGCGTCGAGGCGCTCACCGCGAAGCTCCCCATCCAGGACCGCCCCAAGGAGACGGCGGTGCTGCACGAGGAGTTCAGCATGGACAACGGCCTCCTCACGCCCACGCTCAAGGTCCGCAGGCGGGAGGTCGAGGCCCGCTTCAAGGCGATCGTCGACGAGATGTACACCAGGCTCGACAAGCTCAAGGAGGAGCGGCTCCGCAACCACACCCGCATCCCCGCGGAGGAGCGCAAGGGGTGAGCCGGCCGTCCCGCCACGGCGGGAGCCCCCGGCGCTGGTGGATCACCTGGCCCGGTGCGCTCGCGCTCGGCGCGGCCTGCCTGCTCCTGGCGCTCCCGGGGATCGTCGCGCTGCTGGGCACCGCCCTGCTGCCGGCCGAGGACGCCACCGGCATCGACGTCGTGCGGACCGGGCCGGGGACCCTCACCCGTGCCCTCATGATGGCGCTCGGCGTGTCGGCGCTGGCGGTTCCGGTCCTCACCACGTGGTGGGCGAGGAAGCGGTGGGCCGGCTACGTGCTGCTCGGGATCGGGACCAGCATCGTGCTCGGCTGCATCGGGCTGGCGATGTTCGGGATCCTGTGACGGCGACTTGGCGGGCAAGCCGCCCAGGGAGGACCATGGGGCCATGGGGTTGATGGATTTCCTGGGGAAGCGGTCGCCGGGCCTCTCGGTCGACGAGGTGCTGCTGGCGCTCAGCAAGGGCGCCGTGCTGATCGACGTGCGGACCCCCGGCGAGTACGAGGCCGGGCACGCCCCCGGTGCACGTCCGGTGGATCCGAAGGCGCTCCACGCCGACCCCCTCGACGCGATCCACGGTGACGACCCGCTCGCCGAGCGCGACGCGGCGATCATCGTCATGTGCGACAACGGGCTCCGCTCGTCCATCGCCGCTGCCGAGCTGCGGGGGAAGGGCCTCCTGGCCGAGTCTCTGAGCGGCGGGCTGCGGGCCTGGGCCAAGGACGGCAACCCGGTGCTCCCCGGCCCCTACCGTCGTCGTCGCTGAGGAGCGCCCGTGAGCAGACTTCCCGTCTTCGCCGGGGGCGCCGCCCTCGGAGCCGCCGTCGCCACCGGGCTGACGATCTGGCTCGAGGGCCGGCGCACGATCAACCGGCACGTCGCCGACTACCGCGCCCACTGGGCGGCCCGTCCCCACGACGCGGAGGGGCTGCGTTTCGTGGCGCTGGGTGACTCCGCGGCGCAGGGAGTCGGCGCCACCGCCGTCGAACGCAGCTACGTGGCCCTGGTGGCCGAGCGTCTCCGCGAGGCCACGGGCCGCGAGGTCGCGGTCACGAATCTGTCGGTGTCGGGGGCGACGAGTGACGACGTCGTGCGCGACCAGCTGCCGCAGCTCGCGGCCCTGCAGTTCGAACCAGACGTCGTCACGCTCGACATCGGCGGCAACGACGTCGTCTACCCCGGCCACAACACGGCCACCTTCGAGCGCTCCCTGGACGAGATCCTCGCGGCCCTGCCGCCCGGGAGCTTCGTCGCAGACGTGCCGTGGTTCATGGTGCCAGGGCTCGGGAGGCAGTCGCAGCGGATGGCGTCCCTGGCGGCCGCGCTGGCGGAACGCCACGGCCACCACCTGGTCCCGCTGCACCGGGTGTCGCGGGAAACCGGGGCGCTGCGCTACCACCGGCACACCGCCGGCGACTTCTTCCATCCCAACGACCGCGGCTACGAGGGCTGGGCGGACGCGTTCTGGGCGTCGATCGTGGCGAGCGGCCGCCTCGACGAACTCCGCGCCTGACCCCGTCCGGGGCTGGGGTTTGAGCAATTGGCTGGGGTCGCCGGAGGGCCCCCGCGTGATCTGAGCGTGGCCGGCTCGACGAACCTCGCCAATTGCTCAACCCGGGGTGGGCGGTGGGATTTCGCCGATGGGTGGGCGGCCCGGTAACCTTGGACTTCGGCCGACACGCGTCGGCCATGCCCTCCTGCCGCGGGAACGCCCCGCGGCCGCTAGTCCGAAGGAGGTGGGGCTGAGTATGCGCAAGTACGAAATCATGGTTCTCGTCGATTCCGATGTCGATGAGCGTCAGGTTCCCGCGCTGGTCGAGAAGCATCTCGCGGTCATCACCAACGGTGGTGGCACCGTCGACAACACCGACATCTGGGGTCGTCGCCGTCTTGCTTACGACATCAACAAGAAGTCCGAGGCGTCCTACGCCGTCGTCCAGGTGACCGCGGAGCCCGCGACCGTTTCGGAGATGGACCGCCTGATGTCCATCGACGAGAAGATCGTGCGCACCAAGGTTCTCCGTCGCGAGGACTGATTCGTCCACAGCCCACGCGTCGTCCGGCAAACCGCCCGGCCACCGGCCAAGAGCGGAGCAGGAGACCCGACGCGGATCGACCCTAACGGTCGGATCCGCCCCGTAGGGTGACGTAGAGGCTGACACTCAAGTCCGATTCGGAAGGCAACACACATGGCAGGCGAAACCCCCATCACGCTCATCGGCAACCTGACCGCCGATCCCGAGCTTCGTTTCACGCCCAACGGTGCCGCGGTGGCCAACTTCACCGTGGCGTCGACCCCCCGCACGTTCGATCGTCAGACGAACGAGTGGAAGGACGGCGACTCCATGTTCCTCAACTGCTCGGTGTGGCGTCAGTACGCCGAGAACGTGGCCGAGTCCCTCACCAAGGGCACGCGCGTCATCGTCTCGGGGCGGCTGAAGTCGCGTAGCTACGAGACCCGCGAGGGTGAGCGTCGCACCGTGTTCGAGGTCGATGTCGACGAGGTCGGTCCCGCTCTGCGGTACGCCACCGCCCAGGTCACCCGCACCACCCGGGGTGGCAGCGGCGGCGGAGGCGGCAACTGGCAGGGCAACCAGGGCGGTGGCGGCGGGCAGCGGCCCTCCGACCCGTGGGGCGGCTCCGGATCCTCCGGAGGCGACAACCGTGGCGGCAACGATCCCTGGGCGCAGCAGCAGCCCGAAGAGCCCCCGTTCTGATCCACACGCTTATCTAGCCCCGCGGGGCTAGCTGGCACATTCCGTCGCAAGACGGGCTTCCCCGGGCACCCAGCCCGAGAGACAAGGAGAGCACCACAATGGCCGGTCCACAGCGCAAGTCTGTGAACAAGAAGAAGGTCCTTCCGGTGAAGACGACGCGTGTCGCCAACATCGACTACAAGGACATCAACACCCTCAAGAAGTTCATCTCCGAGCGGGGCAAGATCCGCGCGCGTCGCGTCACCGGGCTGTCGGTCCAGGACCAGCGCAAGGTCGCCCTCGCGGTGAAGAACGCCCGCGAAGTGGCCCTGCTGCCCTACGCGTCGACCGCCCGCTGAGTCAGGAAGGAACTGCAGACATGAAGCTCATTCTGACCAGCACCATCGACAAGCTCGGCATCGCCGGCGACGTCGTCGAGGTCAAGGACGGCTACGGCCGCAACTTCCTCCTGCCCCAGGGCAAGGCGATCCGCTGGACCCGCGGCAACGAGAAGCAGATCGAGGGCATCAAGCGTTCGCGCGACGCCCGTGAGGTCCGCGGCATCGAGCACGCCCAGGAGATCCGCGAGCAGCTCGAGGGCCTGACCGTCTCGGTCGCGGCCCGCGTGTCGGACCAGGGCCACCTGTTCGGCTCCGTCACCGCCAACGACCTCGCGGTCGCGGTGAAGAAGGCCGGCGGCCCGACGATCGACAAGCGCGTCGTCACCTTCCCCAAGCCGGTGAAGGCCCTCGGCGGCCACACCGCCTCGGTGAAGCTGCACCCCGCGGTCACCGCCCGCGTGCCTTTCGAGGTCGTCTCGAAGTGATCACGCCGCGGGCCGTCTGACGGCCCACACCCCGCACGGCGCCGGGGCCTCGACTCAGGTCGGGCCCCGGCGCCGTGCGTCTACTCTGGAGTCCACACGCCCTCGTCGACAGGAGTCGCAGCTATGAGTGCCCGCTTCCTGACCACCTGGCCGTGCCAGGACGCCTGCGGGACCATCGAGACCGCGGAGCGGGTGGAAGGCGCGCCCGTCTACCGCTGTCCGGGATGTGACAGCTCGTGGATCGAGCTGAACGAACGCACCGAACCGGCAGATCAGCCATCCGACGAAGGGCGTCGCTGACCGCCGGGTCGAGGCGGGCCACCTGCCGCGCCCACGTATCCTCGTGACATGGGACCGGTCGAGCGACTCCGCCTCGCCGTCGGCAGGGCGGTGCGCAGCCGCGTGGCCGGCGAGGACGCCGATGCCCACGCCCACCTCATCTGGGAGGTCGACGGGGAACGCTGGCACACTCCGTCGGACGTGATCTGGCACATCAACGGCGACGCCGCGATGTACTCCGGCGGCATCCGCGCCCTCCTGCTGCAGTCCCTGCACCCCGCCGCGATGGCCGGGGTCGCCGGACACTCCGGATACCGGGACGATCCCTGGGGTCGCCTCCAACGCACCGCCGACTTCATCGCCATGACCACCTACGGCCCGGTCCCGTCGGCGCTCGCCCTCATCGAACGCGTCAAGGGCGTGCACGAACGGGTACGCGGCAAGACCGACGACGGGACGCCCTACCGGGCCTCGGACCCCCACCTGCTCGCCTGGGTGCACATCGCCGAGACCGAGAGCTTCCTCACCAGCTTCCAGCGGTTCGGTGACCGCCGGCTGGCCGCCGGCGAGGCCGACGACTACGTGGCGGACGCCGCCCCCGTCGGGGAACTGCTCGGCGCCGAGGCGCTGCCGCTCACCGAGGCTGATCTCCGGTCCGCCCTCGAGAGATTCCGTCCCGAGCTGCGGGCCTCGTCGGCCGCCCGGGAGACCGTCAGGTTCCTGCTCAAGGACCCCCCGATCCCGTGGATCGCGAGGCCCGGATACTGGATGCTCGCCGCCGGGGCGATCTGCACTCTTCCGCAGTGGGCCCGGGAGGAACTCCGCCTGCCCACGAGCCGGGTGTTCGACGCGCTCATCGGCGTCCCGTTCGGCCGGATGGGGACCGCCGTCATCCGCTGGGCCCTGGTGCCGGAGAGCCGGAAGGGCCGCTGGGCGCCGGCGGACAACTGACGCGACTTGGTCGATCAGGGGGCCGGCCCGCGGACCGGAGTCCACGGGCCGGGTGAGGGGGGTATCAGCCCACCAGGTGGACGGCTGCGATGTCCTCGCCGGTGAGCCACAGGTCGTAGCTCACGTCGAGGATCTGCACGTACTGCTTGCCTGTGCATTCGAGCGTGGTCAGGGGCGCCACGGTGAAGGACCCGTTGACCCGGCCATTGCGCACGGGGAACGTGTCGGTCAAGGCGACCTCGGTGGTCTCCATCTTGGGCACCCCGTTGACCGGGTTGCCGCTCTTGGTGAAGCACTGCGCGGTGGCCGTCACTTCGCCGGTGAGCGAGAAATCGGCGCTCTCGGCGGTGTTGCCGAGCCCGGCGGCCTTGAAGGAGACGGTGAGACTGTTGTCGCCGATGCTCACCGTCGGTGTTCCCTGGATGTAGTGCGGGTTGCCCGCACTCGCCGTCGCGGCGAAGCCGAGCGAGGCTACGAGGGCCACGAGCAGCGCAGAGATGAATCTGAAGAGTGACTTGTTGTTCATGATGACTTCCCTGTCGGGATGATCGGCCGCTCCCGTCCAGCGGGGCGTACCGGAGAATCCACCTCAGCCCGTGCGTGCTTCGGCACCCTGCAGCCGATGCTGGGCGGATCGAGTTGGCGTCACGCTTGCGCGGCGGGACGTCCTCGGGTCGAATCGGTCGTGGACCGTGCACCGATGCGTTCCCGCCGTGGGAGGAGCGCGGCACCACCGCGCGTGACAACTGCCGCGTCGCCCTCTCCGGGCGCACAGCGCGCCCGACGGAGTCACCGTCTCGACCTCCCTCCGAGGTCCTGGTCAGCGGTCAGGGCGGGCCGGTGTCGAGGGCCGGGCCCGATCTTCAGCAGGACGCAGAGGGGGGAGAGCCCCGCTGCGTCCGTGGCGGAACCTGCTCGGCACGCCGCGCGACTGCTCGCGCAGGTGCCTCGCCCACCACGTTAGCCGCGCGTCCGAACCAAAGCAATATTTCCGCAATATGGTTTTTGCGGAAATATAATCCGGGAGCGCAAGATCTTCTGACTAGGACTTCCGGACGTAGTTCGCCAAGTGCTGCCCTGTGAGGGTCGACCCGTCGGCCACCAGGTCCGCCGGCGTGCCCTCGAACACCACGCGCCCGCCGTCATGGCCGGCGCCGGGGCCGAGGTCGATGATCCAGTCCGCATGCGCCATGACGGCCTGGTGGTGCTCGATGACGACGACCGTCCGCCCGGCGTCCACGAGCCGGTCCAGCAGAGCGAGCAGTTGCTCCACATCGGCCAGATGCAGGCCGGTCGTCGGCTCGTCCAGGACGTAGAGGTCCCCCTTGTCCGCCATCGCCACGGCCAGTTTGAGGCGCTGACGTTCGCCGCCGGAGAGCGTGGTCA
>JAUHXZ010000015.1 GCA_030426725.1 Actinomycetes bacterium
CACCCCTCGACACCCGGACCCGGGCACAGTTCCGCTGACGGGCGGCGGGCGGCTTCGACGCGACGGGCGCTCCGCGCCGGTCGGCTCAACCGGCGTCGGAAGGGGGTCAGTCGACGGGATCGGGGAGCCCGCGGGCGTGCAGCGCCTCGCCGGTGCGCTCCGCGTACAGCACCGTTCCCAGCACCACGGGGGTGGCCAACAGGGCCGGATTGCGGTCCCGCCCCCGGGCCTTCGTCGCGTCCCGGGCCTGGTCGATCGACCCGATGAGGTACGGCACCGACCGCACCATGAGCGCGACGGCCAGCGACACCGTCGCCGGGTTCCCCTTCACGAGCCGCAGCGGCCCCAGGGCGCGGGTGAGGGCGTCCATGAGGTCCGGCGTCGACGACGTGAGCGTCAGCATGCGCGCGGCCAGCACCGCGACGAGGATGTTGCCGGACTGGACGACGGCCCCGGCCGGGTTCTGCGCCACGAGGTGGTAGGCCGCCATGACGACCAGCAGACTCCACAGCACCCAGCCGATCCGCAGGGCCCTCCGGGTCCGCACCCCCGCGGTCGCGAGCAGCAGGAGCACGACGGCGAGCGCGGCCACCGTCACCCACCAGGTCCCGGCGATGAGCGGCGGAACCGTGACCGCGATGAGCAGCAGGTACTTCACCCCCACCGGAGTCCGGAACAGCCATCCGTCGCCGGGTTCGTAGATACCGAGGAGGGACGCCTGGGCGTTCACGCCACGACCGCCTCGTAGGCGGCGAGCGCGGGCCCGGGGGCGTCGTCGGCGACGATGCGTCCGTCGTCGACGACCAGGACCCGGTCGGCGTCGGCGGCGAAGTCGAGGTCGTGCGTGGAGTAGATGATCTGCTGCTCTAGTTCGGCGAACGTGCGGCGCAGCTCGCGCCGGTTGCGCAGGTCGAGCAGGGTCGTCGGTTCGTCGGCGACGAGGACGGCGGGTTCGACGGCGAGCACGCTGGTGAGCGCGACGAGCTGCCGCTCTCCCCCGCTGAGGTCGTAGATGCTCTGGTGCGCGAGCCGCCCGAGCCCGCGCTCCTCGAGGAGTTCGAGCGCGCGCCTGTTGCGCTCGCCCTGCCCCTTGACGCGGCCGCGGAGGCTCAACTCGACGTCCTCGAGGGGCGTCGACATGAGCAGCTGCGCGAGGGGGTCGGTGAACACGAAGCCGACGAGGCTCCGGACGGCCCGGGCCTCCTTGCCGGTGTTGTGCCCCGCGACTGTGACGGTGCCGGTGGTGGGCTGCCGGAGGCCGTTGAGGAGGCGCAGCAGCGTCGACTTCCCCGAGCCGTTGGCGCCGACCACGGCGATCCGCCGCTCGGTGAGGTCCAGGTCGATGTCGCGCAGCAGGACGCGCGGCTCGTCACCCCGCCGCACTGGCGGGATGACGACACCGACCCCCTCGAGGCTGATCATCGGGCGAGCAACCTCGGGAATGCCTTGTGGACGGCGAACGCGATACCGGCGGCGATGACGCCCTTGATGATGTCGCCCGGCCAGAAGGCGAGGTCGGACAGCCACAGGTCGCCCACCGGGGTGCCGACGGCGCGGGAGATCCCCAGCACGCCAAGCGGCCACACGATGAGGACGCGGGCCGCGAACGACCCGAGGAAGAGGAACACGGGCGTGACACGGCTGAGGCCCCGGCGGACGGCCCACTGAGCGACGAGGCCCGTGACGAAGGCCGCGGGGACGAACGCGAGGAGGTATCCGCCGGTGGGGCCGACGAGGACGGCGAGCCCGGCGCGGCCACCGGAGAACACCGGGAGCCCTGCGAGGCCCACGAGCAGGTAGAGGCCGACGGCGGCGGCCCCGCGCCAGGCGCCGAGGCACATGCCCGCCAGCGCGACGCCGAGGGTCTGCAGGGTGATCGGCACCCCGAGGGCGCCGATCGGGATGGGCGGCGTGAGGGCCAGGGCCGCGATGAGCGCGGCGAAGACGGCGATGTAGGCGAGATCCGAGGGCGCGATCGCGCGGGTCCGGACGGTGGCGGTGGTGCTCATGGTGCTCTCCTGACGGGCGGGCGTGACACCATCCTGCCCCACGTCTTGAACACTGTTCAAATCGCGGGTCACGTCTCGGTCACCTCACCCGTGGCGAGGTTGATGGCCTCTCCCCCGGTCTCCGCGACCGCGTTCTTGACGGCCGCCGCGAGCGTGGGCCCGAATCCGGGCACCTCCGCGATCTCCTGCACGGTCGCGGCGCGTAGTTTGCGCATGCTCCCGAAGTAGGTGAGCAGCGCCTTGCGGCGGATGGACCCGAGGCCGGGCACATCGTCGAGCACGGACTCGACGACCTGCTTCGCCCGCCGCGAACGGTGGTGCGTGATCGCGAAGCGGTGCGCCTCGTCGCGGGCGCGCTGCAGCAGGTACAGCCCTTCGGAGGCGCGCGGCAGGATCAGCGGGTAGTCCTCACCGGGAAGCCACACCTCCTCCAGTCGCTTCGCCAGCCCGCACAGGGCGATCTCGTCCTCGAGCCCCGCCTCACGCAGCACTGCAGCCGCGGCATTGACCTGGGGCAGACCGCCGTCGACGACGATGAGCGCGGGCGGGTAGGCGAACTTCGCGGCCTCTCCGGTGATGGCGTCGACGTGCACGTCGGCGTTGCGATCGTCGACGAGGCGCCGGACGCGACGCTGCAGCACCTCCGTGATCGCCGCGACGTCGTTGGACCCTTCGAAGCTCTTGATGATGAACCGGCGGTACTCGCTCTTGCGCGGCAGGCCATCCTCGAACACCACCATGGAGCCGACGACCTCGGAGCCCATGGTGTGGGAGATGTCGTAGCACTCGATGCGCAGTGGCGGCTGGTCGAGGCCGAGCGCCTCGGCGACCTCGTCGAGGGCGGCGTTGCGGGTGGTGAGGTCCGACGCGCGCCGCAGCTTCGCCTGCTCCAGCGCGAGCCCCGCGTTCTTGACCGCCGTGTCCAGCAGCGCGCGCTTCTCGCCGCGCAGCGGCACGCGGACGTGCACCTTCGCCCCGCGCCGTCGGCTCAGCTCCTCGATGAGGGTGTCCTCGGCCTCAACCGAGCTGAGGATGTGGGGCGGGATGTCGGTGTCGGCGGTGTAGGCCTGTTCGAGGAACACCTCGAGCAACTCGGTGAGGTCGCGGTCGTCGGAGCGGTCGGCGATCCACCCGCGCTCCCCCAGGATGCGGCCGTCGACGACGTGGAACACCTGCACGGCGACCTGCTGCCCGTCGTCGGCGAACCCGATGACGTCGGCGCGCAGCCCGTCGCTGAGGACCACCGAGTTCTTCTCCTGGACGCGTTTGAGGGCGCCGAGGGAGTCGCGCAGGACGGCGGCGCGTTCGAAGTTCAGGTCCGCCGAGGCCTGGTACATCTCCCGCTCGATGCGGCCGATGATCCCGCCGGTGTTGCCGGCCATGAAGGAGCAGAAGTCCTCGGCGATCTCCCGGTGCTCCTCGGGGGACACCCGGCCGACGCAGGGCGCCGAGCACTTGCCGATGTCGCCGAGCAGGCACGGCCGACCCGACGACCGGGCGCGGTCGAACACCCCTCGGGTGCAGGACCGCACGGGGAAGACGCGCAGCAGGAGGTCGACGGTCTCGCGGATGGCCCACGCCTGCCCGAACGGTCCGAAGTACCGGGTGCCGCGCTTCTTGGCGCCGCGTCCGACGAACACCCGGGGGAACTCCTCCCCCATGGTGACGGCGAGCCATGGGTAGGACTTGTCGTCGCGGTACTTGACGTTGAACCGCGGGTCGAACCGCTGGATCCAGGTGTACTCCAGTTGCAGCGCCTCGAGTTCGGTGGCGACGACGGTCCACTCCACCTTGGCGGCGGTGCGCACCATCGTCTGGGTGCGGAAGTGGAGGGCCGACGGATCCGCGAAGTAGGAGTTGAGGCGCTGGCGCAGGTTCTTGGCCTTGCCCACGTAGATGACGTTGCCGAAGGCGTCGAAGAAGCGGTAGACCCCGGGATCGGTGGGAATGCTGCCCTGAGGAGGGCGGTAGCTCGCGGGATCGGCCATGCGGGCAAGTGTAGGTGCGTAGGCTGAGGGCCATGACGACGCGCAGGGAGCTGATCGCCGCCGGGGCCGCCATCGCGGGCGCCCTGCTGGCCGGGTGTTCTGACGACGAGGCCACCTCGTCCGGACCCGCCGACGAGGTCACCGTTGCCAAGGACACGGTGCCTGTGGGCGGCGGGCTCGTCGTCGACGGCGGGTACGTCGTGACCCAGCCGGAGGAGGGCGAGTTCGTGGCCTTCTCGTCACGCTGCACGCATCAGGGCTGCACGGTGTCCGAGGTTCGTCCCGACGGTGTGTTCTGTGCCTGCCACGGTTCGATGTTCGCGCTCAACGACGGCACCCCGGTACAGGGCCCGGCGACCGACCCGCTGGTCCGGGCGACGCTCACCGAGAGCGGCTCGGACCTCATTCTCACCCCCTGACCCGCCGAGCACCCCGACGACAGCCCTACGTCCAGTCGCCAGCGCCATTGCGCAGGCAACGAAAGGCAGCGCTGGCGTCCGCGGGTGCGGAGCGCCCACACCGCCGTCCGACAGCATGGTGGTGGCGAGGGGTGGGGACGGGGCAGGTTGGGTGGGCGTCGCGACCGGACCGGCGCGAAGCGCCCGTCCCGGGAGCGTGGGCGGCCCGGCCCGACGGCGCGAGGGTGACGAGGGGTGGGGCCGGGGCAGGTTGGGTGGGCGTCGCGACCGGACCGGCGCGAAGCGCCCGTCCCGGGGGCGTGGGCGGCCCGGCCCCACCCCTCGACACCCGGGCCCGGGAGAGTTCCTGAGCGGCGGGGGTCAGGCGCGGTCGAGGAGGGGCTTGAGGAAGCGGCCGGTCGCCGAGGAGGGGTTCGCCGCGACCTCCTCGGGGGTCCCGGTCGCCACGACCTCGCCGCCGCGGTTGCCGCCGTCGGGGCCCATGTCGATGAGCCAGTCCGCCGACTTGATGACGTCGAGGTTGTGCTCGATCGTCACGACGGTGTTCCCGGCGTCGACGAGCCGCTGCAGCACGGCGAGCAGCCGCCGGATGTCCTCGAAGTGCAGACCGGTGGTCGGCTCGTCGAGCACGTACAGCGTGCGCCCGGTCGACCGCTTCTGCAGCTCGGCCGCCAGCTTGACGCGCTGCGCCTCGCCGCCGGACAGGGTCGTCGCGGGCTGCCCGAGCCGTACGTAGCCCAGACCGACCTCGGTGAGCGTGCGCAGGTACCGCGAGATCGAGTTGATCGACTCGAAGAAGTCGACCGCCTCGCTGATCGGCATGTCCAGCACCTCGGCGATGGTCTTGCCCTTGTAGTGCACCTCGAGGGTCTCCCGGTTGTACCGGGCGCCGTGGCACACCTCGCAGGGCACGTACACGTCGGGCAGGAAGTTCATCTCGATCTTGATGGTGCCGTCGCCCATGCAGTGCTCGCAGCGCCCGCCCTTGACGTTGAACGAGAACCGGCCGGGCATGTAGCCGCGGACCTTGGCCTCGGGCGTCTGGGCGAACAGGTTGCGGATCTTGTCGAACACCCCGGTGTAGGTGGCGGGGTTGGACCGCGGGGTCCGGCCGATGGGCGACTGGTCCACCTGGATGACCTTGTCGACGTTGTCCAGCCCGTCGAGGGCGCGGTGGCGGCCGGGTACCGCCTTGGATCCGTAGATGGCCTTGGCGGCGGCGGTGTAGAGGATCGAGTTGACCAGCGACGACTTGCCGGACCCCGACACGCCGGTGACGGCGATGAACTGGCCGAGGTTGAACGTGACGTCGATGCCGCGCAGGTTGTGCTCGCGGGCCCCGCGTACGACGATCTTCTTCCCGTTGCCGGGGCGCCGAACCGCTGGGACGGGGATGCTGAGGCGGCCGGACAGGTACTGCCCGGTGCGGGACTCGGGATGGTTGACCAGCGCCTCGACGGTGCCCGAAACGACGACCTCACCGCCGCCCTCGCCGGCGCCGGGACCGATGTCGACGGCCCAGTCCGATGCGCGGATCGTATCCTCGTCGTGCTCGACGACGATCAGCGTGTTGCCGAGGTCACGCAGCCGGTGCAGAGTCTCGATGAGGCGCATGTTGTCGCGCTGGTGCAGCCCGATGCTGGGCTCGTCGAGCACGTAGAGGACGCCGACGAGCCCGGACCCGATCTGCGTGGCCAGCCGGATCCGCTGCGCCTCGCCGCCGGAGAGGCTGCCCGCCGCCCGGGAGAGCGTCAGGTAGTCGAGGCCGACGTCGAGGAGGAACCGCAGGCGGGCGTTGATCTCCTTGACGAGCCGCTCGGCGATGGTCGCCTCGCGCTCGGTCAGCTCCAGGCCGAAGAGGAACTCGGCCGCCTCGCCGATCGACAGCTTGGACAGGTCGGCGATGTTGCGCCCCGCGACCGTGACTGCGAGGCTCGACGGCTTGAGCCTGGCCCCGTCGCAGGTGGGGCAGTTGATCTCGCGCATGTAGCCGCCCCACCGGTCGCGCGCCGAGTCGGTCTCCGCCTCGTCGTAGCGGCGGCGGATGAACGGGATGATCCCCTCGTACTTCTGGGAGAACGACCGCACGCGGCCGAAGCGGTTGCGGTAGCTGACCACCACGTTGCCCTTGACACCGTTCAGCAGCAGCTTCTTCACCGGGGCGGGGAGCTGGCGCCACGGCTCGTCCATGGAGAACCCGTGCTCCTCGCCGAGAGAGCGGAGGACGTGCTCGTAGTGCGCCTTGATCGTGGGCGTGGTCCAGGGCGCGATGGCGCCCTCGCTGAGGGTCAGCTCGTCGTTGGGGATGAGCAGCTCGGGGTCCGGGTCGAGGAGGGTGCCGAGGCCCGAGCACTCCGGGCACGCGCCCCACGGCCCGTTGAAGGAGAACTGCCGCGGTTCGAGCTCGTCGATGTTGACGTCGTGCTCGTTGGGACAGCCCATCTTCTCGGAGAAGCGACGTTCCCGCTCGGGGTCGTCGGCCGGGAGATCGACGAAGTCGATGGTCACCACTCCCCCGGCCAGCCCGAGGGCGGTCTCGACGGATTCGGTGATGCGCTGCTTGGCGGTGGGCCGGACGACGGCGCGGTCGACGACCACGTCGATGTCGTGCTTGCGCTTCTTGTCGATGGCAGGCACCTCGGTGAGCGGGTGCGTGGCGCCGTCGACGCGGACGCGGCTGTAGCCGTCGCCGACGAGTTGGCGGAACAGTTCGGCGTGCTCGCCCTTCCGCCCGCGCACCAGCGGCGCGAGAATCTGGAAGCGCGTGCCCTCCTCCATCGACATCAGCCGGTCGACGATCTGCTGGGGCGTCTGCCGCCCGATGACCGCGCCGCACACCTCGCAGTGCGGCACGCCGATGCGCGCGAAGAGGAGGCGCAGGTAGTCGTAGACCTCGGTGATGGTGCCGACGGTGGAGCGCGGGTTGCGGCTGGTGGACTTCTGGTCGATCGAGACCGCGGGCGACAGGCCCTCGATGAAGTCGACGTCGGGCTTGTCCATCTGCCCGAGGAACATCCGCGCGTAGGCCGACAGCGACTCGACGTAGCGGCGCTGCCCCTCGGCGAAGATCGTGTCGAACGCGAGCGAGGACTTGCCCGATCCGCTCAGCCCGGTGAAGACGATCAGGGAGTCGCGCGGGAGGTCCAGCGAAACGTTCTTGAGATTGTGGACGCGGGCACCCCGCACGACGAGCCGATCATTCACGACCGCAATGGTACGGCGTTGCTAGGGTGGTCCCCATGCCGATGAGCCGCGCCCAGTTCACCGACGTGGTCACCGCCGTCCGGGAACACACGTCGGTCCTGTTGGGTCTGACCATCGGCTATTCGGCGGAGGACTGGGCGGCGCCCACCGCGCTGCAGGGCTGGACCCGCAGCCACGTCGCATCCCACCTCGTCGACGGTGCGGACTGCCTGGCGCGGACCGTGGAGGGCCTCCGCAGCGGCGACCCCGAGCCGCTGCACGCCTCCACCGACGAGGAGCGCGTCGCCATCGAACTGGGCGCGCTCGCCAGCGGGCTCGACCTGCAGATCCGCCTCGACACGTCGGCGAGCCGGCTGCAGAAGCTGCTGCCGGACCTGGAGGGTGTCACGACGCTCGTGGAGCCGCGGCCGGGGTTCCGGATCCCGGCGTGGCGGGTTCCGCTGACGAGGCTCGGCGAGGTCGTCACGCACCACGTGGACCTGGACCCCGACGCCCGGATCGAGCTGGAGCCCGACACTGCGGTGTCGCTGCTCGCCCATGAGGTGGAGCGCTACGCGCTGCGGTCCAAGCGGTCCGCCGTGCGGGTCGTGGCCGACGAGGGCTACGAGGGAGCGGTCGAGGGCAGCGACGACGAGGCCGAGGTCCGCGGCCCCGCGACCGACCTGGTGCTGTGGCTCACGAGGGGCATCGTCTCCCCCAATCTGATCCGTTCCTGGGCCTGACCGCCGCCGCGCGGTTCTGTCGGAGGCCCCGGCTAGTCTGGCCGGCATGCGTCCCGTTGAAGAATTGCGCCGCCAGGTGGCGCCGCTGAAGGTCATCTCCGAGTTCAAGCCCTCGGGTGATCAGCCGCGTGCCATCGCAGAGCTGCAGCGGCGGATAGATGCGGGTGAGAAGGACGTGGTCCTGCTGGGCGCCACGGGCACCGGCAAGACCGCCACGGTGGCCTGGCTGGCGGAGAAGCTGCAGCGCCCCATCCTCGTCATGCAGCCCAACAAGACACTCGCGGCGCAGTTCGCCAACGAGCTGCGGGACCTCATGCCGGACAACGCGGTGGAGTACTTCGTCTCCTACTACGACTACTACCAGCCCGAGGCGTACCTGCCGCAGACCGACACCTACATCGAGAAGGACTCCTCCCTCAACGAGGAGGTGGAGCGGATGCGGCACGCCGCCACCAGCTCCCTCCTCACCCGCCGCGACGTCGTCGTGGTGGCGACGGTGTCGGCCATCTACGGCCTCGGCACCCCTGAGGAGTACCTGGACCAGCGCGTGACGCTGCGGGTGGGCGACGAGATGGACCGGGACGAGCTGCTGCGCCACCTCGTCGACATCCAGTACGCCCGCAACGACATCGGCGGGGGCCGCGGCACGTTCCGGGTCAAGGGAGACACTCTGGAGGTGTTCCCGATGTACGAGGAGAACGCGGTGCGCGTCGAGTTCTTCGGCGACGAGATCGAGCGGATCGCCACCATGCATCCGCTCACCGGCACCGTCATCCACGAGGAGGACGAGACCTACATCTTCCCCGCCACGCACTACTCGGCGGGCGCGGAGCGGATGGAGCGCGCCATCGCCGGCATCGAGACCGAGCTGGCCGCGCGCCTGGCGGATCTGGAGGCCGAGGGCAAGCTGCTCGAGGCGCAGCGGCTGCGGATGCGCACCAGCTACGACATCGAGATGATGCGTCAGATCGGCACCTGCTCCGGAATCGAGAACTACTCGCGCCACATCGACGGCCGCGACGCCGGCAGCGCGCCGAGCTGCCTGCTCGACTACTTCCCGGGGGACTTCGTGCTCGTCGTCGACGAGTCGCACGTCACGATCCCGCAGATCGGCGGCATGTACGAGGGCGACGCGTCGCGCAAGCGCACCCTCGTCGACCACGGATTCCGGCTGCCGTCGGCCCTGGACAACCGGCCGTTGAAGTTCGACGAGTTCGTCGAGCGGATCGGGCAAACCGTCTATCTTTCGGCCACACCGGGGCCGTACGAGATGGAGCGCTCGGACGGCTTCGTCGAGCAGATCATCCGCCCAACCGGCCTGGTGGACCCCGAGGTGGTGCTGAAGCCCACCAAGGGCCAGATCGACGACCTGATGGGCGAGGTGAAGCTGCGCGTCGAACGCAACGAGCGCGTCCTGGTCACCACGCTCACGAAGAAGATGGCCGAGGACCTCACCGACTACCTCATGGACCACGGCATCCGCACGCGGTACCTGCACTCGGACATCGACACGATCCGCCGCATCGAGCTGCTCCGGGAACTGCGGCTCGGCGAGTACGACGTGCTGGTGGGCATCAACCTGCTCCGCGAGGGACTCGACCTTCCCGAGGTGTCCCTGGTGGCCATCCTCGACGCGGACAAGGAGGGCTTCCTCCGCTCGGAGCGTTCGCTCATCCAGACCATCGGCCGCGCCGCCCGAAACGTGGCCGGCCAGGTGCACATGTACGCGGACAAGATCACGCCGTCGATGGAGGCGGCCATCGAGGAGACGAACCGTCGCCGCGACATCCAGATCGCCTACAACAAGGCCAACAACATCGATCCGCAGCCGCTGCGCAAGCGCATCGCGGACGTCACCGAGATGCTCGCCCGCGAGGACGCGGACACCGGTGAGCTGCTCGACGCGGCGAAGCCCGGGCGCGGGAAGAAGGGCCTCGACGCGAAGTCCATGGCACAGGAGGAGCTGACCTCCCTCATCCAGGAGCTCACCGACGCCATGCACCAGGCGGCTGCGGAACTGCAGTTCGAGGTGGCCGCACGGCACCGCGACGAGATCGCGGACCTGAAGAAGGAACTGCGGGGCATGATCGAGGCCACCAAATAGTCCCTTGCCCCGGCCATAGACTGGCCCGGCACCCGAATCTCAGAGAGGCGATCCATGACTGTGCGCATCGGCATCCTCGGCGCGGCGGGCATCACCCCGTCGGCGCTGATCGAGCCCGCGAAGGCCAACCCCGACGTCGAGCTGGCCGCGGTGGCGGCCCGGAACCGGGCCCGCGCCGAGGAGTTCGCCGCCGAACACGGGGTGGCCCGTGCGCTGGACTCCTACGACGACCTGCTCGCCTCCCCCGATGTGGACGCCGTCTACATCCCGCTGCCCAACTCGGCCCACGCCGTGTGGATGGTGAAGGCCGCGCGGGCCGGCAAGCACGTGCTGGTGGAGAAGCCGTACGCGTCGAACGAGGAGGAGGCGCGCCGCGCGGCCGATGCCGTCGCGGGCCTTCCCGTCGTCGTAATGGAGGCGTTCCACTACCGGCACCACCCGCTGTTCCTGCGCGCGAAGCAACTCCTGGACGACGGCGCCATCGGTGACGTGACCACGGCCAGCGCGGTCTTCGACGTCCACGTCCCGGACCGCGGCAACATCCGCTACAACTGGGACCTTGCCGGCGGGGCGACGATGGATCTCGGCTGCTACTCCATCCACGCCCTGCGCACCCTGCTGGGCGCCGAGCCCACCGTCGTCTCGGCGGAGGCGCGGCTGTTCGGCAGCCACATCGACGAGGCGCTGACCGCCCGCCTCGACTTCCCCGGCGGCGTGTCGGCCATCGCATCGAGCTCGCTGCTCGAGGACGTCTCCTGCCAAACGATCCGCGTCGAGGGCACGCGGGGCTCGCTGGTCGTCGAGGGGTTCGTCAAGCCGCAGGAGGGCAACTCGCTCACCCTCACCGTCGACGGCGACACCACCACCGAGGAGATCGCGTCGGACGTCACGAGCTACGGGGAGCAGCTCACCGCGTTCGTCGCCGCAGTCGAGGCCGGCGGACCGAACCTGGTGGGCGCCGCGGACTCGATCGCGACGATGGCCGTGATCGACGCCTGCTACCGCGCGGCGGGGCTGCCCGTGCGCCGCACCGTGGCCTGGGAGGGCGTCGCCTGACCCCACCCGGACGGTGACGGGGACCGGAATCCCCTATGATGAGCGTGTTCGTGGGAGAACCGGCCCCGGCCGGTGCCGAAGGAGCAACCGCCCCGGAATCTCTCAGGCTCAAGGACCGCGGACCCCACGAGGACAGCTCTGGAAAGAGGCCCACCTGGGCCCGCCGACGGATGAGAAGATCTCAGGCACCGAGGACAGAGGGGGCGCTAGGGTGGTGCCCACCACCCGCGAGCGCCGGGTGTCCGGCGGAAGGGGCCCGGATGCCGTCACCGCAAACCACGCCACTGCACAGCCTCCATGCCGAACTCGGTGCGAAGTTCGTGGAGTTCGCCGGCTGGGAGATGCCGGTCCAGTTCTCCGGAGTCATGCCGGAACACCTGCACACCCGCTCCCATGCGAGCCTGTTCGACGTGTCCCACATGGGGCAGGTGATCGTGCGGCCCGAGTCGGGTGACCTGCGCGACGCCGGACTCGCGCTCGAGAGTCTCATCCCCGCCAACCTCGTCGACCTCCCCGAGGGTCGCCAGCGCTACGGGCTGTTCACCGACGCGCAGGGCGGCGTCCTCGACGACCTCATGGTCTCCAACCACGGCGACCGCTACCTCGTCGTCGTCAACGCGGCACGCGCCGAACACGACCTGGCCTGGATGCGGGCGATGACGGGCGTGACGGTCGAACTGCGCACGGACCGCGCGCTCGTCGCCCTTCAGGGCCCCGGCGCGGAGGCCGCGCTCGCCACCCTCATCCCGGTGGTGACGGACATGCGGTTCATGGACTCCCGCCCGCTCGCGTGGGAGGGACTCGACGTGTGGGTGTCCCGCTCCGGCTACACCGGCGAGGACGGCTACGAGATCTCCGTGCCCGCCGACGTCGCGAAACGTTTCGCGGAGGCGTTGCTCGCCGTCGACGGCGTGCTGCCGGCGGGCCTCGGCGCCCGCGACTCCCTGCGTCTGGAGGCGGGCATGCCGCTCTACGGCCATGACCTGGACACCACCGTCACCCCCGCGCAGGGCGGGCTGGGCTGGTCGGTCCCGAAGGTGCGGCGCGCCGGCGGCGCCCGCGAGGGCGGCTTCCCGGGCGCCGACGTCGTGCTGCCCGAACTGCAGGACGGGCCGGCGCGGATGCGCCGCGGACTGCGTCCCGAGGGCCGCGCCCCCATCCGCGAGGGCGTGCGGCTGTTCGCTGACGAGACCGCCGCCGAGCCCATCGGCGTCGTGACGTCGGGCACGTACGGCCCGTCGGTCGGGCACCCCGTCGCTATGGGCCCGCTGCCCTCCGGCGTCGGCGACACCGTGTTCGCCGAGCTGCGCGGCCGCCGGGTCCCCGTGGCCGTCGTCGACCTCCCCTTCATCACCCCGTCCTATAAGCGCTGAGGAGCCCATCATGATCAAGTACACCGAGAGCCACGAGTGGCTGGACGCCGACGGCACCGACGTCACGGTCGGCATCACCGACTTCGCCGCCGAGGAGCTGGGCGAGATCGTGTTCATCGAGCTGCCCGAGGTGGGCGCCGAGGTCGAGGCCGGGACCGAGGTCGTGGTCATCGAGTCCGTCAAGGCCGCCTCGGAGATCATGGCGCCCGTCAGCGGCACCGTGACCGCCGTCAACGAGGAACTCGTCGACAACCCGGGTCTGGTCAACGAGGACGCGAAGGGCACCTGGTTCTTTCGGATGACCGTCGCTGACGACGCCGCCCTGGACTCCTTCCTCGACGAGGACGCCTACCGCGCCCGGACCGGCGCATGACGGGCGCCTGGGAGCGGGTCGGCTACGACCCCGACGACTTCGCCAACCGCCGCCACATCGGGCCGAGCCCCGCGGAGATGGACCGGATGCTCGACACGCTCGGTGTGGCGTCGCTGGACCAACTGATCGACGAGACCGTGCCGGCCGAGCTGCGCCAGGCCGAGGAGCTCGGCTGGGAGCCGCTCACCGAGGGCGAGATGGTGCAGCGGCTGCGCGCCGTGGCGGGCCGCAACAGCGTGGCGACGTCGATGATCGGCCAGGGCTACTACGGCACCGTGACGCCGCCGGCGATCCAGCGCAACGTCCTGGAGAACCCGGCGTGGTACACCAGCTACACGCCCTACCAGCCGGAGATCGCGCAGGGCCGGCTCGAAGCGCTGCTGAACTTCCAGACCATGGTGGAGGACCTCACCGGGCTTCCCATCGCCAACGCCAGCCTCCTCGACGAGGCCACCGCCGCCGCGGAGGCGATGGGCATGGCGAAGCGCTCGGCCAAGGGGAAGAGCAGCCGGTTCTACGCGGCCGACGATCTGCATCCCCAGGTGCTCGCCGTACTCGCCACCCGCGCCGGGTCGCTCGGCGTCGACCTGTTCGTCGGGCCCGCCGAGGACGTGCCCGCCGAGGACCTGTGCGGCGCGATCTTCGCCCACACCGGCACCTACGGGCAGGTCCGTGACCTCACTGACCAGTGCGCGACGGTGCACGGGGCCGGCGGCGTCGCCGTCGTCGCCACCGACCTGCTGGCCCTGTGCGTCCTCAAGGAGCCCGGCGCCATGGGCGCCGACATCGCGATCGGATCCGCCCAACGGTTCGGCGTGCCGATGGGCTTCGGCGGCCCGCACGCCGCGTTCATGTCCTGCACGGACGCCTTGAAGCGCACCATGCCCGGGCGACTCGTCGGCGTCTCCGTCGACTCGCACGGCAACCGCGCCTACCGGCTGGCACTGCAGACCCGCGAGCAGCACATCCGCCGGGAGAAGGCCACATCCAACGTGTGCACCGCCCAGGCGCTGCTCGCCGTGATGGCCTCGTTCTACGCCGTCTTCCACGGCCCCATGGGCCTGCGCGCCATCGCCCAGCGCACGCACCTGCTGGCCGCGACCCTGGCCGAGACGCTGCGCGCCAACGGCGCCGAGGTGGAGACCGGGCAGTTCTTCGACACCATCACCGTCCGCGTCGGCGTCGGCCAGGCCGGCATCCTCGCGGCCGCCGAGCAGCGGGGCATCAACCTGCGGCGGGTGGGCCGCGACCGGGTCGGTATCTCCGTCGATGAGACCACCGACCTCAAGGTCCTGGGCCGGTTACTGGACGCCTTCGGCATCGATGAGCGCCCCGCCCTCAGCGAGACGCCGGCGCTGTCCGACGGCCTGCTGCGCACCAGCGACTACCTCACGCATCCGGTGTTCCACATGAACCGGGCCGAGTCGGAGATGATGCGCTACATGCGGCGCCTCAGCGACCGCGACCTGGCGCTGGACCGGGCGATGATCCCGCTGGGCTCCTGCACGATGAAGCTCAACGCCGCCGCCGAGATGACGGCGCTGACGTGGCCCGAGTTCGCGGCGGTGCACCCCTTCGCCCCCGGCCACCAGGCCGCCGGCTACCGGGAGCTGGTGGCCGATCTGGAGGCGAAGCTGTGCGACATCACCGGCTACGACGCGTTCTCGATGCAGCCCAACTCGGGCGCGCAGGGCGAGTACGCCGGCCTGCTGACCATCGCTGCGTACCACCGCTCCCGCGGTGAGGACCGCGACGTCTGCCTGATCCCGACCTCGGCGCACGGCACCAACCCGGCGTCGGCGCAGATGGCGGGCATGCGAGTGGTGGCGGTCAAGGCCACGGACAACGGTGAGATCGACGTCGACGACTTCCGCGCCAAGGCGGAGGCAGCGGGAAGCAAGCTGGCCGCCGTCATGATCACGTACCCGTCGACGCACGGCGTGTTCGAGGCGACTGTGCGCCAGGTGTGCGACATCACGCACGAGTTCGGCGGCCAGGTCTACATCGACGGCGCCAACATGAACGCCATGGTCGGCCTCGTCCGGCCTGGCGACATCGGCGGCGACGTCAGCCACCTGAACCTGCACAAGACGTTCGCCATCCCGCACGGCGGCGGCGGTCCCGGCATGGGCCCGATCGGCGTCAAGGGCCACCTCGCGCCGTTCCTGCCATCGGATCCGCAGTCCGGCGAGGCGGGCGCCGTGTCGGCCGCTCCCCTGGGCTCGGCGTCGATCCTGCTCATCTCCTGGGCCTACATCCTGATGATGGGCGGCGCCGGGCTGACGCAGGCGACGCGCGTGGCGATCCTCAGCGCCAACTACCTGGCCGCGCGCCTCGACCGCGCCTTCCCGGTGCTTTACAAGGGTGCCAACGGCCGGGTGGCGCACGAGTGCATCGTCGACCCGCGGGAGTACGCGCACCACGGCGTGACCGTCGACGACGTCGCGAAGCGGCTCATCGACCACGGCTTCCACGCCCCGACCATGTCATTCCCCGTGCCCGGCACGCTCATGATCGAGCCGACCGAGTCGGAGACGCTGGCGGAGCTGGACCGGTTCGTCGCGGCCATGCTGGACATCGCCCGCGAGGCGGATCAGGTGGCGGCGGGTGAGGTGAGCGCCGAGGAGTCTCCGCTCAGGCGTGCCCCGCACACCGTCGAGGACCTCGTGGCGGACTGGGACCGGCCCTACTCGCGCGAGCAGGGCTGCTTCCCGGCCGGCTCGTTCCGGGTGGACAAGTACTGGCCGCCGGTGGGCCGCGTCGACAACGCCTACGGCGACCGGAACCTGGTGTGCGCCTGCCCGCCGTGGGAGGGCAACGACGGGTCGATCCCGACCCCCTGACCTCCGGCCTGCCGCGAAGGGCGCGGCCCCCTGTTGTGGGGGTCGCGCCCTTCGCTGTGTCAGCGTTCGGCGACCACCGCGACGAGGCGCGGCCACAGGTCATCGACCTGCCGCACCGTCGACGCCTGGTCCCCCGAGTTGTCGATCACCCAGTCCGCGACCTGCACCCGCTGCTCCCGGGACGCCTGGGAGCGCACCCGTGCCCTCGCCTGGTCTGTGGAGAGGTCGTTGCGGTGACTGAGCCGGTTCACCTGCGTCTGCGTCGGTACGTCGACGGCGATGACCCGGTCGAACGTCTCGTGCAGGCCCGTTTCCACCAGTAGGGGGATGACCTGCACGACGACGGTGCCGGGCTCGGCCCCCTCCTCGAGTTCGCGGGCGCGCTCCCGCACGAGGGGATGGATGATCGCGTTGAGGTCGGCCCGCGCCCGGGGGTCGTTGAAGATGATCTCCCCCAGGGCCGCCCGGTCGAGTGACCCGTCGGGGCGCAGGATCGAGTCACCGAACCTCTCGGCGACGCTGGCCAGACCCGGTGTCCCCGGTTCGACCACCTCACGTGCCAGCAGGTCGGCGTCGATGATGCGCGCGCCGCGCTTCGCGAGTTCGTCGGCGACGAAGGACTTCCCCGACGCGATTCCGCCGGTCAGTGCGATCCGGACCATGAGGGTCACTCTAGTGCGATGAGAAACGCCGAGGGGCGCCGATCCAACCGGATCGACGCCCCTCGAAACGGGGTTCGGGAACCTCAGCGGCCGCCGGACAGCTTGTCGCGGAGGGCCTGCAGGGTCTCGTCGGACGCCAGCGAGCCGTCGCCCTCGGTGACCGTGGTGTAGCCGGTGCCGGTCTGGACGGCGGAGTCGCGCTCGGCGGTCTCCGCGGTCTCGACCTGACGCTTGTGGGCCTCCCAGAGAGCGTGGGCCTGGGCGTACTGCTCCTCCCAGGCGGCGCGCTGCTCGTCGTAGCCGTCCTTCCACTCGTTGGTCTCCGGATCGAAGCCCTCGGGGTAGATGTAGTTGCCGGCCTCGTCGTAGGACGCCTGCATGCCGTAGAGCAGCGGATCGAAGTCGTCAGCGGCGACGTCGACACCCTCGTTGGCCTGCTTGAGCGACAGCGACACACGGCGACGCTCGAGGTCGATGTCGATGACCTTGACCATGACCTCGTCGCCCACGGAGACGACCTGCTCCGGGATCTCGACGTGGCGCTCGGCGAGCTCGGACACGTGGACCAGGCCCTCGATACCCTCGCCGACGCGGACGAACGCGCCGAACGGAACGAGCTTGGTGACCTTGCCGGGCACGATCTGGCCGATCTGGTGCAGACGGGCGAACGTCTGCCACGGATCCTCCTGCGTGGCCTTCAGCGACAGGGAGACGCGCTCGCGGTCCATGTCCACCTCAAGAACCTCGACGGTGACGGGCATGCCGACCTCGACGACCTCGTTCGGGTGGTCGATGTGCTTCCAGCTAAGCTCGGAGACGTGCACCAGGCCGTCGACGCCGCCGAGATCGACGAAGGCGCCGAAGTTGACGATCGAGGACACGACGCCCTTGCGGATCTGGCCCTTCTGCAGCTGGGTGAGGAACGTCTGGCGGACCTCGGACTGCGTCTGCTCGAGGTAGGCGCGACGCGACAGGACCACGTTGTTGCGGTTCTTGTCCAGCTCGATGATCTTGGCCTCGAGCTCCATGCCGACGTAGGGCTGGAGGTCGCGGACGCGACGCATCTCCACCAGCGACGCGGGCAGGAAGCCGCGCAGGCCGATGTCGACGATGAGGCCGCCCTTGACGACCTCGATGACGGAGCCGGTGACGACGCCGTCCTCTTCCTTGATCTTCTCGATCGTGCCCCAGGCGCGCTCGTACTGGGCGCGCTTCTTGGACAGGATGAGGCGACCCTCCTTGTCCTCCTTCTGCTGGACAAGGGCCTCGATCTCATCGCCGACCTGGACCACGTCGAACGGGTCCACGTCGTGCTTGATGGAGAGTTCCTTCGAGGGGATGACGCCTTCGGTCTTGTAACCGATGTCGAGCAGGACTTCGTCCTTGTCGACCTTGACGACGGTGCCAGAGACGATGTCTCCGTCGTTGAAGTACTTGATGGTGGCGTCAACCGCGGCCAGGAAAGCCTCAGGAGTGCCAAAGTCGTCGACTGCGACAGTCGATGCCTCAGTGGAGGAGGTCATGTAGTAGGGCTCCGGATATCATTAATGGTGCGTCGTGGCCCTGTCTGAGACTCGCATCCCCTGCTCCGTCCGAGGGAACGCAGGACACAACGCCCGCCCAGCCTACCGTGCGGCGGCACCCCCAGGCAACCCGCATCGGAGTGGAGCGGGTACGGTCCTAGATTATCCGTTTTCGCGCTGAACGGGCAGGCTAATCGGCTGCCTCCGTGACGCCCTCCACGCCCGCCTCGCCGTCACAGGAGGCGGGCGCCGACTGCACCACTGTCCGACGCCGCGGCCTGATGCCTCAGTGGGCGGCGGACTGCCAGGAGTCACCCACACCCACCGAGACCGCGAGCGGCACCTTGAGGTCGAACGCGCCGGTCATCTCGCGGTGCACCAGCTCGGTGAGCGCCTCCCGCTCCCCCGGCGCCACCTCGAAGACCAGTTCATCGTGAACCTGCAGCAGCATGCGGCTGGCGAGCCCGGCCTCGTCGAGGGCATCGGCGACGTTGATCATCGCGACCTTGATGACGTCGGCCGCCGACCCCTGGATCGGGGAGTTGAGCGCGGCCCGTTCGGCCATCTCGCGGCGCTGCCGGTTCGACGACGTGAGGTCCGGCAGGTAGCGGCGCCGCCCCAGCATGGTCTCGGTGTAACCGCGGCCGCGGGCCTCCTCGACGACCGCGGCGAGGTAGTCGCGAACGCCGCCGACGCGGCTGAAGTAGGCCTCCATGAGGTCCTTGGCCTCGCCGACGGAGATCTTGAGCTGGTTCGACAGCCCGAAGGCGCTCAGCCCGTAGGCCAGGCCGTAGTTCATCGCCTTGATGCGCGCGCGCATCTCGCCGGTGACGCCCCCCGGCTCGACCCGGAACACGAGCGAGGCCATCTCGTTGTGGAAGTCGCGGCCCGACGTGAAGGCCTCGATGAGGTCCTCGTCGGCGCTGGCGTGGGCCATGAGCCGCATCTCGATCTGCGAGTAGTCGGCCGACATGAGCGACTCGAACCCCGGGCCCGGGACGAACGCCGAGCGGATCTGGCGCCCGACCGACGTGCGGATGGGGATGTTCTGCAGGTTGGGGTCGGTCGACGAGAGCCGCCCGGTGGCGGCGATGGTCTGCACGTAGGTGGTGTGGATCCGGCCGTCGTCGCCGATGGCGGCGAGCAGCCCGTCGACGGTCTGCCGCAGCCGGATCTGGTCGCGGTGGGCCAGCAGGTGCTCGAGGAACGGGTGCTGGGTCTTCGCGAACAGCGACTCGAGAGCCTCGGCGTCGGTGGTGTAGCCGGACTTGGTGCGGCGCGTCTTGGGCATGTCGAGTTCGTCGAACAGCACGGCCTGCAACTGCTTGGGCGAGCCGAGATTCACCTCGTGACCGAGGACGTCGTACGCGGCCTGCTGCGCGGCCCCGACGGCGCGGTCGAACTCGTCACGCAGGCCCTGCAGCCGGTCGCGGTCCACCTGGATGCCGAGGGCCTCCATCCGGGCGAGGGTGCTCTGGAGCGGGAGTTCGACGGCGGTGAGCAGGCTGGCGGCGTTGCGTTCGACGAGCTGGCCCTCAAGCTCGGCGGCCAGGTCGAAGACGGCGCGCGCGTGCAGGAGGGGCAGTTCGATGGAGGCGCCGTCGTCGTCGCCGAAGTCGAGGGCCAGCTGGGTGTCGGCGGCGGCCGCGGGTTCGTTCGTGAGGTCGCGGTGCAGGTAGCGCACCACGAGGTCGCCGAGGTCGTAGGTTCGCTGGTCGGGGCGCAGCAGGTAGGCGGCGAGCAGCGTGTCGAGCTCGATGCCGGCGAGGTCCCATCCCCGCGCGCGGCACGCCAGGAGCGGCCCCTTGGCGCCGTGGATGACCTTGGGGCGGGCCGGGTCGGCCAGCCACGCGGCGAGCGCCTCGTCGTCGGCGGGCGTCAGGTCGGCGGTGTCGACGTAGGCGCCGGCCCCGTCGGCGGCGGCGAGGGCGAAAGCGGTGACGTCACCGGTGCCGGCACCCCAGCGTCCGACCGCGTGGAGGGCGGTGCGGCCCGCAGCGTGCTCGTCGAGCCAGGAGGCGACGGCGTCGGGGCCGAGGCGCTCCCCGTCGACGGTGAAGCTCTCGGTGGTCACGGGCTCGCTGGGCGCGAGCTCGAGAAGCCGCTCGCGCAGCACCCGGAACTCGAGCGCGTCGAAGAGGTGGTGGACGCGCTCGCGGTCCCAGTCGCGGCGGACGGTGGCGGCCGGGTCGAGGGGGAGGTCGAGGTCGCGGATCAGGGCGTTGAGGCGCCGGTTGCGGGTCACGTCGTCGAGGTGGGCGCGGAACGACTCCCCGGCCTTGCCCTTGACCTGCTCGGCGCGGGCCACGAGATTGTCGAGGCCGTCGAACTGGGTGAGCCACTTCGCGGCGGTCTTGGGGCCGACGCCCGGGACGCCCGGCAGGTTGTCGCTCGTCTCCCCCACGAGTGCGGCCAGTTCGGGGTAGCGCGCCGGCGGCACGAGGTACTTCTCCTCCACCGCGGCCGGCGTCATCCGCGCCAGGTCCGAGACGCCCTTGCGCGGGTAGAGCACGGTGACGTGGTCGCCCACGAGCTGCATGGCGTCGCGGTCGCCGGTGACGATGAACACGTCGAACCCCTCGGCGGCGGCCCGGGTGGAGAGCGTCGCGATGATGTCGTCGGCCTCGTAGCCGGCTACGTCGAGGTGCTCGATGTTGAGAGCGTCGAGGACGTCCTTGACCAGCGCGACCTGGCCCTTGAACTCCTCGGGGGACTTGGCCCGGTTCGCCTTGTACTCCGGGTAGCTCTCCGTGCGGAAGGACTCGCGCGCCTTGTCGAATGCCACGGCGATGTGGGTGGGCTGCTCGTCGCGCAGCACGTTGATGAGCATCGACGTGAAGCCGAACACCGCGTTGGTGTGCTGCCCCGTCGTCGTGGCGAAGTTCTCCACGGGCAGCGCGAAGAACGCCCGGTAGGCCACGGAGTGGCCGTCGATCAACAGCAGCTTGCCCGTCTCAGTCACGGTGGCGAGCCTACCCACATATGGCAGAGTGCAGCCCATGAACAGCACCCCCGACTGGCTGAGCGACGTTCACTCGCCCCTCGACGACAAGCTGGACGTCGAGATCACCGAGCTGTCCGCGGAGCGGGCGGTCGGCTCGATGCCGGTCGCGGGGAACCAGCAGCCCTTCGGTCTGCTGCATGGCGGCGCCTCCGGAGTGCTGGTCGAAACCCTGGCCTCGATGTGCGCCATGGTCCACGGCTACCCGGAACGTGTGGGCGTCGGCGTGGATCTGAACGTCACCCACGTCCGCGGTGCGCGTTCCGGCCGGGTGACCGGCACCGCGACGGCTCTGCACCTCGGACGCTCGATCGCCACGTACCGGGTCGACATCGTCGACGACGCGGGCCGCCTGACCGCCACCGGCCGCCTGACGTGCAACATGATCCCGGCCCGCCCCGTCTTCCCCGACACCACCGTCTGACCCCCGCCCGGGACCCCGACGCCAGCCTTACCTTCGATGCCTGCGCAATTGCGCTGGCATCGAGCACCAGGGCTGGCGTTCGCGTGCAGCGCCAGCCAATCCGGCGGCCAGCAGCATGAGGGTGGCGAGGGGTGGGGCCGGGGCAGGTTGGGTGGGCGTCGCGACCGGACCGGCGCGAAGCGCCCGTCCCGGGAGCGTGGGCGGCCCGGCCCCACCCCTCGACGCCCGGGCCTGGGGACAGTTCCGCTGGCGGGCGGCGGGGGTTTCGACGCGGGGACGTCGCAGAGCCACGTCGCCCGGCTCAACCACCGGATCGCGTCGGCTCAACCCACCGGGGCGCGGGGACGTCGCAGAGCGACGTCGCCCGGCTCAGCCAGCGGATCGGGTCGGCTCAACCCACCGGGACGCGGGGCGGCTCAACCAGCGTCGGATCGGCTTGTCGACTGATCGATTGTTCAGTAGACTGAACGCATGAACAGTCCGACGGAGCTGACGGGCCGGGCGCGCATCATGGATGCCGCGTTGCGGCTATTCGCCGAGCGCGGCGTCGCCTCCACCACCGTCCGCGACATCGCGACGGCCGCCGACGTCTCGCCGGCGAACGTCCTCCACCACTTCGGGTCGAAGGACGGGCTCCGCGCCGCCGTCGACGAACACGTCGCGTCCTTCTTCCAGCGCATGCTCGACACCGATCCGGCGAACCTCGACGCGCTGGCCGCGCGAGGCGACAACCCGTCGGCGTCGCTGGCGGAGATGTTCGCCTCCGCCATCCCGCCGGACTCCCCGCTGCCCGCCTATCTGCGCCGGCTGATCCTCGACCACGACCCCGTCGCCTCGGAGCTGATCGACGGCTGGGTCCGCCTCACCCGGACGATGATGGCCGCGCTCGAGGCCGAAGAGGCGGTGCACCGGAGCGAGGATCCGGACGCCCGCGCCGCCTTCCTCGTCGCCAACGACCTGGCCATGCTGCTGATGCGCGAGCAGCTCACCGCCGTGCTCGGGGTCGATCCCCTCTCCCCCGCCGGGGTCCACCGCTGGACCGCCACCGCCCTCGACGCCTACACCCACGGCATCTACCGCAAGGAGCCCTCATGACCCACGCCCGCCACACCGCCGCCGTGCAGCTCACGGGGGTCACGAAGACATTCGGCGAGGGCGACGCCTCCGTCACCGCGCTCGACGGCGTCGATCTCACCATCTCGCCCGGCGAACTGGTCGTCATCCTCGGCCCGTCGGGGTCGGGCAAGACCACGCTGTGCAACGTGATCGGCGGCATCGAGTCCGCCGACGCCGGGACGGTCGTGGTGGCCGGTGACGAGATCGGCGACCGCAAGCCGGCGGACCTGGCCGGGTTCCGCCGCGAGCACATCGGTTTCGTGTTCCAGTTCTTCAACCTCATCCCCACCCTCACCGCGCGGGAGAACGTCGCGGTCATCGTGGAGATGACGGGCCGCGGCGACGCGGGCGACGTCGACCAGCTGCTCGACTCGGTGGGCCTGGCGGACCGGGCCGACAACTTCCCGTCGCAGCTGTCCGGCGGGCAGCAGCAGCGGGTCGCGGTGGCGCGCGCGTTGGCGACCGACCCCGACATCCTGCTGGCCGACGAGCCGACCGGCGCGCTCGACCTGCACACCGGCAAGCAGATCCTCGCCCTCCTGCAGGACCTGTCGGCGTCGGGGCGCACGGTGATGATCATCACGCACAACCAGTCAGTCGCTCAGATCGCGGACCGGGTCGTCACGCTCGTCGACGGCAGCGTCGTGTCGGACGAGACCAACGACGCCCCGGCGAGCGCCGAGGACGTGACGTGGTGATGCGCGCCTCCACGAAGAAGTCGATCCGCGACCTGCGCCGGCAACGCGGCCAGGTCATCGGCGTCGGCCTCACCATCCTGCTGGGTGTGGCCATGTACGTGCTGACGGCCGGGGCCTACCAGAACCTGGACGCGTCGTACCACTACTCGTACGAGCGGCTCGGGTTCGCCACCCTCATCGGCACCGGCGGCCCCACCGCGGACGTCGCCGAGGCGGCGCTCGACGCCGGCGCCGACGAGGCGATCACCCGCACGCAACTGGACCGGCCGATGCAGATCGGCGACACCAAGCTCCTCGGGCGGGTCATCTCCTTCCCCGACGACGGTGAGGCCGCGGTCGACGACGTCGACGTGGTCGAGGGCGAAGGCCTGACCGGTGCCGACGGCGAGGTGCTCGTGGAGATCCACAGCGCCGACGCCTTCGACCTCGATCCCGGCGACACGATCGACGTGTTCACCACGGGCGGCTGGGAGACGGCCACTGTGGCGGGGGTCGCGAAGTCGCCCGAGTACCTGTGGCCGGCGCGGTCCCGGCAGGACATCTTCCCCGACCCGAAGTCCTTCGCCGTGGCGTTCGTGCCGGACTCGACGTTCGAGGCCTGGTACGGGCCGGACACCGCCAATCAGACCCTCGTGCTCATGCCACCGGACGCCACCGAGGCGGAGACCGACGCCGTCTCCGACGCGATGACCGACGCCGGCGCCGCCGACGTGACCGGCTGGGAGGACCAGGCCTCGCACGCCACCCTCAAGGAGGACCTCGACGGGTTCCAGATGATGTCGTGGGCGTTCCCCGCCCTCTTCCTCGTCGCCGCGGGCGTGGCGTCCTACGTGCTCCTGGCCCGCCGCATCCTCCAGGAGCGCCCGATCATCGGCACCCTCATGGCGGCCGGCGCGCGGCCGGGCCGGGTGCTGTGGCACTACCTCAGCCAGGGCATCGCCGTCGGGCTGATCGCCGCGGCACTCGGCGTCGTGATCGGAGCCCTGGGCGCCGGGGCGGCCACCGAGGGCTACACCGGCATCCTGGGCATCCCGGACACGCTCGTCGAGACCCACTGGGAGCTGATCGCGGGCGGCCTGGCCTTCGGGGTGCTCGTCGGCGCGCTGGGAGCGCTGGGCCCGGCGATCTCCGCGGCGCGCACCAAGCCCGCCGAGGCGATGCGCCCGGTCTCCCCCGCCACCGGACCGACGCCGTGGTCCCGGTTCGTCGCGCGCCTCACCTGGCTGCCGGTCACCACCCGGATGGCCCTGCGCGATATCGGCCGGTCGAAACGCCGCACGTTCGCCACCGCCCTCGGCGCCGTCCTGGCGCTGGTGCTGGTCCTGGCTTCGGTGGGGATGATGACGTCGATGGCTGCGGCCCTCGACCGGCAGTTCGGCGAGATCGACCTGGCCGACGCGCACGTCGCCGTCGCCTCCGGCACCTCCACCGATGACATCGAAGCCGTCGACGGCGTGGACCGCGTCGAGCAGGTGGTGGCCGGGCAGGTCGCCGTCGAGCACGGCGGCGACTCGTACACCACCACGCTCACCGGCTACGAGCCGGGCACGGCGCTGCACACGTTCACCGACACCGAGGGCAACGACGTTCCGCTGCCCGACGGCGGCGTCCTCGCCTCCTACGGGCTGACGTCCGCGATCGACGTGACCACGGGCGACACCGTGTCATTGTCCGCCAAGGACGAGGAGACCGACACCGAGCTGACCGGCTTCGTCGTCGACACGATCGGCTCGGCGATGTACTCGACGTTCGACACGGCCGACGCGATCCTGCCCGACTCGGGCGCGGACACCTACCTCGTCGCGTTCGACGACGGCGCGGACCGCGGGCAGATCCGCAGCGATATGACGCAGCTCGACGGCGTCATCGCGTACACCGACAACGGTTCGCTGCGCGAGCTGCTCAACCAGTACATGGCCCTGTTCTGGGCGTTCATCGTCCTCATGGTCGGCCTTGGCGCCGTGCTGGCGCTGACGGTGATGTACGTGACGATGGCGGTCAACATCGTGGAGCGCACCGGGGAGCTGGCCACGCTCCGCGCGGCCGGGGTGGGGCTCCGGCGCGTCGCCGGCGTCATCGCGACGGAGAACCTGGTCGCCACGGCGATCGGGCTGCCGTTCGGCATGGCGCTGGGCATCCTCGCCGCGAAGCAGCTGTTGGCCATGTACTCCGACGACCTGTTCCAGTTCGCGCTCGTGTGGCCGTGGTGGCTGCCGTGGGCGATCGCGCTGGGCGTGCTGGCGTCGTCGGCGCTCTCGGTGCTCCCGGCGATGCGGGCGGTGCGCCGGATCGACGTCGCGACCGTCGTGCGGGAGCGCGCCGCCTGAGCCGTGATCACTTCTTCTTGTGCGAGATGACCCCGACGGCGACGTCGCGCATGGACTTGCGCAGGTCCATGGCGGTCTTCTGGATCCACCGGAAGGCCTCCGGCTCGGTCAGGCCGAGGTCCTTCTGCAGGATGCCCTTGGCCTGGTCGATGATCTTGCGCGACTCGAGCCGTTCCTCGAGCGAGACGAGCTCGTCCTCGATGGCCTTGAGCTCCTGGAAGCGACCCATGGCGATCTCGATGGCCGGCACGACGTCGGAGGCGCCGAACGGCTTGACGACGTAGGCCATGGCGCCGGCGTCGCGGGCGCGCTCGACGAGGTCGCGCTGGCTGAAGGCGGTCAGCATCACGATGGGCGCGATGCGCTCTTCGGCGATGATCTCCGCGGCCGTGATGCCGTCCATCTTGGGCATCTTGACGTCCATGATGACAAGGTTGGGCTCCAGTTCGCGGGCGAGCTTGACGGCCTCCTCACCGTCGCCGGCCTCGCCGACCACCTCGTAACCCTCCTCAGTGAGGAGTTCCACGAGATCCAGACGGATGAGCGCCTCGTCTTCAGCGACGATCACACTTGGCTTCTTGTTCATCAGGTTGGTCACTTTCTAGCTACGCGACGCGAGCTGGGCCCGTACAGCAGGGTCGATCCTACTCGGCCGCGACGCCCCTTGCCCAGTCAGCGGCAATCACGGGCGTGTGGCACAATGTGTCACGCTCAGCCCGGGTGGCGGAACGGTATACGCGGACGGCTCAAACCCGTCTGGCCGAAAGGCCTTAGGGGTTCGAATCCCCTCTCGGGCACCGCCAAAACACTGATGGGGAGCCCCGAGGGGCTCCCCATCAGCATTGGTTCAGCAGAACTCAGACGAACTCGCCGTTCTCCTTGATCTTGTGGACCCGGAGGTTGTTCGTCTTGCCGGGAATGCCCATGGGCGAACCGGACACGATGACGATGCGCTCGCCGACCTCGATCATGCCGCGGTCGCGCAGGTGCTTGTCGACCGCCTCCACGACCTCTTCCTGCTCCGTGAACTCGGGCGTGATCTGCGTGTCGACGCCCCACGACAGCGTCATCTGCTGACGCGTCGACCGCTCCGGCGAGAACACGAGCATCGGGATGGGCGAACGCAGACGCGACAGGCGGCGACCGGTGTCACCGGACTTCGTGAACGCGACGAGGTAGCGGGCGCCGATGCGCTCGGCGACCTCGGCCGCGGCGTGCGCCAGGATGCCGCCGGTGGTGTGCGGGTCCCAGTCGATGATGTGGATCTCCGAGTGGCCCTCGCGTTCCGTCTTCTCGACGATGCGGGCCATGGTGGAAACGGTCTCGACCGGGAAGTCACCCACCGAGGTCTCGCCGGAGAGCATGACCGCGTCGGCGCCGTCGAGGATGGCGTTGGCGACGTCGGAGGCCTCGGCGCGCGTCGGGCGCGGGTTGCTGATCATCGACTCGAGCATCTGCGTCGCGACGATGACCGGCTTGGCCCACTTGCGGGCGGCGCGGATGATCCGCTTCTGGACCAGCGGCACCTCCTCGAGCGGCAACTCGACGCCCAGGTCACCACGGGCGACCATGAACGCGTCGAAGGCGTCGATGATCTCCTGCAGGTTGGCGATCGCCTGCGGCTTCTCGAGCTTGGCGATGACCGGGACCGTGCGGCCCTCCTCGTCCATGATCTCGTGGACGCGCTTGACGTCGTCGCCGGAGCGGACGAAGGACAGGGCCACCATGTCGATGTCCTGGTGAAGGGCCCAGCGCAGGTCCGCCTCGTCCTTGGCGCTCAGCGCCGGAACGGACACGGCGACACCGGGGAGGTTGATGCCCTTGTTGTTGGACACGGGGCCGGGGACTGTCACCTCGCACACCACGTCGGTGTCGGTGACCTCGATGGCCCTGAGGCCCACCTTGCCGTCGTCGATGAGGATCTGGTCGCCGGGGTTCACGTCGCCCGGGAGGCCCTTGTAGGTGGTCGAGCAGCGCTCAGGGGTGCCCTGAATGTCGTCGACGGTGATGGTGAAGCGGGCTCCGACCTCGAGGAAGACCTTCTGGTCGTTCTCGAAGCGCCCGAGACGGATCTTGGGGCCCTGGAGATCGGCGAACACGCCGACGGTCTTGCCCGCGGCTTCGGAGGCGGCGCGGACGTTGCGGAGCCGGTTACCGTGCTCCTCGTAGTCGCCGTGGCTCATATTCAGACGCGCGACGTTCATGCCAGCGTTCAGCAGCTCGGTCAGGCGGTCAACGGTTTCGGCCGACGGGCCGAGAGTACAAACGATCTTTGCTCTACGCACGCGGCAACCCTACCCGAAGGGTGCGTCCCCGTCACCGGGGGGTGCCCTTCTCCCCGGGGCCGAGGCTCAGCCCTCCCGGACGAGCTCTAGGGCGTGCGCCAGATCCTCGGGGTACGGGGAGGTGAACGTCACGAACTCCCCCGACGCCGGGTGCGTGAATCCGAGTTCGACGGCGTGCAGCCACTGCCGCACGAGCCCCAGTCGGGCGGCCAGGACGGGATCGGCCCCGTAGAGCGGATCGCCGACGCACGGGTGCCCGATGGCGGCCATGTGGACGCGGATCTGGTGCGTGCGCCCGGTCTCCAGGTGGATCTCCAGCAGCGTCGCCGCCCGGTGCGCCTCGAGGGTCTCGTAGTGGGTGACGGAGTGACGCCCGCCGTCGATGACGGCCATCTTCCAGTCGGCGCCCGGGTGGCGGGCGATGGGTGCCTCGATGGTGCCGACGAACGGGTCCGGATGGCCCTGGACGAGGGCGTGGTACGTCTTGTCGACGGTACGGTCCCGGAATGCCTGCTTGAGGATGCTGTAGGCGGTCTCCGACTTCGCCACGACCATGAGGCCGCTCGTGCCCACGTCGAGGCGCTGCACGATTCCCTGCCGCTCAGCGACCCCGGAGGTGCTGACGCGCACGCCGGCGGCGGCCAGGTGCTCGACCACCGACGGCCCGTCCCAGCCGAGGCTGGGGTGCGCCGCGACCCCGACGGGCTTGTCTACGACGACGAGGTCGGCGTCCTCGTGGACGATCCGCAGCCCGTCGGCGAGCTGAGGCTCAACCCGGACGCCGGCCGGCACGGTCTCCTCGACCAGTTCGAGCATCTCCCCGCCCGAGACCCGCTGGGAGCCCTTGGCGACCGCGGCGCCGCTGAGCAGCACGCCGCCCGCGTCGATCATCGCCTCGATCTTCGACCGGCTGTAGCCCGAGACGCGGGCGGCTGCCTGGTCGACGCGGTCCCCGGCCAGCGCGTCGGGGATGAGGAAGACGCTCACTGGTTCGCCGCCCGGCGGTCGGCGACGAAACCCCCGACGATGATGAGCGCGGCCGCCGCGGTGATGCAGGCGTCGGCGAAGTTGAAGATGAAGCCGAAGTACTGCAGCTGGAACATGTCGACGACGTGCCCGTGCAGGAACGACGGCGGCTGGATCATCCGGTCGACGAGGTTCCCGGCGGCGCCGGCGATGAGCAGCCCGAGCGCCACCGCGTGCCAGACCTGACTGATCCGCGGGAGGGCGACGGTCAGCGACACCACGATGGCGACGATGGCGAACACCGCGAACACGATGGTGGCGTTGGCCCCCATTCCGAAGGCGGCGCCCGGGTTGAAGATGAGGTTGAGTTGCAGCAGCTCCCCCACCAGGGGAACGGGCTGCCCGGGCTCGAGGTAGGCGACGCTGGCGATCTTGATCAGCTGATCGACGGCTAGGCCGACAAGTGCGATGCCGAGCGCGAGCGCACGGACGGCCCTCCGCCGGGCCGTCAGCGCCGTTCCTCGCGCTGCTTGCACGTCACGCACAAGGTGGCGCGGGGGAACACCTGGAGGCGGCCCTTGCCGATGGGCTGGCCGCACACCTCGCAGTATCCGTACTCGCCGTGGTCGAACAGGTGGATGGCCAGCCGCAGCTGCTCGGCCATCTCGCGCACGTTCTGCGCGAGGGAGAACTCCTGGTCGCGCTCGAAGTTGCTGCTGCCGACGTCGGCCGGGTCGCGGCCCGCGCCGTCGGTGCCACCGCGCATGAGGGAGTCGAGCTCCGCCTCGGTGGCGGCGATGCGCCGCTCCAGACGCTCCAGCTCGTCCTGGAGCTCGGCGCGCTGCTCAACGACCTCTTCGTCGGTCCAGGGTTCCTCGCCCTCGAGGACGGGAAGGCCCGGACCGGCCGCGGGCGGCTGCTTCGACGTTGACATGACCTTTTTCTCCTGTGCCAAGACTGTTCGGGAAGGGTACACCACCCCCAGAGCAAGTCAACAGGCCGACACCCTCGCGGTGCCGGCCTGTTGGTGGTTGTGGGTGACTACTGCTGATCCCCGCCGGCGAGGGCATCGAGTCGGGGGGTGTCGGACTGGCGGCGCTGCGCCAGTTCGGGGACGTCGCCGGGCTCGGCCTGGGAGCCGTCCAGCTCGGACATGAAGCGGCTGAGGACGCCGTGCATGTTCTCGCGGAACGAGGACTCGAAGCCGCGGAGGTGGTCCACCTTGCCGATGAGTTCGCCCTGCTCGCGCTCGAGGTCCGAGAACAGTTCGCGACGCCGTTCGGCGGCCTGGTGGTCGACGGAGGCGGCGCGGGAGGCAGCCTCGTTGGTGACCTGTTCGGCGTTGACCCGGGCCTCGGACTCGATGCGCTCGGCCTTGGTGCGGGCGTCGGTCTTGATCTCGTTGGCGCGCTGCTCGGCGTCGGCGAGCTTGCGCTCGGCCTCCTGCTTGGCCTCGTTGACCAGCGTGGTCGCCTGGTCCGTGGCCATCTGCAGCAGCCGGGTGACCGCGGGGGCGGCGTCCTCGCTGGCGCGGACGGTGAGCTGCTCGGCGCCGCCGCCGGCGGTGACGCGCTCGGTGCGGGCGCGGTCGTACTCGTTTCGGACCTGCTCGAGCTGGGAGCTCAGCTCCTCGTTCTTGGCGGTGAGCTGCTGGACGCGCTGCTCGGACGCGGCGAGGGCGGACTTCGCGTCGCCGCCCTGGGAGAGTGCCGAGTTGAGGCGTTCGACCTCCGCCTTGAGCTCGGCGATCTCCTTGTCCTTGGCCTGGAGCGCCTCGGTGGCCTGGCCGTCGTCGCCGCCGCCGACCGGGGCGTTCTGGACGGACTCGACCTCGCGGCGCATGCGCTCGCGCTCCTTCTCGAACTCGTCGAACGTCAGCTCGACCTTGTCGATGAAGGTGTCCACATCTCCGACCTGATAGCCGGTCTCGCCACGGCGCGACATCCGGAAGCGGACCTGGCGAACCTCATCCAGGGTCAGGCTCATAGTTGCTCCAATAATCGTCGGTTGCAGCCCAGGAATGCGACGGGCCGGTTTCAGGCTAGCCTAGCGCGTGGACCATCGCCCAGTAGCTACAGCTGTGGTTGAAGGTCAGAACGGGATGTAACGCACGAAGGATTGCAGGATCTGCAGCCCGATGAACAGCACCAGCACGCTCAGATCGAGATAGGCGTTGCCGATGCGTACGGGCTTGATGAACTTCTGGAGCGCCTTCACCGGCGGGTCGGTGAGCGTGTAAACGAACTCCACCAGCACCAGCACCACCCCGCGAGGGGTCCAGCCGGGCGCGAACATGGGGACCCACGAGAGGATCACCCTGGCGAGCAGCACCCAGATGTAGAAGCCGAGCGCCCACCACAGAATCAGTCTGACCACAGACTCAACTCTGATTGAAGAAACCGCCTGAGGCAATTCGTTCCTTGTCCTCCGGCCCCACGATGAGGTTCTCGGGGCACAGCAGGAACACCTTGCTCGAGACGCGTTCGATGTTTCCGCGCATCCCGAAGATCAGGCCCGCGGCGAAGTCGACGAGGCGCTTGTCCTCGCCCTCCTCCATGTCGGACAGGTTCATGATGACCGGAATTCCGTCGCGGAAGTTCTCGCCGATCACGCGCGCCTCGTTGTACGAGCGCGGGCGCACGCTGATGATGCGGCTGAGGTCAGCGACCTCCTTCGCGACGGGGGCGACGGTGGGCCGGCGTGTGGGCAGCGAAGACACCTTGCTCATCTCCTCACTCTCCTCCCTGTCCTCGGACATGTCGAAGTCGTCGGTGAGGTCGTCGACGTCCTGCTGCTCGTCGTCGACGTAGCGACCGTCCTCGACGAGACCCATCCACGCAGCAAGCTTCCGAACGCCCACGATGCCTCCTTGATAGTGCTGACTTGAGGCTAGCGTGCGCGCACGCCGCAGGCGGCGCGACGCACCGCGCCGCGCGGATCACTTCATGAAGTCGGGCACGTCCAGGTCGTCGTCATCCGGCGCGGAGCGCTCCACCGGCGGGGTGGGTCGCTGACCGGGCATCGGTGACACCTGGGGCGCCTGGCCCGCGACCGGCGGCGTGGCGCTGGGTCTGGTCGGCTGGGGCTGCTGCGGCTTGCGTTCCGCGGGCCGGTCCTGGCGGCGCTGCGGCTGCCCGCCGTCGAAGCCGGCCGCGATGACGGTGACGCGCACCTCGTCGCCGAGGGCGTCGTCGATGACGGTGCCGAAGATGATGTTCGCCTCGTCGTGCGCCGCCTCCTCTATCAGCTGTGCGGCCGCCGACACCTCGAACAGTCCGAGGTCCGACCCGCCGGCGATCGACAGGAGGACGCCGTGGGCGCCGTCGATACTGGCCTCCAGCAGCGGCGACGAGATGGCCATCTCCGCGGCCGCGCGGGCGCGGTCCTCCCCTCGCGCGGAGCCGATGCCCATGAGGGCGGAGCCGGCCTGGCTCATGATGGACTTCACGTCGGCGAAGTCCAGGTTGATGAGGCCGGGGGTGGTGATGAGGTCCGTGATGCCGGAGACCCCCTGCATGAGCACCTGGTCCGCCTGCTTGAAGGCGTCGAGGATGGCCACCTGGTGGTCGGTCATCTGCAGCAGCTTGTCGTTGGGGATGACGATGAGGGTGTCGACCTCTTCGCGCAGCGCCTCGATGCCGGACTCCGACTGCGTGGAGCGGCGACGTCCCTCGAAGGAGAACGGGCGGGTGACGACTCCGATGGTCAGCGCGCCCAGCGAACGGGCGATCTTCGCAACGATCGGCGCGCCGCCGGTGCCGGTCCCGCCGCCCTCGCCGGCCGTGACGAACACCATGTCGGCGCCCTTGAGCGCCTCCTCGATCTCGTCGGCGTGATCTTCGGCGGCCTGCCGGCCCTTGGCGGGGTCCGCCCCGGCGCCGAGGCCGCGGGTGAGCTCGCGGCCGATGTCGAGCTTCACGTCCGCATCGCTCATGAGGAGGGCCTGCGCATCGGTGTTGACGGCGATGAACTCCACGCCGCGGAGCCCGGCCTCGATCATGCGATTGACGGCGTTGACGCCACCGCCGCCGACCCCGACGACCTTGATCACCGCGAGGTAGTTCTGTGATGCGCTTGCCATGCCCTGAAGGCTATGGGAGCACCGGTTCATCGTCCAACGGCACGTCGGAATCGATCCGGATTCACCTCAAGTGCTACTTCAGGGTTTTGCCTCAACCCTCGACCGGGCTCATCTGGTGGTGGGGTGCCGGGGTGCGGAGACATCATAGACAGTCGCCTCCACCGAGAGCAGGGCCGACAGCACCTCCGACTTCAGCTCCGATTCCTCGGCGCTCCCCCACACCACGGTGCGGCCCCCGGTGAGCGTGAGGGTGATGCGGTCCACGGCCTCGGCGGTCATGCGCCAGGTCTCGGGCCGGACCTCGGCGGGGATCCAGTGCGCGACGGTCGCGGCGTCGCGGAGCAGGCGCTGGTCGGTGCTGCTCGTGGTGACCCTGAGCACGCCCCACTTGGGATCGTCGAGGGTGCGGAACACGACACCGTCGGCGTCGACCCACTCCCAGCGGCCTTTGCGTTCCCGCTGGTAGACGACCTCGCGCTCCTCGACGGCGATCTCGACGGTGTGCGGGAGGCTGCGCGACACCGTGGCATCGCGCACCGGCGCCAGTTCCTCGACTCGCGTCTCGATGCCGTCGACGTCCTGCCGGGCGAGCGGGACACCGGTCTCCACGGCGGCGGCCTCGAGGACGTCGTCGGGGGTGAGCAGGGCTGTGCCCTCCACCGCCACGTCGCGGGTCTCGAACACCGGTGAGAAGAACACCAGCCACGCGCCGGCGCCGAGCAGCACGACGAGCGCGGCGATGGAACCGCGGAGGATCCATCGCCGACGACGCTCGGAGGCCCGCTTCGACTGCAGGGCCTTCGCGAAGGCCCCGGGCGGAAGCGGCTCGGTCACGGCTTCGCGGCGTCCGGGCGCTGCTTGAGGAGGTCGGCCAGGAGCGGGCCGACGATCGTCACGTCGCCGCAGCCCAGCGTGATGATGAGATCGCCGGGGCGGGCGAGTTCGTCGAGGGCGGCCGGCAGGTCGTACTTCTCCGGCACGTAGTGGATCTCCTCGACGCCGTGGCGCTCGGCCGCGTCGACCACCAGCTGAGCCGTGACGCCGGGGATGGGATCCTCGCGGGCGCCGTCGATGCCGTTGATGACGGCGACGTCGGCGAGGGTGAGTACCTCGCCGAACTCGTCGGAGAAGTCGGCGGTGCGGCTGTAGAGGTGCGGCTGGAAGCAGGCGATGAGCCGGCCGTCGAGGCCCGTGGCCTCGTTGCCCGCCGACGTGGCGCGCCGTGCGGCGGTGAGCGCCGCACGGATCTCGGTCGGGTGGTGGGCGTAGTCGTCGAACACGCGGATGCCGGCCGTGTCGGTGATGAGCTGGAAGCGGCGAAGCGTCCCCTCGAACCGGCCGAGCGCCTCGACGGCCTCGTCGTGACCGAGGCCGAGCAGTCGCCCGACCGCGTACGCGGCCGAGGCGTTGGCGAGGTTGTGGTTGCCGGGCACCTGGAGCGTGATGGGGCCGGAGTCCTCGCCGTAGGTGATGGTGGCGGACATGCCGTTGCCGTGGGCCTCGATGTCGGTGATGCGCACGTCGGCGTCTTCGGCCTCACCGTAGCGGACGATGTTCCTCGCCTCGCCGACCAGCGCGTCGGCGAGATCACGCGCACCGGGGTCGTCGACGTTGATGACGACGTGGTTGACCAGCGGTCGGGTGGCGAAGGCACGGAAACCATCGGCGTAGGCCTCGGGGGTCTTCCAGTTGACGAGGTGGTCCGCCTCGACGCTGGTGATGACGGCGATCTCGGTGGGGTACTGGAGGAACGAGGCGTCGGACTCGTCGGCCTCGACGACGAAGGCGTCGCCGGAGCCCATCGCGGAGCTGACGCCCGTGGTGGACAGGGAGGCGCCGATGACATAGCTGGGGTCCTGCCCGGCTTCGCTGAGCATGACGGCGGTCATGGCGGTGGTGGTGCTCTTGCCGTGGGTGCCGGCGACCGACACGCCGCGGCGCCCCTGCATGAGGGCGGCGAGCGCGGCGGAGCGGTGCCAGATCCTCAGCCCCCGCTTGCGGGCCTCGACGAGTTCGACGTTGTCGGCGCGGATCGCCGAGGAGATCACCACGGTGCGGGCGTCGCCGAGCTGCTCGGCGGCGTGCCCGACGTAGACGGTGACGCCGGAGCGCTCGAGGCTGCGCAACGAGCGCGAGTCGGAGCGGTCCGATCCCGAGGTCTTGATACCGAGTTCGGCGTAGAGCCGGGCCACGCCGCTCATGCCGGACCCGCCGGCGGCGATGAAGTGGACGGGGCCGACCTGGTCGGCCGGAACCACTTCGATCGGATTGAGGAGCATCAGTTCACCTTCCGGTCTGCGGCCACCCTGAGGACCGCGTCAGCTAGCACCTCGGCGGCGTCCGAGGGATAGGTCCCGCGGCACGTCGCCGACATGGTGGCCAGACGCTCGGGGTCCCCGAACGTGTCCAGCACCAGCGTCGTCAGTCTAGCCGCGCTGAGCTCGGAGTCCGCGACGAGGAGTCCGGCCCCCGCCTCGACGAGCTGCGCGGCGTTCCTGCCCTGCTCGCCGTTGCCGTGCGGGAAGGGCACGAAGATGACGGGCACGCCGCTGACGGCTGTCTCCATCACGGTGCCGGCACCGGCGCGGCCGAGCATGAGGTCGGCCGCCGCGTAGGCGACGGCCATGTCGGTGACGAACTCGACGGGCCGGTACTCGGCGCCGGACTCGCCGCGCACCGGCACGTGCTCGTCGGTGAAGTTCTTCGGGCCCAGCACGTGGAGGATCTGGATTCCGGCGGCGAGGATCTCGTCGCGGGCGTTCTCGACGGCCTCGTTGATGCTGCGCGCGCCCTGGGAGCCGCCGCTCACCAGGAGGGTCGGGCGGTCAGGCTGCAGCCCGAAGAAGGCGCGGGCCTCCCCCGCGTCGACGGTGGGGTGCGCGATGGAGCGGCGCATCGGCATTCCGACGAGCTGTCCGCCGGGGAGGACGGTCTCGGGGAACGTGACGCCGACATACGCGGCGAACCGGGCGCCGATGCGGTTGGCGATGCCGGGCAGCTTGTTGGCCTCGTGGACGACGACCGGGATGCGGGCGAGGCGCGCGGCAAGGTAGGCGGGGATAGACACGTAGCCGCCGAACCCGACGAGGACGTCGGCCCGGGCCTCCTTGAGCACGCGCGACGCCTGCCTGACGGAGCGGGTCAGCGTCACGGGTAGCTTGAGCAGGTCGAGGTTGACGGTCCGCGGCAGCGGCACCGGGTCGATGAGCTTGAGTTCGAGGCCGGCCTCGGGGATGACCCGCGTTTCGAGGCCGCGCGCGGTCCCGATGCACACGATGTCGGCGTCGGCGCGCTCCAGGACCGCCTTGGCGGTCGCGATGAGCGGGGATGTGTGGCCGGCGGTACCTCCGCCGGCCAGCGCGATGCTGACCATTCAGTCCTCCTTCGTGGCAGCCATCACGCTGGTCATGCGGGTCCTGCTGCGCTTCTTGCGAGCGGCGAGGAAGGCGCGCGCCTCCGGGGTGTCGCGGGCGATCGCCAGGAGCACCCCGGTTGCCATGAGGCTGGACAGCAGCGCCGAGCCGCCGTACGACACGAACGGTAGCGGAACTCCCAGCACGGGCAGAAGGTGGAGCACGACGAAGATGTTGATGACGGCCTGGGTGAGGAACCAGCCGGTGATGCCGGCGGCGACCACCCGGTTGAACAGCCGGTCCGACCGTCGTGCCGTCTCGAGGCCCGCCCAGCCGAGCAGCGCGAACAGGCCGATGATGAGCAGCACGCCGAACAGCCCGAGCTCCTCGCCGATGACGGCGAAGATGTAGTCGGTGTGGGCGCCGGTCTTGAGGCCGCCCCACTTCTGCTTCGACGCGCCGAGTCCGAGGCCCCACCAGCCGCCCGAGGCGAGGGCGTAGAGCGCGGCCATGGGCTGCGAGGACAGGTCCGTGTTGGCGTCGGGATCGAGGAAGATCTGGATGCGGCTCATCCGGTTGCCGGACCCGTAGATGAGCAGCGTCACCAGCCCGATCGCGGCTGCGCCGAGCGGCGCCAGGATCCGCATCGAGGTGCCGGCGAAGAACAGCAGCAGCGCCATGATGAGGCCGATGATGAGGCCGGTGCCGAGGTCCCGGCCGGCGAGAACGAGCGCGAGGATGATGCCGCCCAGGGGGATGAACGGCACGGCGAGCTGCGCCGGTTCGTGCAGCCTGGTCCTCTTCGCGTGGAACACGGCGCCGGTCCACACGACCAGCGCGAGCTTGGCGAACTCCGACGGCTGGAACTGGATGGGTCCGATGAGCAGCCAGTTGCGGTTGCCGTTGACGCTGATGCCGAGCGGAGTGAGCACGAGCACGAGCAGGACGACCGCCAGTGTCCACACGGGCCAGCCGAGGCCGCGGAGGACGGCGGGCTTGAACCGGCTGAGGATGACCGCGCCGATGACGCCCGCGACGAGGAAGGCGAGCTGGCGGACCGTGTAGTAGTACGGGTCGCCCTCAGTGGCCTGCGCGATGACCGCGGAGGCGGACAGCACCATGAGGCTGCCGACTCCCACCAGGATCGCGACGCTGGCGACGATGACGTAGAAGGGTGCCATGGGCGAGGCCGCGAGTGTGCGGATCTCGGACCAGATGGTGGTCGGCCGCGCCGGGGAAGCTGCGTCGGACGCCATCGAAGATCAACTCCTATCCGGCGAGGTACTGCTGCACCGCCTCGGCGAACCTGTCGCCACGGGCCGAGTAGCTGTCGAACATGTCGAGGCTGGCGCAGCCGGGTGAGAGCAGCACGGTGTCGCCGGGGCGGGCCATGCCGGCCGCCAGTTCCACCACCTCGTCCATGACCTCAGTGTGGGTGTTGTCGAGCACCTTCACCGGGACATCGGGCGCGTGTCGGGCGAGGGATTCGGCGATGAGGTGGCGGTCGACGCCGATGACTACGGCGCCGCGCATCTTGTCGCGGTGCCGTTCGATGAGGTCGTCGAACGTGGTGCCCTTCGCCTGGCCGCCCGCGATCCACACGAACGAGTCGTAGGCCTGCATCGCCGAGTTGGCGGCGTGCGGGTTGGTGGCCTTGGAGTCGTCGACGTAGACGATGCCGGAGTCCTCGGCGATCTTCTGGATGCGGTGCCCGGCGAGGTTCAGCGATCGCAGGCCCTGCGAGACGGCCTTGGCGCTGACGCCGAAGCTGCGGGCCAACGCGGCGGCGGCGAGCGCGTTGGCGACGTTGTGCGGCGCGTAGGGCTGCACGTCGGAGACCTTGGCGAGCTCGAGGGCGGAGTCGCGGCGTTGCGGCACGAAGGCGCGGTCGACGATGAGATCGTCAACGATGCCGAGCATGGACATCGCCGGGGTGCCGAGGGTGAACCCGATGGCGCGGGCGCCCTCGACGACGTCGGCCTCCTCGACCATCTTCTCGGTGGCCGGCTCGGCGACGTTGTAGACGCACGAGTTGGTGACACCCTCGTAGATCTTCGCCTTGTCGGCCAGGTAGGCGGCCATCGGGTCGTCGCCGCCGTACCACTCGAGGTGGTCGGGGTGGACGTTGAGCACGACCGCGGAGTGCAGGTTGACGTTGTTCATCCAGTGCAGTTGGAAGCTGGACAGTTCGACCGCGAACACGTCGTAGGGCGTCTCGTCGAGGATGGCCTCGATGATGGGGCGACCGATGTTGCCGACGGCGGCGGCGCGGCGCCCGTCGGCGATGAGGATGCTCTCCAGCATCTGCGTGGTGGTGGTCTTGCCGTTGGTGCCGGTGACGCCGAGCCACGGGACGACGCGGTCGGGCTGCATCATGCGCCACGCCAGTTCGGTCTCCCCCCACACGGGGATGCCCTCGGCGGCGGCCTGACGCAGCAGGGGCGCGGTGGGGCGCCAGCCCGGGGACGTGACGACGAGGTCGGTGCCGGGTGGCAGGGAGGCGGTGGCGCCCTTGCCGAGGACGACCTTGACGTCGAGGTGCGTGAGGAGGGCGGCCTTGTCGGCGTGGAGTTCCGACTCGTCGAGCACGGTGACGTTCGCGCCGAGCGACATGAGGCCGTCGGCGGCGGCGAAGCCCGAGACGCCGAGTCCGGCGACGACGACGTTGGCGCTCGGCCAGTCGGACAGCCGGTTCGCGCTCTGCATCCAGTCCTTCGTCACTGACCGACCACCCATTCCGCGTAGAAGATTCCGAGGCCCAGCGCCACGCACAGCCCCGCGATGATCCAGAACCGGATGACGACGGTGACCTCTTCCCACCCGATGATCTCGAAGTGGTGGTGGATCGGGGACATCTTGAAGATGCGCTTGCCCTTGGTGGCCTTGAAGTAGGACACCTGCAGCGCGACCGAGCCGACCTCGATGACGAACAGCAGGCCGAGGATGACGAGCAGCAGTTCGGTGCGGGTGGTGACCGACAGGCCGGCGAGCGCGGCGCCGATGGCCATGGAGCCGGTGTCGCCCATGAAGATCTTCGCGGGGCGGGCGTTCCACCACAGGAAGCCGAAGCAGGCGCCGGCGAAGGCGATGGCGATGACCGCGAGGTCGTTGGGGTCGCGCACCTCGTAGCAGCGCGGCCCGGCGGTGGAGGCCCGGGAGCACCACTGGTTGAACTGCCAGATGTTGACCAGCGTGTAGGCCGCGAAGACGAGGGTCGCGGTGCCGGCGGCGAGGCCGTCGAGCCCGTCGGTGAGGTTGACCGCGTTCGACCAGGCCGCGATGAGGAAGATGATGACCGGGATCGCGATCAGCAGCGGCATCGTCAGCGCCGGGATGTCGCGCAGGAACGAGATGGCCGGCGAGGCCGGGGTGAGGCCCCGCTCGTCGGGGAAGTTGAGGGCGAGGAAGGCGAACACGCCGCCGATGGTGAACTGCCCGATGAGCTTGCCGCGCGGGGTCAGGCCCAGCGAGCGCTCCTTGGAGATCTTCGACCAGTCGTCGAGGAAGCCGAGGAAGCCCATGCTGACGGCCAGCCCGAGGACGAGCAGGCCGGACACGCTGGGGGCCTGCCAGCGCACCAGGTGGGTGACGGCGTAGGCGATGACGACGGATCCGACGATGATGACGCCGCCCATGGTGGGGGTGCCGCGCTTGACGTGGTGGGTCGTGGGTCCGTCCTCGCGGATGAACTGGCCGAACTGCTTCTCCCGGAGGAGTCTGATGAGCCACGGCGTGCCCAGCATGGACAGGATGAGGGACAACGATCCCGCGCTGAGGATGTTGATCACTTCTGGCCTCCCTGGTCGTCGGTGAGCTGAGCCGCCACCGTCTCGAGTCCGACGCCGCGCGATCCCTTGATGAGGACGACGTCGCCGGGGGCAAGAGTAAGGGAAGTCGCCACGTCGTCACGATCCGAGATCCGCGCAGGGAGACCGCTGTCGGCGGCGCCATCGACGATGTGCCGCGCCAGATCGCCGACCGCGACGACCTCCGACACGCCCACGTCGGCGGCCATCCGGCCCAGCTCCTCGTGGAGTCCGGCCGATGTGGGGCCGAGTTCCAGCATGTCGCCGAGGACCGCGATGACGCGCGCGTCGGGGTGCTCCGCGCGGGTGCCGTTGACCAGTTCGACCGCGGTGGTCAGCGCCACGGCCATCGAGTCGGGGTTGGCGTTGTAGGAGTCGTTGAGGATGAGGACGCCGTCGGGGCGGGGGTGGAGCTCCATGCGCCAGTCGGAACGCGGCGTGGCCCCCGACAGGGCCGTGGCGACGACGTCGAGGTCGATGCCGGCCACGAGCGCGGCAGCCGCGGCCGCGAGGGAGTTGGACACCTGGTGGCGGCCGATGACCTTGAGGCTGACCGGGGCCGTCCGCTCTCCCGCGCCGTCGCCGAGGACGAGGTCGAATGATGCCTGGCTGAGGGGATTGAGCCGCACGTCGCGGGCGGTGACGCGCAGGTCCCCGGCGGGCAGCTCGCCCTCGCCGAACCAGGCGATGCGGGCGCGGGTCTTGTCGCGCATGCCGGCGACGAGGGGATCGTCGGCGTTGAGCACGGCCCAGCCGTCGGGTGCGAGGTCCGCGACGATCTCGGACTTGGCCATCGCGGTCATCTCCATGCCGCCGAACTCGCCGACGTGCGCGTGGCCCACATTGAGGCAGACGCCGATGTCCAGCCCGACCAGGGAGGTGAGCCAGGCGATGTGGCCGATGCCGCGTGCCCCCATCTCGGAGACGAGGTAACGGGTGTCGTCGTTGACGCGGCAGGCGGTGAGCGGAACGCCGATCTCGTTGTTCTGGGAGCCGACGGGCGCGACGGTGGGGCCGGCGGCCTCGAACACCTGCGCCATCAGATCCTTGGTGCTGGTCTTGCCGGAGCTGCCGGTCACGCCGATGCTCAGCAGGCCCCGCTCCCTCGCCTCGGCGACGACGCCGCGCGCCAACCAGCTGAGCGCGGTCACGGAGTTCTCAGCCAGAAGGTGGCCGACGTCGGCGTCGGTGGAGGCCATGCCGAGCACCCCGGCGGCCCCGGACTCGACGGCGGCGCGGGCGAACTCGTGGCCGTCGACCCGCTCCCCCGGCACCGCGACGAACAGACAGCCCTCGGTGGCGTGCCGGTTGTCGATGACCACGTCCGGCCCGACGACGGCGTCCTCGCCGAAGAGCTCGACGGCCCCCGGCGACATGAGCTCCACCAGTTCAGACATCCTGCGCGGGCGCATCGGACGCTCCTTCCTCCACGAGGCGGCGCCAGGCGCGCGTCGCCTCCTCGACATCGTCGAAGTCCACGACGCGGTCGGCCAGGATCTGGCCGCGCTCGTGTCCCTTTCCGAGTATTGCCACCACGCTATCGGGCCTCGCGGCCCTGAGCGCCGTCTCGATGGCGGCGCGCCGCCCCGCGACCTCGATGACCTCCGCGCCCGGGCGCCGACCTTCGAGGGCCCCGGCGAGGGTCTGTGCGCGGATCCTGGCGGGGTCCTCGGTGCGGGGGTTGTCGTCGGTGATGACCGTGAGATCGCTGCCCCGGGAGGCCGCGGCGCCCATGCCGGGGCGCTTGTCGGGGTCGCGGTCGCCGCCGCAGCCCAGGACGCTGATGACCCGGGGGAAGGCCGCCAGGGCGTCGACGGCGGCGCCGACGGCCTGCGGGGTGTGGGCGAAGTCGACAACGACGGTCGGGGCGCCGGGGCCCAGGTCGACGCGCTGCATGCGTCCGGGGACCTGGGCGTGACGCAGGCCGGTCAAGGCGTCGGGCGCCGCGATGCCGGCGGCCTCTAGCATCGCGAACGCGACCGCGGCGTCGATCATGTTGTGGACGCCGGGAAGGGCGATCTCGAGCGGCACGTCCCCGCCGTCGCGGGTGAGGGTGGCGCGACCACCGAGGCTCCCGACGGCCTCGTAGTCGCGCAGCACGTAGTCGGTGTCGGGTCCGGTGCCGACGGTGACGAGCCGGGTTCCGGGGTCACGGGCGACGCGGGCGGCGATCTCGCGGCCCTTCGGGTCGTCGACCCAGACGACGGCCACCGGCGAGCGGCCAGGTTCGAAGAGGCGGGCCTTGGCCTCGAAGTAGTCGTCGAGGTCGGTGTGGAAGTCGAGGTGGTCGCGGCCGAGGTTGAGGAAGGCGGTGACGTCGAACGCGACGGCGTCGACCCGCTGCAGCGCGAGGGCGTGCGAGCTGACCTCGAGGGCCACGGCGTCGGCGCCGCGCTCTCGCATGGCGGCGAGCATCGCCTGCAGGTCGGGCGACTCGGGGGTGGTGACGGTGGAGCGCCCGGAGCGCAGTTCCTGCCCGGCGAGCCGGAAGCCGATGGTGCCGACGGTGCCAGGGACCCGGCCGGCGGCGGCGAGCCCCGCCTCGAGCAGCGCGACGGTGGTGGTCTTGCCGTTGGTGCCGGTGACGCCGAACATCGCCAGGTGCCGGGAGGGCTCCCCGAACACACGCGACGCGGCGACGGCCGCGGCGTGCCGGGGCTCCGGGCTGCGGAGCACCGGGACCGGGAGCTCGGCCAAGGGCGCGTCGTCGTCGGTGAGGACGGCGGCGGCGCCCGCGTCGAGCGCCTGGGCGGCGAACAGGGCGCCGTGGGTGGTGGCTCCTGGCAGTGCGACGTAGAGCCAGCCGGGGCGTACGGCCCGCGAGTCGAGCGTTACGCCGGTGACCGCGACGTCGCCGGGCTCCCCCGACACCCGCATCCCGCTCACCAACTGCCGGAGGGGCACGGGCGGCGGGTCGGCGGGGCGGAGCGCGCTATCCATCAGCCGAACGTTAGCGGGGTATCGGGGGCAGGCGTGGTCGAGGGGGCCACGTTGTAGCGGGGCAGGGCCAGCGACAGGATGTCGTTGACGGCCGGGAGCGCGAGCCGGCTGCCCAGGTTCCCGTTGGTGGGCTGGTCGAGGACGACGTAGACGAGGATCTGCGGATCCTCGGCGGGCGCGACGCCGACGAACGAGGCGGTGAAGCCGTTGTAGCAGCTGCACGAGGGGTCGTAGCGCTGGGCCGTGCCGGACTTGCCGGCGGTGCGGTATCCGGCGATGGAGCGGTCGTCGCGCAGCGTGATGACCGACTCCATCATCGTGAGCGTCGCGTCGGAGGCCTCCTCGGACACGACGCGGCGCGTCTCGGGCGCCGGGATGTCGATGGGGGTGCCGTCGGAGCGGGCCGCCGACTTGACGATGGTGGGCTGGACATAGGTGCCGCCGTTGGCGACGGTGTTGATGGCGGCGGCCATCTGGACCGCGTTGACCGACAGGCCCTGCCCGAAGGCGACCTGGTCGCGCGTGTAGTCGGGCATCTCCGCGTCGGGAATGGATCCGCTGGTCTCGCCCGGCAGCCCGATCCCGGAGGCGCTGCCGAGACCGAAGTCGGCCAGGTACCGCGCGAGGTCCGCCTTCTCCATCTGGCGGGTCAGCATGATGGTGCCGATGTTGGACGACTGGGCGACGACGCCGGCGGCGGTCATGTTGAGAGTGCCATGGCTGAAGGAGTCGCGCACGTAGCCGGCGCCCGAGGCGATCCGCGACGGGACCTGCACCTTGGTGGTGGGGGTGACGAGCCCCTGGTCGGCGAGCGCGGCCATGGTCAGCACCTTCTCGACCGAGCCGGGCTCGTAGGCGGCGGTGACGGCGCGGTTGGTGCGGTCGGCGGCGTCGGCGGCGCCCGGGTTCGACGAGTCGAAGCTGGGGTTGTTGGCCAGGGCGAGCACTTCTCCGGTCTTGACGTCCATGACGACGGCGGTGCCGGTCTTGGCGCCGGCGTTGTTGACGTACTCGGCGAGCGACTGCTCGACCATCCAGTTCAGGTCGGAGTCGATGGTCAGCTCGTAGGAGGCGCCGTCGACGGCGGGCGTCATGATGTCGGTGCCCAGCGGGATTCGGCCGTAGGTGGACCAGTCGTAGACCATGCTGCCGGCCGTGCCCGCCAGGTTCTCCTCGAGGGCGTACTCAAGGCCGGCGGCGCCCTTGCCCTCCCAGTCGACGAAGCCGACGACGTTCGAGGCGACCGTGGCGTTGGGGTAGACGCGCAGCGGGTCGGGGTCGCCGAAGACCCCGTACCAGGGGCGGCGGCCCTCGCCGTCGAGCCCGTCGGCCATGTCGTCCTTGATGGCGGTGTACAGGGCAGCCGGCACCTTGCGGGCGACGACCTCGTAGCGGGAGTCGGGCGTGTTGATGAGGTCGAGGTAGGTGGACTCCAGGCCGCCGAGGTGGCGGGCGAGGATCTCGGCGACGGCCTCGGGTGCGGCGGCGGCCTCCTCCTGCTTGCGTTCGCTCATCGGGTAGCGCTTGTCGGCGCCGTTGGTGCGCACCATGTCGGGGTCGATGGACACGATCATCGCCGGTTCGGTGGCGGCCATGACGACGCCGTTGCGGTCGGTGAGGGTGCCGCGGGTGGCGGGCAGCTCGCGGGAGGACTGCGTCTTGTCCGCGGCCTCGGCGGCGAAGGCGGCCGAGTCGATGCCCTGCAGCTGGACCGAGCGGGCGACGGCGACCGACAGCAGCAGGCCCAGCATGAGCATGAACACCCGGATCCGCACGACGGGGCGGCCGACGGGCATGCGCACGGTCTTGCGGTAGCGGCGCGGCTGGTTCCCGCGACGCGACGACGGCCGGGATGCCGGGCGCGCCGCAGGCTTCGGCCGGGACGCCGCCCGGGGCTTCGCCCCCGACTTGGCGGTGGACTTCGAAGTGGACTTCGAGGTGGACTTCGCCGCGGGCCTACCGGCGTTGCGCCCCGTGGGTTGCGGCTTCCGCGGTTGGTTCGCCATCGGTCACTCCCCCACTGCTCCGGCTGCCACGACGCTGTCGGCGCCCTCCGCGGTGTCGGCGGGCGGTTCGGCTTCGGCCTCCCGCTCCGGCACGATCACCGGCGCCGCCGGGGCCGTCACGCGGGTGCGCCGCCCGCGCAGGTAGGGCAGCTCGTCTCCGTCGACGTTGGTGGGCTCGCCGGTGACGCTGCCGTCGGCCAGGTGGATGAACGCCGGGTACGGGTTGGGCACCATCCCGAGCTGGGTGGCGCGCAGCGCCAGCGCATTGGCGCTGGAGACCTGCTGCAGCTGGGAGGTGAGCGCCGCGGCGGTGTAGCCGAGTTCGGTGGACTCGCGCCGGAGCGCGGACAGTTCCTTTGACTGGGCGCCCACCTGGGTGGTGACGACCATGACGCCGGCCAGGCCGAGAATGACCAGCACGGCGATCATGAGGATGAACATGCGGTTGGAGACTGCGGGGGTCTTGGCACGCACCACCCTGAGCCGGGAGGCCGGGGTGACATCGGCGGTCAGCGGTTGCGCGGTCATGCTGCGGCCTCCTTGGTGCGTTCGGCGGCCCGGAGCCTGGCCGAGGCGGCCCGGGGGTTGATGGCGGTCTCGTCGGGGCTGGGGCGCTCGGCACCGCGGGTGAGCAGTGCGAGCTCCGCCTTGAGGTGGTCGGGGACGACCGGCATGTCGCGGGGGGCCCGGTCGGAGGCCTTGGCGGCGAAGGTGCGCTTGACGAGCCGGTCCTCGAGGGAGTGGTAGCTCAGCACCGCGATCCGCCCGCCGACCGCGAGGGCGTCGACTGCTGCGGGGAGGACACCCTCGAGGGCCGAGAGTTCGCGGTTGACCTCGATGCGCAGGGCCTGGAAGGTCCGCTTGGCGG
>JAUHXZ010000100.1 GCA_030426725.1 Actinomycetes bacterium
GCCAGGGAGTCCACGAGAGCGGGCTCGATCTCCCCGCCCATCTCGCGGCGCACCTCGAGCGCGGCCTGCAACTCGTCGCGGGACAGCTCTTCATCCATGGGGATGAGGCTACTCCGATGGGGCGCGATGCGACACGGTATGCCCCTGGGGGTATGCTTGGCCGGGCCGCCGACCGATTACGATGGGGTCGGCCTTGAAGCCCCGCGAAGGAGAAGAATGTCCACCGTCCACGACGTCATCATCATCGGATCGGGCCCCGCGGGTTACACCGCCGCGATCTACGCAGCCCGCGCGAACCTGAACCCGGTGGTCTTCGAAGGATCCTTCGAGGGCGGCGGCGCGCTCATGAACACCACCGAGGTGGAGAACTTCCCGGGCTTCGCCGAAGGCATCATGGGCCCGGAGCTCATGGACCAGATGCGACAGCAGGCGGAGCGGTTCGGCGCCAAGCTCATCACCGACGACGCCACCGAGGTTGACCTCACCCGCGACATCAAGGTGGTCAAGGACTCCTACGACGAGGAGTACCGCGCCAAGTCCGTCATCCTCGCCATGGGCTCCGGCTACCGCAAGCTCGGGCTGCCCGACGAGGAGCGGCTCTCCGGCCGCGGCGTAAGCTGGTGCGCCACGTGCGACGGTGCCTTCTTCCGTGACAAGCCGATCGCCGTCATCGGTGGCGGCGACTCCGCCGTCGAGGAGGCGACGTTCCTCAGCCGCTTCGGCTCCAAGGTGGTCATCGTCCACCGCCGCGACGAGCTGCGCGCCTCCGCGATCATGCAGGAGCGCGCCATGCGCGACCCCAAGATCGAGTTTGCGTGGAACTCGGTCCCCGCCGCGATCAACGGCGCCAACTCCGTCGAGTCCCTGACCCTCAAGGACACCAAGACGGGCGAACTGCGCGACCTCGCGGTCAACGGCGTCTTCATCGCCATCGGCCACGATCCGCGCTCCGCGCTCATCAAGGGCCAGGTGGATCTCGACGACGAGGGCTACGTTCTCGTCCAGGGCCGCACCACCGCCACGAACCTGCCCGGCGTGTTCGCCTGCGGGGACCTCGTCGACCACACCTACCGGCAGGCAGTCACCGCGGCCGGCACCGGGTGCTCCGCGGCGCTGGACGCCGAGCGCTTCCTCCAGTCCCTTGAGGACTGAGGCGGCGTATCACAGGGTCACCGCATACACTCATGGGGCGAATCACCACTCCCGGAAGGCAAACAATGGCAGTGACGGATGTGACGGAGAAGACCTTCGTCGATGAGGTTCTGATGGCGGACAAGCTCGTCGTCGTGGACTACTGGGCCGACTGGTGCTCCCCCTGCAAGCAGATCGCGCCGATCATCGAGGAGCTCTCGACGGTCTACCCGAACGTGAAGTTCGTCAAGGTGGACACCAACTCCGCCCCCGGCCTTGCCGCCGAGCAGGGCGTGCTGAGCCTGCCCACCCTGCAGTTCATCCAGGGCGGCCGCGTCGTGAAGTCGCTCACCGGCGGCAAGACCAAGGGCGCGCTCAAGAAGGCGATCGACGAGCTCGTCTGACGGATGAAGCACTCGGCGGACTCCCCGTCCACCCAGGAGTCGTGGATCCCGGTCGATTCGGAGACCGGGACCCACGCTGGTCGGCGGGCGCAGCGTGGCCCGGCGGGGGCCCGAGGTGTCGCCGAGGAGCGGGGCTCTGACCGGCAGGCCCTCATTGACCTCGCCAGGTCGATCCCCTGGGGCCTCGTCTACGGGCCCGTCATCGTCGTCATCCTGCTCATCGTCGGCGCCTTCGTCGGCGCCGCCCTCGGCCGGTCGGCGGCGGTCCCGGAAGCCGTCACGTCGTCGCCCAGCCCCACACCGGCGTTCGCGCTCGAACCACCCGTGCAGGTGGGGGACCTGGTCCGCGGTGAGGTGACCGAGAGCTCCGGCCCGGCGCCGGAGAACCAGCGCATCGTGAGGGCGGACTACTCCGACGGCGCCAACAGACTGATCTTCGTGATGACGTGGCCGGAGGACGACGCCAGCGCATACGTCGCCGACGCCGGGGTGGAGAGCGTCGTCCAGGCCGGCGACGGTGTGCTGTGCGGGACGTCGGTGGACACCTCGCTGCCCGCGTGCGGCCGGGTCGTCGACGGGACGGGCCTGCTGCTGCTGGCCGTCACCGAGCAGGCCACGGCCGATGTCGCCGAACTGCTCGACGAGTACACCGAGGCGGTAGCCCCCGGGCGCTAGTCGCGATGCCGTCCGCCCGTCAGCACAGCGCCGCGGGGCTTGGCCCCCGCGATAGGGTGAGGCCAACACATGCACCCACGCGGGGCGCGCCGTCGGACGCGGTGGCCTCCCCGACGGCAAGGTAAGGACCGTGACCGAACACCCCCGACACGACACCCGGCTCGACCGGTTCGTCGACAGCTACTCGCAGCGCACGAACGGCATGAGGGTCTCCGCCGTGCGAGCTCTGTTTGCGGTGGCCAACCGTCCGGAGATCGTGTCACTCGCCGGGGGCATGCCCAACATCAAGGACCTCCCCCTCCCCGATATTGCCGGCATGGTTGCCGAGATGATCCGGACCAACGGGACCCAGGTCATGCAGTACGGCTCCGGGCAGGGCGAGCCTGTCCTGCGCGAGCAGATCCTCGACGTCATGGCCGCCGAGGGCATCACCGCGCACGCCGACGACGTCGTCATCACCGCCGGCTCACAGCAGGGCCTGGACCTCGTCACCCGCATCTTCTGCGACCCGGGCGACGTCATCCTCGCCGAGTCCCCGTCATACGTCGGGGCGCTCGGCACGTTCCTCAGCTACCAGACCGAGGTTGTGCACGTCGCCTCCGATGACGACGGACTGGATCCCGCGGCCCTGCGCGAGACGGCCCGGCAACTCCGCCGGGAGGGCAAGCGGATCAAGTTCCTCTACACGATCCCCAACTTCAGCAACCCCTCCGGCAAGACCCAGCCTCTCGAGCGTCGCGTGGAGTTGCTGGCGGTGTGCCGCGAGGAGGGGATCCTCGTGGTCGAGGACAACCCCTACGGCCTGCTCACTCTGGACGCGGACCCACTGCCGGCGATGCGTTCGCTCGATCCCGACGTCATCTACCTCGGGTCGTTCTCCAAGACGTTCGCCCCCGGGTTCCGGGTCGGATGGGTGCTGGCACCCCATGCCGTCCGGGAGAAGCTCGTCCTCGCGCAGGAGTCGGCGACGCTGTGCCCGCCCGTGTTCTCGCAGTTCGCGATCTCCACCTACCTGGCAACCCAGGACTGGATGGGCCAGGTGGAGATCTACCGCGACATGTACCGCGAGCGTCGCGACACCATGCTCGAGGCCCTCGCGGAGGAGATGCCTGAGGGCAGCTCCTGGACCCGACCGGCCGGTGGCTTCTTCGTGTGGCTGACCCTGCCCGAGGGACTCGACTCGCAGGCGATGCTTCCCCGGGGCGTCGACGCACGCGTCGCCTTCGTTCCCGGGGCGTCGTTCTATGCCGACGGCCAGGGTGCGCGCAACGTTCGCCTGTCCTACTGCTTCCCCCCACCCGAGCGGATCCGCACCGGAGTGGAACGTTTCGCCGCCGTCGTCCGCGGCGAACTGGACGTCATGAACACCTTCGGCATCGACTCCGCCCCCAACGAGCTGCGCCGCGGCACCGGACTCGCCCCAGACCTGAACTGATAAGGAGTTATCCATGACGATCATCGTGATGGCCGGTGGCCTCAGCCACGAGCGAGACGTGTCGCTCCGGTCCGGGCGGCGCGTGGCGCAGGCCCTGCGTGACTACGGCCGTGAGGTGATCGAGAGTGACGTGAATGCGGACCTCATCCCACTTCTCCGCCGCACCCCGGACCCTGTGGTGGTCCCCATGTTGCACGGCGGCCTTGGTGAGGACGGCGCGCTGCGCGAGGTCCTCGAGGTGCTCGAGGTGCCGTTCGTCGGGCCGACGGGGGCGGCATCGCGGCTGACGTTCGACAAGTCCATCGCCATGCAGGTCGTCAGGGCCGCCGGGATCGCGTCGCCGAGGCAGATCGCACTGCCCCACGACATCTTCCGCGAGCTCGGCGCCCCCGCGCTCATGGAGGGAATCGGCGCGCAGCTCGGATACCCCTTGATGGTCAAGCCCACGCGCAGCGGCTCCGCTCTCGGCGTCACCAAGGTCGACGAGCCCGGTGCGCTCCCCGCCGCGCTGGTCGCGGCCTACGCGTACGGCACGGTGGCGGTCATCGAGTCCTTCATCGCGGGGCGGGAAGTGGCGGTCACCGTCCTGGACGACGGGACGGGGCCGGTCGCGCTGCCGCCGGTGGAGATCCGCCCCGAGTCCGGCGTCTACGACTACGAAGCGCGCTACACCGCAGGGGCGACGCGCTTCGTCACACCTGCCGAGCTACCCGACGAGGCACTCGCGGCCGCGGGGGATCTCGCCGTCGCCGTCCACAAGGTCCTAGGTCTGAGGCACCTGTCGCGGGTGGACATGATGGTGGAGCCGTCGGGCCGCCCGGTGTTCTTCGAGGGCAACGTCGCGCCCGGCATGACGGAGACGTCGCTCGCGCCGCTGGCGATCGAGGCGGCCGGACGGGAGCTCGGTGAGGTGTTCGCCACCCTGGTTGATCTCGCCGGCGCCTGAGATGAGCGTGCGCGCCAGGCAGGTCCTGGCCGTCCTGGGCGGCTTCGTCGTCGCGGGCGTGATGGTCGTGCTGGGCCTGTGGCAGATGGCGTCGTACCAGGAGTCGACGCGTGACGTGTCGGCCGCGCGCGCCGCTGAGGACGCCGTGCCCCTCACCGACAACGTCTCCGAGACCGGCGAGGTAGCCGACATCTACGGACGACGCGTCACCGTCAGCGGCAGCTACGGCCCCGAAGAGGTGCTCGTCGGAGAATCATGGCCAGTGCGGGTCACGACGGTCTTCCAGATGGACGACGGCCGCAACGTCGCCGTCGTGCGCGGAGCTCTCGATGATGGGGAGGCGGTGCCCGCGGCACCGGCGGGCGATCAGGAGATCACCGGGGTGTTCCTCGCCCCCGACCTCCCCGCTCAGGATGCTGCAACCGGTGCGGATCTCGGTTCGGTACGCGTGCAGTCCCTGGCGCAGACCTGGCCGTCACCCCTGATCGCCGGCTATGTCACCCTCCCGCCCGAGGCCTCGGCGGAGCAGGGCCTGGCGGAAGCCCCGCTGCAACTGCCCACCATGGAAGGTTCGCCTACCCACCGCGGCTACGCGCTCCAGTGGTGGGTGTTCGCCGCGGGCGCCGTCGGCTTCGGGATCTACGTGGCGCGCGGGTTCGGCCGCCAGCCGTCGCCCGATCGGGTGGAGATCCCCGACGCGGAACCGGGGCAGGATCAGGCGGTCTGAGTCTCGACGTCGGCGAGTGTCGCCCGTACGTTCTTCGTCGCGTAGTGCTCGGCGACGAAGGACAGGAACGGAACGGTCCCGGCGGCCATGATCGCCAGGAACCACTTGATGGACCACTTCACGCGGCGCCCGAGGTCATAGGCCGTGATGAGCAGGATCATGTAGAGCCATCCGTGGGGCATGCCGGTCCAGGTGACCACGCGCCCGTCGCCCCAGATGTACTTGAGCGGCAGGCCGATCAGCACGAGGACGATCAGCAGGATCCCCACCACATAGGCCATGATCCGGTAGCGAAGCAGGGCCGCGCGAACGGCGGGCACATCACTGGGGTCGACGGTGGCTGGGATGCTCATAGTTCCTCAATCGGTTTGACAGTCTACCGATATGTCGACATATCGGTTTAGCGGTTTGCGGTCAGAGCGTGCGGCCGTCGAGGATCGCCATGATGCGCTCCAGGTCGTCGCCCGACGCGAATTCAATGGTGATCTTGCCCTTGTTGCGCCCGATGTTCACCCGTACCCGGGTGTCGAAGTGGTCGCTCAGCTGGGTGCCGAGCTCCCGTTCACGCTCCGACGGCATGCGGGGGGTGCGTAGGACGGGCTTCCTTTCATCGCGCTTCCCCAGGGCGACGATCTCCTCCGTGGAGCGGACGGAGAGGCCCTCGGCGATGATGCGATCAGCTAGTCGCTCCTGCGCCTCGGGATCTTCGAGCCCCAGCAGTGCGCGTGCGTGACCGGCCGAGAGAACCCCAGCGGCCACCTTGGTCTGGACCCGAGCGGGGAGGTTCAGCAGCCGCAGGGTGTTCGAGACCTGGGGGCGTGAGCGGTGGAGCCGCTGGGAGAGCTCCTCTTTGCTGCACGCGAAGTCGCGGAGCAACTGCGAGTAAGCGTTCGCCTCCTCGATGGGGTTGAGGTTGGCGCGGTGGAGGTTCTCGAGAAGGGCGTCGCGCAGAAGGGCCGTGTCCTCTGTGCCGCGGATGATGGCGGGGATGGTCTCCCTCTCCGCCATCTGGCTGGCGCGGAGTCGGCGCTCCCCCATGACGAGCTCAAACCTGTCGCGGCCGGCCCGCCTGACGACGACAGGCTGCAGGACGCCGAACTCCTTGATGGACCCGGCCAGTTCCGCTAGGTCATCCTCGTCGAAGACCGTGCGCGGCTGCTGGGGATTGGGGGTGATGCTCGCAACGGGGAGTTCCGCGAACTCGGATCCGTCGCTCAGCGCCACGGTTTCGTCGTCATCGGTGCGGGCGAACAGGTCGCCGAGACCCTGACCCAGCGCGCTCTTGCGATTTGCGGCCATCACTCCTCCATCTTCGTGGCGCGCGCGGCGATCTCGTGCGCTGCCGCCAGGTAGGCGATGGCGCCTGGCGACTTGGGTTGATAGTTCAGCACAGTCTGCCTGAAGCTCGGTGCCTCGGCGATTCGGACAGAGCGGGGGATCTCGTTGTCGAGCGTCTGGCCGGGGAAGTGCTTCCGCACTTCCTCGGCGACTTCACGTGACAGATTGGTGCGCGCGTCGAACATGGTGAGCAGGATCGTGCTCAGTTCCACCTTGTCGTTGAGGTTTCCCTTGACCCGGTGGATCGTGCGCATGAGCTGTGTCACGCCCTCGAGTGCGTAGTACTCGGTCTGGATGGGGACCATGATCTCCGTGGATGCGACCAGCGCGTTCAATGTGAGCAGTCCAAGAGAGGGCGGGCAGTCGAAGAAGACGTAGTCGACGCCGGACTCCTCGATGTACTGATTGATGGCGTCGCGCATGCGGTGCTCTCGCCCCCGCTGGTTCACCAGCTCAAGTTCGGCCGATGCGAGGTCGATCGCGGCGGGAAGCACGTGGAGATTGGGGGAATGCGGCGAAGGCTGGGCGTGCTCGATAATCCCCACCCCGTCCATGAGTACCTCGTAGGTGCCCTTCGTGCCCGGTTCGTGGGGAACACCGAGGGCGGTCGACGCGTTGCCCTGGGGGTCGGTGTCGACGACGAGGACGTTGAGACCACCCATAGCGAGCCCATGGGCGATGTTGACCGTGGTGGTCGTCTTCCCAACGCCACCCTTCTGGTTCGCGATCACGAAGATCCGTGGTTCCGCCGGCCGGGGGAGAGTGACCGGGGCCTGACTGAAGTCGATGTACTCGTCGCCGTACTCGGAAGCAGCGGTCATGGAGGAGTCGGCTCGGACTGCCCGCCGGGGGGCATTCGCCGTTTCACGTGAAACGTTGTTGTGGTCCTTCCAGAGCTCGTCTTCACTGACCTGCTTGCGTTTGCGGAAGAACAGCGCCATCCATGCCTCCT
>JAUHXZ010000016.1 GCA_030426725.1 Actinomycetes bacterium
ATGTCGGAGACGGTCATCTACGAGACCCACCTGCGCGGCTACACCAAGCTCCACCCCCTGGTGCCGGACCGCCACCGCGGCTCCTACCTCGGCATGGCGGACCAGTCGGTCATCGAGTACCTCACCCGCCTCGGGGTCACTGCCGTCGAGTTCCTCCCGGTGCACCACTTCCTGTCCGAGCCATTCGTCACCTTCAAGGGTCTGCGGAACTTCTGGGGCTACAACACGCTCGGCTTCTTCGCGCCCCACGCGCCCTACGCGACCCGCGGAACGGTCGGCCGCCAGGTCTCCGACTTCAAGAAGATGGTCTCGCGGCTCCACGAGGCGGGCATCGAGGTCATCCTCGACGTCGTCTACAACCACACCGCGGAGGGCGGGCACGACGGCCCGACGCTCTCCTTCCGCGGCATCGACCACGAGGCCTACTACCGGCTCACCGACGACCACAGCGACTCCTACGACGTCACCGGCTGCGGCAACTCCGTCGACACCTCCAACCCGATGGTCCTGCAGATGGTGATCGACTCGCTGCGCTACTGGGTCACCGAGATGGGCGTCGACGGATTCCGCTTCGACCTGGCCACCACCCTGATCCGCGACGAGAAGCACCACGTCGACCAGGCCCACCCCTTCAAGGAAAACATCGCGAAGGACCCGGCGTTCGAGGGCATCAAGATGATCGCCGAGCCGTGGGACATCGGCCCCTACGGCTACCAGGTCGGCTCCTGGGGACCCGGCTGGCATGAGTGGAACGACCGCTTCCGCAACCACATCCGCGACTACTGGCGCGGCGCCGTCCACGGCGTCCAGGAGCTCGCCACTCGTCTGGCCGGCTCCCCCGACCTGTTCGACACCCCCGGCCGCTCGCCGCAGTCGAGCATCAACTTCGTCACCGCACACGACGGCTTCACCCTGCGCGACCTCGTCAGCTACGACGTCAAGCACAACCTCGCCAACGGTGAGTCCAACCGCGACGGCTCCGACAACAACCGGTCGTGGAACCACGGCTGGGAGGGCGAGACCGACGACGAGGACATCCAGAAGCTGCGCCGCCGCCAGGTCCTCAACCTGATGGCCACCCAGATCCTGGCCGCGGGCACCCCGATGATCACCGCCGGCGACGAGTTCGGCCGCACGCAGAAGGGCAACAACAACGCCTACTGCCAGGACTCGCCGCTCAGCTGGGTGAACTGGGACGTCTCAGAGGAGTGGCAGCAGATCCAGCTGCGGATCGCCGATCTCCTCCACCTGCGCCAGCAGCACTCCAACCTACGCCCCGACGACTTCGGCTACCACAACGAGATCCTCACCGAGCAGGGTGAGAACCTGCAGCGCGTCGACCTCGCCTGGATGGACGGCCAGTTCGGCGAGATGCACAACGGCTCCTGGCACGACGGTTCCCGCCGCCTTCTCGGCATGTACGTCTCCGACGAGACCGAGGCGTTCCTCACCTGGTTCAACTCGTCGCCCGACCCGGTGCCGCTGGTCATGCCGACGATGCCCTGGGGCTACGGCTACGAGATCATCTGGCACAGCGCCGACGACGACGAGGTGCCCGACGGCGTCCTGCCGCCGCTCGGTGAGATGGTCATGCCCGCTCGGTCCGTCGTCGTGATGCGGGTCCAGGTCCCGACCACCACGAAGGAACTCCTGGCGCTCATGGCCGAGGCCGAACCCTCGTCGTTCGATCTGTTGGCCTGACCCCGCGCTGCCCCGCAGGTTTGGCTAGGCTGGCCGACGTGAGTGCGGACATTCCAGCCCTGAGCAACAAGCGCATCATCCGGACCGAGGGTGGCCTCGGCCGCATCCCGGTCACCGGAGTGAGCCCGGTCATCGAAGGCGGGGCCTACCCCGTCAAGGCGGTGGTCCACGAGCGGCTCCTCATCCAGGCCAACGTGTTCCGCGAGGGCCACGACGCCGTCAACGCGTCGGTGATCCTCACCTCGCCCGGCGGGACGCAGCGGCGCATCGACATGAAGCAGGTCGAGCCCAAGGGCCTCGACATCTGGCAGGCCTACGTGCGGATGGCCGCAGAAGGCGAATGGACCTACCGCGTCGAGGGCTGGTCCGACCCGTGGGGCACCTGGACGCACAACGCCGAGGCCAAGCTCCCCCTCGGCATCGACGTCGAACTCGTCTGCATGGAGGGCCAGGCGCTCCTGACCCGCTCGGCCAAGCAGGCCGAAATGATGCGCGTGCCGGGCGCTGCCAGCCTCCTGCACGGCGCGGCTGAGACCGTCACCGTCGACGGCGACGTCGACGAGATCCTCGAACTCATCACCTCGGCGCCGATCACGCGCGCCATGGCCCGCTTCGGGCCCCGCGAACTCGTGTCGCCGACGCAGGAGTTCCCCATCCGCGTCGAGCGCCGCCGCGCGCTGTACTCGTCGTGGTACGAGTTCTTCCCCCGCTCGCAGGGCGCCTGGCAGGACGACGAGGGCCACTGGCACTCCGGCACGTTCAAGTCCTCCTACGAGCGGCTCGAGGCGGCCGCGGCGATGGGCTTCAACGTCGTCTACCTGCCGCCGATCCACCCAATCGGCTCCGCGTTCCGCAAGGGCAAGAACAACACGCTCAACCCCGCCGAGGAGGATCCCGGGTCGCCGTGGGCGATCGGCTCCCCCGCCGGCGGCCACGACGCCATCCACCCGGATCTCGGCGACTTCGACGACTTCGACGCGTTCGTCGCCAAGGCCCAGTCGCTGGGCCTCGAGGTGGCGCTCGACCTGGCGCTGCAGGCCTCGCCCGACCACCCGTGGGTCGAGGAGCACCCGGAGTGGTTCAGCAAGCGCGTCGACGGCACCATCGCCTACGCGGAGAACCCGCCCAAGAAGTACCAGGACATCTACCCGCTGAACTTCGACAACGATCCGTCGGGCATCTACTACGAGGTGCTGCGGATCGTGCGGTTCTGGATCGACCACGGCGTGACGATCTTCCGGGTCGACAACCCCCACACCAAGCCGGTGGAGTTCTGGGACTGGCTGCTCGAGCGGGTCCACGAGACCAACCCCGAGATCATCTTCCTCGCCGAGGCCTTCACGAAGCCGCAGATGATGGCGGCGCTCGGCAAGGTCGGATTCCAGCAGAGCTACACGTACTTCACGTGGCGCAACGTCAAGTGGGAACTCACCGAGTACCTCGTCGAACTGTCGCAGGAGATGGCGACGTACTACCGGCCGAACTTCTTCGTCAGCACCCCCGACATCAACCCCTTCTTCCTGCAGTCGGGTAACCCGGCGGCGTTCTCCATCCGCGCCATCCTGGCCGCGACGATGTCGCCGACCTGGGGCGTCTACTCCGGCTTCGAACTCTTCGAGCACGAGGCGCTGGCCCCGGGGCGCGAGGAGTACCTCGACTCCGAGAAGTACGAGTACCGCCCCCGCGACTACAACGCCGAGCCCAACCTCAGCATGCTGCTGGGCAAGCTGAACTCCATCCGCGAGTCCCACCCGGCGCTGCAGCAGCTGCGCGACGTGACGTTCCACCACGCCCCGCACGACTCGGTCATCGTGTTCTCCAAGAACGACGGCGCCGACACGGTCCTCGTGGTGTGCTCCCTCGATCCGGACAACACCGTCGAGTCCGAGATCATGCTCGACATGCCCGCCCTCGGCGCCCACGACGGCGAGGTGCGCGTCACCGACGAGCTGACCGGCGAGTCGTACGTCTGGGGGCAGCGCGCGTTCGTGCGCCTGTGGCCCGGCAAGCCCGCCCATGTCTTCCATGTGACGGCCCCGTGAGCGGCGAGCTGACCGCCCGCCTGTGGGACCTGGCGGTGGCGTCCCGATGGTTCTCGGGGCGCGCCGGCCGGCCCGTCGACGTCGAGCTCGGCCCCTGGGCCGGGCCGGATCTGCGCCCCGCCATCCTCGTCGTGGAGTTCGACGACGGCCACCGGGAACGCTTCCACGTCCCGCTGCTCTACGGCGACGACGGCGAGCCGTTCGACGCGTGCGACCGCGGTGAGGCGATGCTGCGCGCCCTCGCCGATGGCGCACCGGGCTTCGAGCGCTACCGCGCGGACGTCCCCTCGGACCTGCCGGCACGCCGCTACACCGGTGAGCAGTCCAACACGTCGGTGTTCTTCGGCGACGAGCTGCTGGTCAAGGTGTTCCGGCGCCTCGAGCCAGGCCGCTCCGTCGATGTAGAGCTGCACCATGCGCTCGCCGGCACCGGCGTCGTCGCGGAACTGTACGGCGCATGGGTGTGGGAGGGCACGGACATCGCCGTGTTCCTCGAGGCGCTCCACCAGCCGGTGGACGGCTACGTGCTCGCCTCGCAGTACGCCCGTGAGGGCCGCGACTTCACCGACCACGCGCACGCCCTCGGCGAGGCGCTCGCCACAGTGCACCGCGTGCTGGCCGAGCGGCTCGGCGGCAGCACCATCGACGGCGCCGCCCTGGCCGCCGACTGCCGTGCCCGCTTCGCCGCCGTCGTGGGCGAGGTGCCCGAGGTGCGCCCCTTCGCGGAGGCCGCGGACGAGGCGTTCGCCAGGATCTCCCACGACACTCTCGCGGCGCAGCGGGTCCACGGCGACTGCCACCTGGGCCAGGTCCTCCTCAGCGAGGGCAGCTGGCGCTATGTCGACTTCGAGGGCGAACCGCTGAAGTCCATGGAGGAACGACGACGCCCGGACTCGCCACTGCGCGATGTCGCGGGCATGCTTCGCTCCTTCGCCTACGCGCGGGCCGCCGGCGGCGCATCGCACGAGTGGCTCGCGGCCTGCAGGGCGGCGTTCCTCGCCGGCTACGGGCTCCCCGCCGACGGCAGCGACCCGGTGCTGGACGCCTACGAGACCGACAAGGCCGGCTATGAGGCCGTCTACGAGGCCCGCTTCCGGCCCGAACTGCTCGGGGTGCCGCTGGCACACTTCGAGTCGTTGATCACGAAACCGTAACCATCAAAGGCCGACCGTTGCGACTCGCACACCGTCGGCACACAGCCCAGGGCGCGCGCGATAGATTGGGCGCTCAAAGGACCACACCCAGAGGAGTCAAGGAAAATGGCGCACGACCGCTTCGGTGGATTGACCGGATGGGACTTCGAGGGGTTCCACGGAGGAGGCGACACCGAGCTGTGGAGGCGGCTCGGCGCGGCGGTGGTCACCGTCGACGACGACGAGCGGGGGCCCGTTACGGGCGTCCGGTTCTCCGTTTGGGCCCCCAATGCGAAGTCGGTGCAGGTCATCGGCGACTTCAACTGGTGGACCGGCGACCCGATGGAACTCATCCCCGGCTCCGGCGTCTGGGGCACGTTCATCGAGGGTCTCGGCGAAGGCACCCTGTACAAGTTCCGCATCGAAGCCCAGGACGGCAGCTGGCTCGAGAAGGTCGACCCGATGGCGACCTTCAGCGAGCAGGCTCCCGCCAACGCGTCGATCGTCTACCAGTCGAAGTACCTGTGGTCCGACGACGAGTGGATGACCAAGCGTCGCGCATCCCAGGCGCACGCCGAGCCGATGAGCGTCTACGAGGTGCACCTCGGCGGCTGGCGCCGCGGGAAGAGCTACCTCGACCTCGCGGAGGAACTCGTTTCCTACGTCAAGTGGCAGGGCTACACGCACGTCGAGTTCATGCCCCTGTCGGAGCACCCGTTCGAGCCCAGCTGGGGCTACCAGGTCAGCGGCTACTTCTCCCCCACGTCGCGGTTCGGCAAGCCCGACGACCTGCGCTACCTCATCGACCGCCTCCACCAGGCGGGCATCGGCGTCATCATGGACTGGGTCCCGGGGCACTTCCCCAAGGACGACTGGGCGCTCGGCCGCTTCGACGGCACAGCCCTGTACGAGCACGCCGATCCCAGGCAGGGCGAGCACAAGGACTGGGGCACCTACATCTTCAACTACGGCCGCAACGAGGTGAAGAGCTTCCTCATCTCCAACGCGCTGTACTGGACCCACGAGTTCCACATCGACGGCCTCCGCGTCGACGCCGTCGCGTCCATGCTGTACCTCGACTACTCCCGCGAGGAGGGCGAGTGGGTGCCGAACCAGTTCGGCGGCCGCGAGAACCTCGAGGCGATCGACTTCCTGCGCTACGTCAACCGCCACCTGTATGAGCGGGAGCCGGGCGTGGTCATGATCGCCGAGGAGTCCACCAGCTTCTCCGGCGTCACCAAGCCGGTCCACGAGGGCGGCCTCGGGTTCGGCTTCAAGTGGAACATGGGCTGGATGAACGACACGCTGCGCTACCTGCAGCTGGACCCCGTCTACCGGCAGTACGAGCACAACCTGCTCACGTTCGCCATGGTCTACGCGTACTCGGAGAACTTCATCCTGCCGATCAGCCACGACGAGGTCGTCCACGGCAAGGGCTCGATGGTCAACAAGGTGCCGCAGGACGACTGGCGTAAGTTCGCCACCCTGCGCGCCTACTACTCGTTCATGTGGAGCTTCCCCGGCAAGCAGTTGGTCTTCATGGGCTGCGAGTTCGGCCAGCGCCCCGAGTTCAACGAGTCGGTGTCCCTTGAGTGGTGGGTCAGCGAGCTGTGGGGCCACGGCGGCCTGCAGCGACTGTTCCGCGACCTCAACCAGATCTACCGCGACAACTCGCCGCTGTACGAGCTCGACAACGATCCCGCTGGCTTCACCTGGATCAACGCCGACGACAGCGGCAATAACACCCTCTCCTGGGTCCGCTCCGATGCATCGGGCAATCATGTGGCGTGCATCACGAACTTCTCCCCGTCCCCGCTCAACGACTACGAGGTGGGCCTGCCGTCCGACGGCGTGTGGGAGGAGATCCTCAACACGGACGCGACCATCTACGACGGGTCGGGTGACTACGGCAACCTCGGCGAGGTCACCGCGAAGGCGGAACCGTGGGGTCACTTCCCCGCCCGGGCCAACGTGACGATCCCGCCGCTGGGTTCGATCTGGCTGCGTCACAGGGCGGCCACCTCGCCCGAGGTGACGACGATCGCCGGTGAGGCGGAAGCCGCCCCCGAGTCCGATGAGGGCGCGGACGCCTGAGCCGAGAGACGGGTGGGCGGGCCATCGGCCCGCCCACCCGTTTGTCAGCGGAGGTTTCAGCGCCCCGCGATACGGCCCCCGTCAGACGGGGTAGCCGTCTTCCGTCATGCCCGTATAGCCACTGAGCATGAGGGCGATGCGCCTGGCCGACAGATCGGTCACGTGATTGGGTACGTCGTCCGGCTTCACCCAGTGGATCGCCCGGATCTCGCGGTCGTCGGTCCCGAGTTCCGAGGCCACATCGGGCGGCAGCACGCCGCCGTCGAAGATGAACTCCACCGCGTCGGACCAGCCCAGGTACGGCGGCATCCAGTCGACCAGCAGCGGCTGCCCGAACTCCACGTCGATGCCGAGCTCCTCCAGGGTCTCGCGTTCGCAGCCCTTGCGCGGCTGTTCCAGGGGCTCGACCACGCCGCCGGGGAGTTCCCAGTCCTGCTTGTACGAGGTCTCCAGTAGAAGAACGCGTCCCTCCTGATCGAGGAACAGCGCGTGGGCGATGAGCCGCTTCTTCGGCAGCAGCGAGTCCAGCACGCCGGAGAACCCGGTCGGGCCATAGACGGGATCAACGGCCAACCTGGAGTAGACGAGGATGTCGCGGAAGACACCCGGCTGGGGCTCCGCCGCGGAGCGCAGGCGCCCCTCCATCCGGAAGCCGCACCGGTGGAGCGCGACGCGGGCCGGGAGGTCCCACTCGGGGAGTTCCACCTGGAGCCGGCGGAGATCGTGGGCGAGGATCGCGTCGTCAGCGGCCAACGACAGGGCGCTCTGGAGCGTGTCGGTATCGACCTCCTGCTCCTCCCAGCGCAGGGTGCCGATGCCGCCGCTGATGTCGACGGAGACCTTGAAGTCGCTCACGCAGACGACCGTACCGGTGCGATGCGAGTCCGCGGGGCTGGGGTCCAGTCCGCGTCGCGGCCCTCGGGACTCCGGCCGCCCCCAACGAGTGCTCGCCCCTCCTCTCCTTGGGCACCCGCGGCTGGTGTTCCCCCAGCGGCCGATCCGAGCCCCTCAGGGCCACAAGACCCTGCCTGGCGGAACAGCAACCGCGACGACTCGGCCGCATCCCTCGGTGGGGTCGACCTGCGGCCCGCCTGGCGCGGCGCGAGAATGGAGGTATGGCCGACGCGACGCGCGACGTGACCCTGCTGCCCTCCGAGGATGTCGCCCTCGGACTGGGCGTCGACCCCTCCACCGGCCTCGCCGGCGACGAGGTGACGGCCAGGCGCGAGGTGCACGGCCCCAACGAACTCCGCTCCACCCCGCCGGACCCGGCGTGGCGACGGTTCCTCCGGCAGTTCGCCGATCCGCTCATCTATCTGCTGCTCGCCGCCATCGTGATCTCCGTCATCGCGTGGGCGATCGAGGGCGCCACCGGCTGGCCGGTCGACGCGGTCGTCATCGCGCTCATCGTCGTCGCCAACGCGGTCATCGGTCACGTCCAGGAGAACCGCGCCGAACGCGCCGTCGCCGCACTCGCCGACCTCACGGCCACCCGCTCCACGGTCCTCCGAGACGGGATCCTCGCCACCGTCGCCTCCACCGAGATCGTCCCGGGCGACATCCTCGTCCTGGCCGAAGGCGACGCCGTGGGCGCCGACGCCCGGCTGCTCACCTCGACGTCCCTGCGAGTCCAGGAGGCGTCCCTCACCGGTGAGTCCGTGCCGGTGGAGAAGCAGGCCGCGCCCCTCGACGACCCGGCCCAACTGGCCGACCGCGTCAACATGGTGTTCAAGGGCACCGCCGTGTCCCGGGGGGTCGGGCGCGCGGTCGTCACCGCCACCGGCATGTCCACCGAGATGGGCCGCATCGCCACCCTCCTCGACGAGACCGAGTCCGAACCCACCCCGCTCCAGCGGGAGATCGCCCGCATCTCCACCACGCTCGGCCTGCTCGTGGTCATCATCGCCATCGTCGTGATGGTCACCACCGCCCTGGTCACGGGCGTCGACACCCTCGAAGGCGCCGTCGACATCCTCCTCATGGGCGTCTCCCTCGCCGTCGCCGCCGTCCCCGAGGGCCTCCCCGCGATCCTGTCGCTCGTGCTCGCCATCGGCGTGCAGGCCATGGCCAGGCGCAACGCCGTCATGAAGGACCTCCACTCCGTGGAGACCCTCGGCTCGGTGTCGGTGATCTGCTCCGACAAGACCGGAACCCTCACCCGCAACGAGATGACGCTCAGGGAGGTCGTCACCGCATCCGGCCGCGTCACGTTCGGTGGCACCGGCTACACCCCGGTGGGCGACCTCACCATCGACGGTGACGAGACCGCCACCCTCACCGAGGCCATGCGCGTCCTCGTCGGCGGATCCGTCGCCAACGACGCCCAACTCACCGAGCACGACGGCGACTGGCGCATCCAGGGCGACCCCACCGAGGCGGCCTTCCTCGTCGCCGCCCGTAAACTCGACGGCGCCGCCGAACTCACCGCCGCCCACGACCGCGCCGCGCAAGTTCCGTTCAGCTCCGAGCGCAAGATGATGTCGGTGCTCAGCGCCCACCGCGAGGGGCACATCGTCCACGCCAAGGGCGCCGCCGACGTGCTGCTCGACCGCTGCGTCGCCGAGCAGGTCGCCGACGGCGATGTCCCCCTCACCCCGGAACGCCGCGACGAACTGGCCGGCACCATCGAGCGCCTCAGTTCGCACGGCTACCGCACACTCGGGGTCGCCTGGCGGCACGCGACCGCCGGCGAGGTGCCAGGCTTCGACGAGTCCAGCGAACGCGACCTGGTCTTCGCCGGGCTCGTCGCCATCCTCGACCCGCCCCGCGACGAGGCGGCCGTCGCCATCCGCGAGGCGAAACGCGCCGGGATCCGCACGGTCATGATCACCGGCGACCACCCCGTCACGGCTGCCCGGATCGCGGCGGACCTCGGCATCACCGACAGCACCGACCACCCCGTCGTCACCGGACGCGACCTGGAGACCGGCGACGAGGACGCCCTGCACGACGCCGCCCGCACGACACGCGTCTACGCCCGCGTCGCGCCGGAGCACAAGCTGCGGGTGGTCGACGCTCTGCAGGCCGACCGGCAGATCGTCGCGATGACCGGCGACGGCGTCAACGACGCGCCGGCACTGAAGTCCGCCGACATCGGCGTCGCGATGGGCATCACGGGAACAGAGGTGACGAAGGAGGCGGGCGCGATGATCCTCGGCGACGACAACTACGCCACGATCGTCGCCGCCGTCCGGCAGGGACGCGTCATCTTCGACAACATCCGCAAGTTCATGCGTTACCTGCTCAGCTCCAACATGGGCGAGATCGCGACCGTCTTCCTCGGTGTCACCCTCAGCGGCGTCATCGGCCTCATGGACCCCGCCGACCCGGGGGCGGCCGTCGTCCCGCTGCTCGCCACGCAGATCCTGTGGATCAACCTCGTCACCGACTCCGGACCGGCGCTGGCCATGGGCGTCGACCCCGAGATCGACGACGTCATGGCCCGCCCGCCGCGCGGCTATGACGACCGCATCATCGACCGCGCCATGTGGCAGCGGATCCTCGGCATCGGTGCGCTCATGGGTCTGCTGAGCCTCATCGCCTACGACCTCACCCTCCCGGGTGGGCTCCTCGGCGGTCTGGAGCACCTGGCGCCGGCCGGGCACGAACTCGACGTGGCCCGCAGCACCGTGTTCACCGCGCTGGTCGTGATGCAGCTCACCAATGCCCTCAACAGTCGTTCCGACAAGGCGAGTGTCCTCGACCACCTCTTCACCAACGGCTGGCTCTGGGTGACCCTCGGCGGTGCCCTCCTCCTCCAGGTGGCCGTCGTGTACGTCCCGTTCCTCCAGCACGCCTTCGGGACGGCCCCGCTCGGCTGGTGGCACTGGGCGGTGGCCCTGGGATCCGGCCTGGCGGTCATCCTCGTCGAGGAGGTGGCCAAGCTCCTGCGCCGCTCATCGACGCGGGACGCGCGTCGCGCCTAGTCTGGAGTCGTGCTAGCCACCCCGACGTCCACGTACCGTCTCCAGATCAACAGCGCCTTCACGTTCGACGACGCCGCGGCGCAGGTCCCCTACCTCGCCTCGCTGGGGGTGAGCCACCTGTTCTGCTCCCCCGTCCTCCAGGCGGTCCCGGGATCCATGCACGGCTACGACGTCGTCGACCACTCGCGGATCTCCGAGGACTGCGGCGGCGAGGATGCCTTCCGCCGCCTCGCCACCACCGCCCGGCAGCACGGGCTCGGCCTCGTCGTCGACGTCGTGCCCAACCACATGGCGGTCCCCACCCCGCTGTGGCTGAACCGGGCGCTGTGGGACGTGCTGCGCGCCGGCCCCGAGTCGCGGTTCTCCGACTGGTTCGACATCGACCTCGGCGGCTCGCGTGCCATCCTCATGCCGGTGTTGGGGCGACGCATCGGCGAGGAGCTGGCCGACGGCGCGATCCAGGTCGAGGAGCGCGACATCGACGGCCGCCGCGAGCACGTCGTCGTGTACCACGACCACGTCTTCCCCGTGCGGCCCGGCACCGAGGACCTGCCGCTCAACGACCTGCTCGACCTGCAGTGGTACCGCCTGGCCTACTGGAAGGTCGGCAACGAGGAGCTGAACTACCGGCGGTTCTTCGACGTGGACACCCTGGCGGCCGTCCGCGTCGAGGACCAGCACGTGTTCGACGCCACCCACGCCCTGCTCCTCGAGCTGTTCCACGAGGGCCTCATCGACGGCTTCCGCATCGACCACCCCGACGGCCTCGCCACCCCGCGCGGCTACCTCCACAAGCTGCAGCGCGCCACCGGCGGCTGCTGGGTGGTCGTCGAAAAGATCCTCGAGCCCCACGAGTCGCTCCCGCTACCGTCGCGCTGCGCGGGCACCACGGGCTACGACTCCCTCCTGCGGGTGGCGGGCCTGTTCCACGACCCGGCTCAGCTGCCGCGCCTCAACGAGTTGTGGGAGCGCATCGCGCCCGACGAAGGCTGGTTCGCATCCGTCCTCCTGAGCGCTAAGGACGAGGTGGTGCGAACCATGCTGTTCGCCGAGGTCAACCGCCTGGTGACGATCGGCGTGGCCATCTGCGATTCCGACGTGCGGCTGCGCGATCACACCCGCCGCCACCTCTCCCACGCCATCCGTGCCCTCCTGGTCAACATGGACCGTTACCGCGCCTACGTCGAACCCGGCCTGCCCACCAGCGACGAGGAGCGCCGCGTCCTCGAGGAGGCGGCCGACCGGGCCCGCCCGAGCCTCGACGAGGACGAGCACGCCACGCTCGACCTGGTCGTCCACCTCGCCTGCGGCGAGACGGGCCTCGACGGCGACACCGGCGCCGCGTACCTGCCCGCCCCCTCGTCCCCGGACGCCGACGAGCCCACCGAGGTCGAGCGGCTCCGCGCCGAGTTCATGGTGCGCTTCGCGCAGACCTGCGGCCCGGTGATGGCCAAGGCGAAGGAGGACACCGCCTTCTACCGCTGGACCCGGTTCATCGGCGTCAACGAGGTGGGCAGCGAGCCGACGCTCGTCGGCGTGTCCGTCGACGACTTCCACAGCTTCTGCGAGGAGCTCACCGTCGACTGGCCCGCCACCATGACGACGCTGTCGACGCACGACACCAAGCGCTCCGAGGACGTGCGGGCACGACTGGCGGCCCTCCTCGAGCACGCCCGCGATTGGGAGGCGTGCGTGGCCGAGCTCCGCGCCGCGACCGAGGGCCACCGCGCCGGCGTCGACGGCCCCACCGAGCTCCTGCTGTGGCAGACCCTGGCCGCCACCTGGCGCCTCCCCGGGAGCGCCGCGGGCGACGCGCCCATCGGCGAGTCCAGGCTCCATGACTACCTCACCAAGGCGATGCGCGAGGCCAAGCAGCACACCACGTGGACCCAGGTTGACGAAGCCTACGAGACCGCCGTCCACGACCTCGCCGGCACCGCGCTGACCGACGACCGATGCCGCGCCGCGCTGGACGAGTTCACCGACACCATCGCCGAGTCGGTGCGCTGCGCGGTGCTGGGTGCGAAGCTCGTGCAGCTCACCATGCCCGGCATCCCCGACGTCTACCAGGGCTGCGAGATCGTGGACCTGTCGCTGGTGGACCCCGACAACCGGCGCCCGGTCGACTTCGAGCTCCGCGCCGACCTCCTCGACGGCCTGGAGTCCCGCGGCCCGCGGACCCTCGACGAGGAGAAGCTGCTCGTCACGAGTCGGGCGCTGCGCCTGCTCCGCGACGACCCGGATGCATTCCGGGGCGAGACGGCCTTCTACGCGCCGGTGCCGAGCACCAGCGGGCACGCCGTCGCCTTCGCCCGGGGCAGCGGCGACACCCCCGCCACGGTCACCGTCGCCACCCGCCTGCCCTCGGCCCTTGCGGAGCGCGGCGGCTGGGGCGACCACCAGCTGATCCTCCCCGAGACGGGCTTCACCGACGCCCTGACCGGCCGCGAGTTCCCTGGCGGTGCCACGGCCATCGCCGACGTCCTCGCGGACCTGCCCGTCGCGCTCCTGGTGGCCACCCGATGAGGCCCGCCGTCTGGGCCCCGGCGGCTGAGCGCGTCGACCTGGCGTACGCGACGGTCGAGGGGTCCGCGGAGACCCCGATGGGTCGCGCCGACGGCGGGTGGTGGGAGTCCGACGTCGACCTGCGCCCGGGGTCCCGCTACTCGTTCAGGCTCGACGGCGGCGAGCCGCTGCCGGATCCCCGTTCCCTGTCCCAGCCCGACGGTGTCCACGGGCCCAGCGAGGTGGTCGACCCGTCGATCTTCGGCCGAGACACCGGCTGGCGAGGCCGCGACCTCCGCGGAGCCGTGCTGTACGAACTCCACATCGGCACGTTCACCGAGGAGGGCACGTTTGACGCCGCCATCGACCGGCTCGACCACCTCGCAGCGCTCGGCGTCGAGGCCATCGAGATCATGCCCGTCGAGGCGTTCCCCGGCGAATGGGGGTGGGGCTACGACGGCGTCTCCCTCTACGCGGCCTACGCCCCGTACGGCGGCGTCGGGGGCCTCGTGCGGCTCGTCGACGCCTGCCACGAGCGCGGCCTCGGGGTCCTCATCGACGTCGTGCACAACCACCTCGGCCCCGAGGGCAACTACCTGGCCCACTTCGGGCCGTACTTCACATCCCGCCACAGCACTCCATGGGGCGACGCCGTCAATCTCGACGGCCGCGGCGCGGACGAGGTCCGCGCCTATCTGCTGGACTCGGCGCACCACTGGCTGGTCGGAGTCGGCGCCGACGGGCTGCGGCTCGATGCCGTCCACGCCCTCAAGGACGATTCCGACGACCACTTCCTGGCGGACCTGTCCACCGAGGTGGAACGGTGGTCCGCCGAGGAGGGACGCCCGTTCACCCTCATCGCGGAGTCGGATCTGAACCAACCGTCGATGATTTCGCCGGTCGGGTCCTCGCCAGACGCCAACGGCATGCACGCCCAGTGGGCCGACGACGTGCACCACGCCCTCCACGCGTTCTTCGCGCGGGAACGCCAGGGCTACTACGGGGACTTCGGCACCGCCGAGGTGCTGGCGAAGGCGCTCACCCGCGTGTTCGTGCACGACGGCGGCTACTCGACGTTCCGGGGCCGCCACTGGGGAGCCCCGGTGGACCCGGCGAGCCCCCACTACGACGCGCACTCGTTCGTCGTGTTCCTCCAGAACCACGACCAGGTCGGCAACCGCGCCGTCGGCGACCGGTTCGCGCAGCACGCCTCGCTGGATCTCCAGGCGGCCGGCGCGGCGCTGTACCTGCTGTCGCCGTTCACGCCGATGCTGTTCCAGGGCGAGGAGTGGGCGGCCTCGACGCCGTTCCCGTACTTCAGCCACCTCGGCCCCGACCTCGGCCCGCACGTGACCGAGGGCCGCGCCCGGGAGTTCGAGGCGATGGGGTGGGACGCCGAGACGCCGGATCCGCAGGCGCGGGCCACCTGGCGTTCCGCGGTGCTGTCCTGGGGCGAACGCGGCCTCGCCCCGCACGCCCGGATGCTGGCCTGGTACCGGCGGCTCATCGCGTTGCGACACGACCTCCCCGACGTGCGGGACCCGTCGTTGCACTCGGTCGACGTGACCGTCGTCGACGACGACACGGTGGTGATGCGCCGCGGAGACGTGCGGGTCGCGGCCACCCGTGGGAGCAGCGTGAACCTGGCCCTCGGCGACGGGCGCGTCCTGGCCTCATGGGCCGGCGCGGAGGACCTGGGCGGCGGGAACTTCCGCCTTCCCGGGCCGGGGGCGCTCGTCGTCGGTTGATCCGGCCCCGGTGTGCGGCCAAGATTGGTGGCATGACTGATGCGACCTTCTCGCGCCCCGGCGCCGTTGACCTGTCCGCCCTCTCCCAGCCTGCCCATACCGCCGGCGGCAGCTTCGTCATGGACGTCACGGAGGCGGACTTCGAGGGCCTGGCAGCGAAGTCCGCGCAGCACCCCGTCATCCTCGAGTTCCACTCCCCCCGCGACCCCAACGGCCGCGCCGTCGCCGACGTGCTGGCTGAACTGGTCAACTCGGCGGGTGGCAAGTTCGTGCTCGGCCGCGTCGACGTCGACGCCGAGCCGCGCGTGGCCCAGGCTCTCGGCGTGCAGGCCGTCCCCACCGTCATCGCGCTGATCGGCGGTCAGATGGCCCCGCTGTTCCAGGGCACCAAGTCCCGCGAGGAGATCTCAGCCCTGCTCGACCAGGTGACGCAGCTCGCGGTCGCCAACGGCATGACCGGGCGTGCGCAGCCCGTCGCGGCCGCCAGCGCCCCCGGTGCGCCGGAGGGCCAGGAGGCTCCTGCGGCCAACCCCCGCTTCGCCAAGGCCGACGCGGCCCTCGAGGCGGGTGACTTCGAGGGTGCACTCGCCGAGTTCGACACGCTCCTCAAGGAGACGCCGGGGGACGCCGAGGTCCTCGCCGGCCGCGCGCAGGCCGCCCTGCTGGTGCGCAGCGCCGCGTTCAAGCCGGAGGAGATCGTCGCGCGCGCCAACGCGAACGCGGGCGACGTCGACGCCCAGCTGGACGCCGCCGACCTCGAGGTGATCAGCGGCCGCTACGAGGAGGCGTTCGACCGGCTGCTCGGCCTTGCCGGCGAACTGCCCGCCGAGGAGCGCGACGCCATCCGGGTGCGGCTGCTGGAGCTGTTCGAGGTGGTCGGCCGCAGTGAGAAGGTCGTGCTCAAGGCGCGCCGGCGCCTCGCCAGCGTACTCTTCTGATCCGCCGACCGGTCCCCCGGCGCCGGGCTCAGCCCCAGGTGACGCCCGGGGACCGGTGCCAGGCCCAGCCGCGCCGCTCCCACTCCGCCGCCCGCGCGGGGAGGTCCGCGGCGAACGAGTCCCAGTCGGGGCGGCCGTGGCGCACGATCTCGCCCACGGCCGCCAGACGCGGCAGCAGCATGTAGGACACGTCGTCGAACGTGCGCAGCGTCTCGGTCCACAACGTGGCCTCCACCCCGGCGATCGACGCCGGGTCCAGCCCGTCGATGAGGCGCGACGGCTCCAACGCGGCCGTGCGGTCGAGTTCCGTGGTGCCGATCCACGTGAGCCCCAGCTCCGAAGACTCGCGGTATTTCATGTCGAGGTACACGTACGACGCGGGCGACAGGATGACCTGCACACCGCGCTCTGCCGCGTCGATCACCGGCTGGACCGCCAGCCTCGGATCCCACACCTGCACGTACTCGCCAGGTTCCAGGTGCGCGGCGGCCTCCTGCCAGGCGATGACGGTGCCGCCGACGGAGCGCACCGAGTCGGCGATGAGATCGACGAGCCGGCCGTACTCGACGGCCTCGGTGGCGTGCGACTCGTCGCCCCCGATGTGAACCGGGCCCTCGGCTATGTCGACGAGGTACCGGTAGACGTCGCGCACGAAGCGTTCCGTGTCCGGAGCGTCGATCCGCAGCGAGGAGAAGCCCACCTCGACTCCCTCGTAGACCGGCGGCCGGACGCCGTCGAGGTTGAGCCCCTCGACGGCGTGGAGGGCGGCGTTCGAGTGGCCGGGCAGGTCGATCTCCGGCACCAGCAGCAGTCCGCGGCGCTCGGCGGCGAGCGCCAGCCGGTCCCAGTCGGCCTCGGTGTAGAAGCCGCCGGGGCCTCCGCCGACGCCGGACCCCGACGAGCGTTCGACGAGCTGCGGCCAGCCGGGAATGTCGAGCCGCCAGCCCTGGTCGTCGCTGAGGTGCAGGTGCAGCCGGTTGAGTCCCACGCTCTCGGCGATGTCCATGACGCGGATGACGTCGTCGACCGGGAAGAAGCGCCGCGCGACGTCGAGCGACAGGCCGCGCCAGGCGTAGGCCGTGGATTCGGGTGAATGAACTGCCATCGTGATCGATCCTTCCGGCGGGCTTGCGTCCTGTTAGTTAGTAAACCATACTATTCTCTATGCGGATGCGGCAATTCCAACGGGGCGAGCTCTCACTGCCCACCCATGTGCGTGACTTCAACCGCGCCGCGGTGCTGCAGCGGCTCTTCCGCGGCGGCCCGATGTCCCGCGCGGACCTCGCCCGCCACATCGGGCTGACGAAGGTCACCGTGTCCGCCCTCATCTCCGACCTCGTCGACGAGGGCGTCGTGCGGGAACTCGGCCCCGACAAGCGGCCGGGCACACCCGGCAAGCGCCCCACTCTCGTCGCCCTGTGCGAGGACCAGCGGCGCATCGTCGCCGTCGACCTCACCCGCGACGGCCACCTCTCCGGTGCCACCATGACGCTGACGGGCGAGTCCATGGACCACAGCCGCCTCGACGCCCTCCTCCCCCTCGGCGACGCCGGCGTCGACGCGCTCACCCGGTTCTGCCGCGACCTCATCGACCGCGCCCGCGTCCCGGTCCTGGGTGTCGGGGTCTCCACCCCCGGCGTCGTCACCGGCGACGGCACCATCGTCAAGGCCCCCAAGCGCGACTGGTTCGACCTCGACCTCCAGTCCGTCCTCGAGGACCGGCTCCGGCTGCCGGTCACCGTCGCCAACGACGCCAACTGCGCGGCCCTGGGCGAGTTCGCCTTCGGTGAGACCGACGGCGACTCGGTGCTGTCCATCCTCGTCGGCGACGGCATCGGCGGCGGCCTGGTCATCGGCGGCTCCCTCGTCCACGGCTCCACCAGCGCCGCCGGCGAGATCGCGCACATCACCGCCACCACCGCCGGCGACGGCGCCCCCTGGGGCGAACCAACCCTGTGCGCCTGCGGGCGGCGCGGCTGCCTCGAGACCCTCCTCAGCGAACCGCTGCTGCGCGCCGCCCTCGACGGCCGCGGCGACGCGGAGCGCGAGGCCTGGCTCACCGCCGTCGGGGAGCGGCTCGGCGCTGTGCTCGCCCCCGTCGTCGCGGTCCTCGACGTGTCCGACATCGTGATCTCCGGCCCCGAGGACCTCCTCGGCGGGCCCCTCGTCGACGCGGCGCGGGCCACGCTCGCCGACCACGTCTGGCCATCGATGAACCATCTTCCCAACCTTGGGCTCTCGCGACTCAAGGACCGTGCTCCGCTCGTCGGCGCCGGAGTCCTCGTCCTGTCCAGCACCCTCGGAATCCCCTGACCACCCCCGACCACATTTCCCCCTCCACGAAAGGAACCTGCAATGAAGCGACGCCTACCTGCCGTCCTTGCGGCCTCGCTGGCCCTCGGGCTGGCGGCCTGCTCCTCCCCCACCGACGCCGAGACCTCGGCCACCGCCACCGGTGCCCCCGGCTCGTCGGCACCCGCCGAGGGCGGCGACATCACCATGTGGGTGGCGGGCGGCGACACGCCCGAGGCGCTGCGCCAGTACCTCGTCGACACGTTCGCCGAGGAGAACCCCGGCTCGACGCTGACCATCGAGGAGCAGGCCTGGCCCGACCTCGTGTCCAAGCTGACCACCGCCCTGCCCGACGCCGCCAACACCCCCGACGTCGTCGAACTCGGCAACACCCAGACGCCGACGTTCGCCACCGTCGGGGCCTTCCTCGACCTCACCGACATGTACGACGAGCTGGGCGGCGACAACCTCCTGCAGTCGTTCGTCGACGTCGGCACCGTCGACGGGCAGATCTACGCCGTGCCCTACTACTTCGGCTCCCGCTACGTGTTCTACCGGCCCGACATCTGGGCGGACAACGGCGTCGAGGTGCCGACCACGCTCGCCGAGTTCACCGAGGCCACCGAGGCGCTGACCACCGACGACATGTCCGGCTTCGCCATGGGCGGCCAGGACTGGCGCAACGGCATCTCCTGGGTGTTCGCCAACGGCGGCGAGCTCGCCACCGTCGACGGCACCACGTGGACGTCCACGCTGAGCGACCCGAACACCATCAAGGGCCTCGAGATGTGGCAGGAGGTCGTCATGGGTGCGTCGAACCTGCCCACCACTGAGCGCGACGTGGCGTACTGGGACTTCCTCAACGACGGGGCCGACGGCGCCGCCCCCGACGCCGCGACCATCATGGCCCCCGGCTGGGCGCGCTGGTCCATCGGTGATCTCACCACCAACGACGACGGCGACGAGGTACGCGACGGCATGGCCGACGCCTCCAAGTACGACATCTTCGCCCTCCCCGGCGTCGACGGCGGGGTCGCCCCGGTCTTCGCCGGCGGCTCCAACCTGGCCATCTCGGCGGCCTCGCAGCAGCCCGAGCTGTCCAAGGCGCTCCTTCGGATCATCTTCTCCGAGGAGTACCAGCGGATGCTCGGCGAGAACGGCCTCGGGCCCGCCAACTCGATGTACACCGACTCGCTGGGCGACGACAAGTTCGCCACGACGATGATCGAGACCGCCGAGGCCTCGAAGCTCACTCCGGCCGCGCCGGGCTGGGCCGCCATCGAGGGGGCCTTCGTGTACGAGGAGCTGTTCCAGAAGATCGCCGAGGGCGGCGACGTCGCGGCGCTGGCCGCCGAGTACGACGAGACGCTCACGCCGATGCTGAACGGCTAGTCCGGACCCTGTCCACCGCGGGGTGCCCGGGACATCCGGGCACCCCGCGCCTCACGGAAGCACCACATGAGCACACTCCCTCTACGCAGGAGGCGTCCACCCCGGATCCCCTACCTGCTGCTCCTCCCCAGCCTCGTCGTCCTCATCGCCGCGCTCGGCTACCCCATCGGCTGGCAGATCGTCACGTCGATGCAGGAGTACGGGCTGGCGCAGCAGTTCGGCCAGCCGCCCGTGTTCGTCGGACTGGCCAACTACATCGAGATCTTCAGCCAGGACCAGCTGTGGGCCGTCGTCGCCCGCTCCATCGCGTTCTGTCTGGTCAACGCGTTCGTGACCGTCGCGCTCGGACTGGCGCTCGCGCTGCTCATGCGCGCCGTCCCCGCCGCCATCAAGGTGATCATCCAGGTCTGTCTGCTGCTCGCCTGGGCCACCCCGATGGTGGCGGCCGTCACCGTGTTCCGGTGGCTGTTCGACTACCGCAGCGGCATCGTCAACTGGCTGCTGACCGAAGCGGGACTCGAACGCTTCGCGGGCTTCGCCTGGCTGTCGTCGCCGCTGACCTTCTTCCTCGTCGCCTCCTCGATCGTCATCTGGATGAGCGTGCCGTTCGTCGCGCTCTCGCTGTACGCCGGCCTCACCCAGGTGCCGCAGGAGATCATCGAAGCCGCGCAGATCGACGGCGCATCGCCGCGTCGCATCCTCGGCTCCATCCTGCTGCCCATGGTCCGCCCCGTCCTGTCGGTGGTGCTGCTGCTCCAGATCATCTGGGATCTGCGCGTGTTCGCACAGATCCGCCTGCTGCAGGACGCCGGCGCGCCGGTCGCCGAGACCAACCTGCTCGGCAACTTCATCTACGAACTCGGCGCGGCCCGTCAGGACTTCGCCGCCGCGTCGGCCGTGTCCCTGTTCGTCCTGGCGCTGACGGTGCTGTTGAGCTGGCCCTACGTCCGCTCCCTACTCAAGGAGGCCGAGGAATGAGACGCATCCTCCCAAAGGTCCTGTGGTCCGTCGTCGGCGTCGCGGTCGCGGCCGTGTGGGTGTTCCCCGTCTACTGGATGGTGCTGTCGGCCTTCACCCCCAACGCCCGGCTGCGCCAGATCCCGCCGAGCTTTCTGCCCGTCAACACCACCCTCACCAACCTGCGCACCGTAGTGAGCGACCCTGACTTCCTGTCGGCGCTGCGGATGAGCCTGACCATCACCGCGCTCACGGTCGTGGTGGTCCTGGCGTTCGCGTTCCTCGGCGCGCTGGCCATCTCGCGCTTCCGGTTCCGCGGCCGCAAGTCCTTCCTGCTCGCGGTGCTCTTCATCCAGATGCTGCCCGCGGAGGGGCTGTTCATCGCCCAGTACAAGATGCTGTCCAGCGTCGGCGGCGTCGTGCCGGCATTCGGGCTGAACTCCGTGCTCGGCATCACGGTCCTCTACACCGCCGCCATCATCCCCTTCACGATCTGGATGCTGCGGGGCTTCGTCGCCGGGGTGCCCATCGAGCTGGAGGAGGCGGCCATGGTCGACGGCCTCTCGCGGACGCAGGCGTTCCTGCGGATCACGTTCCCGCTGCTGGCGCCGGGCCTGGTGGCGTCGGGGGTGTACGCGTTCCTGCAGGCCTGGAACGAGTTCACCATCGCGCTAGTGGTCCTGCCGGACCAGTCGTCGCAGACCCTGCCGCTGTGGCTGCGCGGGTTCCTCAACGCGTCGGTCAACCGGGGCGTGGACTGGGCGCAGGTCATGGCTGCGTCGACGGTGATCGCGGTGCCGGTCATCGTGTTCTTCCTGTTCGTGCAGTCGCGGATGACCTCCGGCCTTGTCTCGGGTGCCGTCAAGGGCTGACCGGTGAGGCACCAGCCCTCCCCGTGACAGAATCCCCACCAGTGCGGCGATCGGCGCCCGTCGGGTCCGGCATCCGCCACTGGCGGGGATTCTGTCACGGGTCGTCCCTGTCTCATCCGCCCCCGCGGGACCCGCGGTGGTGGAAGGATGGGGCCATGGCACACGAGCGCGCAGGCCAGCCGGCCCAGGAACAGGATCTGATCAACGTCGTCGATGTGATCGCCGCGTATTACGACGAGAAGCCGGACCCGTCGAACCCGGACCAGATGGTCGTGTTCGGCACGTCGGGACACCGCGGGTCGTCGCTGGACACCGCCTTCAACGAGTTGCACATCGCCGCCACGACTCAGGCGATCGTCGAGTACCGCGCCTCACAGGGCACGACCGGCCCGCTGTTCATCGGCAAGGACACCCACGCGCTGTCGCTGCCGGCGTGGCGCACCGCCATCGAGGTGCTCGGCGCCAACGGCGTCGAGATCTGCGCCGAACGGGAGGACGAGTACACGCCGACCCCGGCCGTGTCGCGGGCGATCATCCGCTACAACCGGGAGCACTCCGCCAAGGCGGACGGCATCGTCGTGACCCCCTCACACAACCCGCCCCGCGACGGCGGCTTCAAGTACAACCCGCCCAACGGCGGCCCGGCGGACTCCGACGCCACCAAGATCATCGCGGCGCGCGCCAACCAGCTCATGGCGGCGCCCACAGGAATCAAGCGGATCCCGTACGACGCGGCCAAGGTCAACCGCTACGACTACCTGACCCCCTACTGCCTGGAACTGTCCACCGCGATCGACTTCGAGGCCATCAAGGCCTCCGGCCTCGTTCACGGCGCCGACCCGATGGGCGGGGCGGCCGTGCAGTACTGGGAGCGGCTGGCCGAACTGGGCCTGCCAATCGAGGTGGTCAACCCCACGGTCGACCCGACCTGGCGGTTCATGACGCTGGATACCGACGGCAAGATCCGGATGGACTGCTCCTCCCCGAACGCCATGGCGTCGCTGGTGGCCCAGCGCGACCGCTACTCAGTGGCCACGGGCAACGACGCCGACTCCGACCGACACGGGATCGTGACGCCGGACCACGGCCTGATGAACCCCAACGCCTACCTCGCCGTGGCCATCAACTACCTGTTCGACAACCGTCCCGGCTGGTCGAAGGACGCCGGCATCGGCAAGACGCTGGTGTCGTCGTCGATCATCGACAAGGTCGCGGCCAAGCTGGGTCGTCGGCTCGTCGAGGTACCCGTCGGCTTCAAGTGGTTCGTGCCCGGGCTCACCGACGGGTCGATCGGCTTCGGCGGCGAGGAGTCCGCCGGCGCCTCGTTCCTGGCGATGGACGGCGAGACCTGGTCGACCGACAAGGACGGCATCCTGCTGGCGCTGCTCGCCTCGGAGATCATCGCGACCACCGGCAAGACGCCGTCGCAGCACTACGCGGCCTTGGAGGAGGAGTTCGGGCGCTCGTTCTACGCCCGCGTGGACGCCGACGCGAGCCGCGAGCAGAAGGCGCGGCTCGCGAAGCTCGGCGCCGACGACGTCACGGCCAAGCATCTGGCCGGTGAGGAGATCACCGCGGTGCTGTCGCACGCGCCGGGCAACGACGCGCCGATCGGCGGCATCAAGGTGACCACCACGAGCGCGTGGTTCGCCGCCCGTCCGTCCGGCACCGAGGACAAGTACAAGATCTACGCCGAGTCGCTGAAGTCGGGCGAGCACCTCGCCGAGGTGCAGGCAGCGGCGAAGGACCTCGTGGACCGGGCCCTCGCCGGCTGATCCTCTGATCCGCTGGACTCGAGGACACGGCGCGCCGGCCGCCCCGCCCGCGGGTTGGGCCAGGCGTTGAGCCTGACACGCGTCTCGAGAACGTGGGTTGAGCCTGATCCATGGCTCAACCCACGAAATCGACGTTTCTGAGCGCAATCACGCCTCGAGACATGGATCAGGCTCATCACGGTCCAGCGAACCCCGTGTCAGGCTCGTCGCAGCCCCGCGACAGGGGTGTCAGGCTCGTGCACGATGGCCAGACGAGGCAGGACGGCGGGAGGTCAGCCGGCGGCCGGGTTCGTCGGGTCGAAGGGGCCCGACGGCTGGTCCACCTGGGCTCCGTCCATCCGCATCACGCGGCGCAGGCCGGCGCGCTGCACCACCCGCTGGATCGTGAGGTCCCGCTCGTCCGGCCGGCCCACGTAGCGGATCTCGCGGAGCCCCTGCCCCTGGGCGGCGGACTCGAAGACGAAGTGGCCGTACCCGAGCATCTGCCCGACGATCGGGCGGTACATCGAGATGTCGAGGATCCTGGTCATCGGCATCGTCGCCAGGGAGCGGTCGAAGATGCCGTGCAGCCTGAACACGCGCATGTTCGTGATGACGAAGCGGTCCATGTGCTGCACGTGGACCTTCCACAGCCCCAGCCCGAGCGCCCCAAGGGCCAGGATGAGCGGGACCGGGTAGAAGCTCCCGGCCCAGATCGCCATCCAGAACATCGGGATGCTCAGCGCGGCGAGGCACCACCACCAGAAGGTCGCAGCCCAGTGCTTGCGAACCTCATCGATGATGACCTCGCCCTCGTCGACCAGCAGGTGTCCCTGCACGTCCGGCTCGACCAGGTCGCGCCAGAAGGACATGTCACTCCACCAGGGACGTGAAGAACGTTCCGATCGACTGGAACGCGCCGAAGAAGGTTCGCACGGCCTCCGCCGCGTCCTCCGGACGCGTGAACAGGTAGAACAGCACGAACGCAGCGATCAGCGCGAGCAAGATCTTCTTCAGCCAACCAACCACGCGGGCCTCCTCCTCAGACTCTTCCCCAGTCTGCCAAACGCGCAGGACAATCCCTCATCCGACGCGCCGCAGGGGTCCCGGCCAGATCGACCCCGGCCCTGACGTGCTCACGCGCGTGTGCCAGACTCTGAGCCATGGAGAACTCTGATCTTTTCATCTGCATCGATCACGTCGGCCTGGCCGTCCCGGACCTCGACGAGGCCATCAAGTTCCATTCCGAGGTCTTCGGCTGGCGTGAGCTCCACCGCGAGGTGAACGAGGAGCAGGGCGTCGCCGAGGCGATGATCGGCACCGGCGAGCAGGGCGTCGAGAACGCCAAGATCCAACTCCTCGCCCCCCTGAACGAGAACTCGACCATCGCGAAGTTCCTCTCCAAGAACGGGCCCGGCATGCAGCAGCTCGCCTACCGCGTGGCCGACCTCGACCACGTCAGCGCCGTCCTCAAGGAGCGCGGCATGCGTCTGCTGTTCCCCGAGGCGAAGCGCGGCACCGCCGGTTCCCGCATCAACTTCGTCCACCCGAAGGATGCCCGTGGCGTTCTCCTCGAGCTCGTGGAGCTTCCGAAGGACTCCGCCGAGCACTGAGCCGACCCACGACTCCGTTCACGGGGCGGGACGCGCGGGCGTCCCGCCCCGCTGCCGTGCCACCGAACGGCTACTCTCGGAGTGGAACTCGACCGGGCCGGTGAAAGGAGCCTCGACATGTCCTCCACGGGCAATGAATTCGACAGCGAGGAGACAGGCCTCAACCTGTTCGACGACCGGGCGACGGCGGCGGGCAGTTTCCCGCATTCGATGCTGGGCTACGACCGCCACGCCGTCGACACCTACGTGCGCGAGGTGGAATCGCAGGTCAGCCAGCTGAAGATGCAGGTGCGCGAACGCACCCGCGAGATCGAGTTCATCCAGCAGCAACAGGGCAAGACGGACTTCACCAGGCTGGGCGCGCACGCCACGGGACTCCTCCGCGCCGCCGAGGCGCAGGCCTCCGACATCGTCACCCAGGCGATGCACGAGGGCGAACGGATCAAGACCGAGGCGCGCAGGACCGCCGCCGCGCTGCGCGAGGCGGCCCAGCAGGAGGCGGACGACGTGCGGCTGACGGGTCTGGCGGGGCTCAGGGACCTGCGTCAGCAGCAGGCCGAGGTCGGCAAACAGACCCTGGAGTCGGCCCGCCGCGACGGCGACCTCATCACCGCCGACGCCCGGATCAAGGCGGAGTCGCTCGTCGAGGCGGCCACCCTCCGCGCCTCCTCCCTGGTCGAGGCGGCCACCGCGGAGGCGACCCGACTCACCCAGGAGGCCGGGCGCTCCGCCACCGAGACCCGGCTCGAGGCCGAGCGCTCCGCCGAACGGTCGGCCAACAAGGCTGCGGAGGCCGCCAGGGAGACGGAGAACCTCGTCAGCGCCCGCCTCGCCGCGGCCGAGAAGTCGGCCGCCGAGGCCGAGACCCGGATCACCGCCGCCCGTGAGGAGGCCCAGCGGATCCGCGCCGAGGCTGTCGCTTCCGCGGAGGAGATCCGGCTCGGCGCCATGCGGCAGAGCGAGGACACGCTGGCCACTCTCCGCGAACGCACGCGGGAGGCCGAGACCGCCCTCGAGGAGCGCGTGGCCTGGCGAAAGGAGCAGCTCGAGCGCGAGATCGGAACGCTGGAGGCCCGGCGCCGCGCCGCGGTGTCGCAACTCAAGAACATCAAGGCCCTCGCAGAGGAGTCCGAGGACGGCTTCGAGAACGAGGCCACGACCATCATCGAGAAGGACGACGGAGTCCAGTGACACAAGCCGACGGCGACGATCCGCCCGCCACAGGACAGGGCGCGCCCCAGGCGCCCGGGGAACCCCCCGCCCCCGCCAAGCGCTCCAGGTCCACCAAATCGCCCCGGCGCCTGCTCCGCAACGCGGCGGGACGGGTGCGGCGTGACGCCCAGACCCTTCTCACCCCCACACCCGAGCCGGTCCTCATGCCGGTCCCGTTCACTCCCCCGGCCGCCGATGAGAAGCCGCGTTGGCCCAACCCCTTCCTGTTCGGGTTCCTCGGCGCCCTCGGCGTGCTGGTGGCGGTCGCCCTCGCGCAGGCCGTCCTCACCGTCCAGAGCGTCCTCATTCTCGCCGTGCTGGCGCTCTTCCTGGCTCTCGGGCTGAGCCCCGCCGTCGACTTCCTCACCCGACGCCGCGTCCCGCGCGGCTTCGCGGTCAGCATCGTCGCGCTGGCCCTCCTCGCCATCATGGCTCTCGGTGTCGTCGCGCTCGTCCCGGTGCTCACGCAGCAGACCGGCACCCTGATGCGGAATCTCCCCGTGCTGCTCAACAACCTCGCGCAGCATCCGCAACTCGCCGAGTGGGAGGCCGAGTACGACCTCACGGGATCGATCACCCGCTACGTGTCCTCGGGATCGCTCATCAACAACGTCTTCGGCGGGCTGTGGGGCGCCGGCCGGCTGGTGGCGAACCTGGTCTTCTCCGTCATCGTCACACTGGTGCTGACCACCTACTTCCTCGCCTCCCTGCCGTCGATCAAGGAGACCATCTACTCGATGGCGCCGGGCAGCCGCAGGGCGCGTGCCAAGTACCTCGCCGAGCAGATCTTCGGCGGCGTGTCCGGCTACATCAACGGGATGTTCATCATCGTCACGGTGGCGTCGGTGTCGTCGTTCATCTTCATGAACTTCGCCGGGCTCGGCAGCTACTCGCTGGCCCTGGCGTTCGTCGTCGCGATCTTCTGCTTCATCCCGGTGGTGGGGTCCTACATCGCGATGGTGGTGGTCGCGATCGTGGGATTCGCCGTCGAACCGGCCATCGGCATCGCGACGGTCATCTACTTCCTCATCTACATGCAGTTCGACGCCTACCTCATCTACCCCAACGTCATGAAGCGCACCGTCAAGGTGCCGGGGGCGCTGGTGGTGCTGTCGGCGATCATCGGCGGCATGCTGTTCGGGGTGATCGGCGCCATCATCGCCATCCCCACGACCGCCGCGGTGCTGCTGCTCTACCGCGAGATCGTGCAGCCTGCGCTGGACGCCTCCTGACCGGGAATTGATAGGGTGAGCCGGTGCGTTTGGTCGTAGCGAAGTGTCAGGTGGACTACGTGGGCAGGCTCACCGCCCACCTCCCGATGGCCACCCGGCTCATCCTCGTGAAGGCCGACGGGTCGGTGTCGGTCCACGCCGACGACCGTGCCTACAAGCCCCTCAACTGGATGAGCCCGCCGTGCACGCTCACCGTGGGGGCCCCCGACGACGAAGCGGCCGACGCCCTCGGCGTCACCGAGGTATGGCAGGTCAAGTCGAAGGACGGCGACACGCTGCGGATATCGCTGGCCGACGTGTTGCACGACTCCGACCACGACCTCGGTCTCGATCCGGGCCTGCAGAAGGATGGCGTGGAGGCGCACCTGCAGGCGCTGCTCGCTGAGCATCCCACCACCCTGGGCGACGGCATGTCTCTCGTCCAGCGCGAGTACCTGACCCCGATCGGTCCGGTCGATCTCCTGCTGCGGGACCCGGCGGGCGCCTACGTCGCCGTCGAGGTGAAGCGGCGCGGCGAGATCGACGGCGTCGAGCAGTTGACCCGCTACCTGGATCTGATGAACCGCGACCCGCACCTGGCCCCGGTCCGGGGGATCTTCGCCGGGCAGCAGATCAAGCCGCAGGCCCGCACGCTGGCCGCCGACCGGGGCATCGAGTGGCGGCTCATCGACTACGACGTCCTGCGTGGCCTCGACAACGCCGACGAACGGCTGTTCTAGTGGCGAAGCGTCCCTCCAAACACCTCCGCGCACCGCGACCACTGCTGGCCGGCGGGTCGCAGCGCCGCGTCGGCAAGGCCGGCGGCTCATTCGTCGTGCGTGACGTCCCGGCGCACCGGGCCACCAAGGAGTACCGTTGCCCCGGGTGTCAGCAGCGCATCGCGCCGGGCACGCCGCACGTCGTCGCGTGGCCCGACACGCCGCCGCTCGGCGCCGACACTGGGCTGGAGGTCCGACGACATTGGCACACGCACTGCTGGCGGCAGGCACGATGACTCTCCATGAGATGGTTGTCGGCTCCGGCGACACACCGGTGGTCTTCCTCCACGGCCTGTTCGGACAGGGCAAGAACTTCGGCACCGTCGCGACCCGGCTCAAGGACGACGCGACCTGCCACCTCGTTGACCTGCCCAACCACGGGCGCTCCTCGTGGACGGAGTCGTTCTCGCTGGACGGCCAGGCCGACGTGGTGGGCGACTGGCTCGAGGAGCGGTTCGACGGCCCCGTCGCGCTGATCGGTCACTCGCTCGGCGGGAAGATCGCGATGCGGCTCGCCCTGCGTCGCCCGGCCCTGGTGGACCGGCTCATGGTCGTCGACATCTCGCCCGCCCGCAACGTCGCGGCGGCGCAGTTCGTCAACCTGGTCGCCGCGCTGCGCACCCTGGATCTCGACACGGTCACGTCGCGCACCGAGGCCGATGAGAACCTCACGGAGCTCATCCCCGACGACACCGTCCGCCGCTTCCTGCTGCAGAACCTCCGCCGCCGGGGCCAGAGCTGGTCCTGGCAGGCGAACCTCGACCTGCTGGGCGACTCCCTGCACGCCGTCGGCGGCTGGCCGGCGATGGAGGGCAGGTACGACGGTCCTGTTCTGTGGGTCGCAGGCGGCCGCTCCCCCTATGTCCAGCCCGAGCATCTGGAGCCGATGCGGCAGCTCTTCCCGCGGGTCCTGCAGGTCACGCTGAAGAACGCCGGCCACTGGGTCCACGCCGACGACCCCGACGGCTTCGTTGCCGTGGTGCGCCACCTGCTGGCGATGTCCTGAGAACGCTCAGCCGAGGGTGACGGACTCGATCCGTGCCTCAGCGATGGGCGAGACCTGATCGGCCCCGTCGACGCCCTGCGCGGCGATCCCCGCGATGACGTCCAGCCCCGCTTGGTCCATCGTCCCGAACACGGTGTACTCGGGCGGCAGCGGCGTGTCGGCCCACACCAGGAAGAACTGCGAACCGCCGGTGTTGGGTGGCTGCCGCTTCGCCATCGCGACGGTGCCGGGCGGGTAGGTGGTGTCGTCGTCGACCTCGTCCGGGATCGTGTAACCGGGGCCGCCGGTCCCGGTCGCGGTGGGGTCCCCGCACTGCAGGATGAAGATGCCGAAGTCGACAAGACGGTGGCAGTCCGTGTCGTCGTAATAGCCCTGCTCGGCCAGCGACATGAACGAGTTGACGGTGCAGGGGGCCTGAGCCCGGTCGAGCGTGAGCCCGACCTCCCCGGCCGTCATGTTGAGCGTCGCCGTGACGGTGCCCTGGTCGGGCACGTTCTCGCCGGGGGGCGGGTCGACCGCACGGGCCGGCTCACCGTCGGGCGGGTACTCACACGTCACACCCGTGGCCGCCGCCACATCGTCTCCGGCCGAGTCGTTGGCGTTCTGGCAGCCGACCAGAGCGAGGAGCGCCGCGGCGGCGATGACGGGCAGTGGAGGTGTGCGCACGGCGACCAGCTTGGCATAGATTGGGACATATGGTCACACTCTCGAAGATCTACACCCGCACCGGCGACGCCGGCTCCACCCGGCTCTCCGACAACTCGGAGGTGCGCAAGACGGACCTTCGGGTGGAGGCGTACGGCCAGGTCGACGAGGCGAACGCCATCATCGGTGTCGCCGTGTCGACCGGTGCGCTCCCTGACCGCCTGGTGCAGATGCTCTCCCTCATCAGCAACGAACTCTTCGATGTGGGCGCCGATCTCGCGACCCCCCTCAACCCCTCGCCGCCGTGGCCGGCGCTGCGGATCGAGCCCCGTTCGGTGGAGCGGCTCGAGGCCTTCTGCGACGAGCTCCAGGAGACCCTGCCCGTCCTGCGCAGCTTCATCCTGCCCGGCGGCAACCCGGGCGGCGCACAGCTGCACGTGGCCCGCACCGTGACCCGCCGCGCCGAGCGCGCCGCCTGGCGCTGCGTCGAGGCGCACGGCACCGATCCCGACGGCGGCGTCAACATGGCGGCCGTGACCTACCTCAACCGGTTGTCGGATCTGCTGTTCATCATGTCGCGTGCCGCCAACGGCACCGAGGGCGAAATCCTCTGGGTGCCGGGCACCGACCGGGAGAAGCCCGAGGGGGCCCGCTAGCAGACCTCGGCGTCAGGGGCCCACGACGGGTCCCTGACGCGGATCGCTACCGCGGGGAGTCGGCGCTGCCCGGGAAGTAGTGGCTTCCGGGCGGGGCGGACTCCAGCCAGCTCATCAGAGCGAGCACCTCGTCGCGGGACATCGCCAGGGTGTGCAGGTGCCCGGTGACGCGGTCCCGCACCGTGATGATGGTCGAGTCGGCGAACAGCGCGATCGCCTCGAGCCCCTCGGGCTGCCGCTGGTGGACATAGACCGTCCCGGCGCGCTGCAGCACGAGCTTCGGCTTGAGGGCCAGCGAGAACGACCTGAACCATTCAAGGGTCTCGCCGCGGTAGCGTGCCAGGCCCAGAGCCCAGCCGTGCCCCGGGGTCTCGTCGCGGAGCCTGTGAGCGCAATCAAAAAGGCCGCCCTGGCCGGTGAGCCAGCGGCGGCGGATGTAGAGCAGCACGAAGGGCAGGAGGATGACCGCGACGACGACCAGCGTCGCAGTGACGAACTCCCACGGCATGCAGCCCTACTTCTTCCCGGGGCCCGCGCCCCCACTATGTGTTCAGGGCAGCCCCCCAACGGAGAGCCGCCCTGAACGGTGGTTGTTGCCTAGGTCGCCGACCCATCCCCGGCGTCGGCCTTGTTCTGCAGATACCTCTCGCCGGCGCGGATCTGCGCCTGGAGGATCCGCAGGTGGTGGAACTCGTCGTCGTTTGCCTCGCCGCGGAGCGCCTTGGCCTCGAGGGTCGACGCCTCACGGCGCGCCTCCTCCAGGCCTACCTCATGCCCCAGCGTGGCCTCCTGGGCCAGCACGGACACGTGGTTGCGCGCCACCGAGATGTAGCCGCCGTCGACCGCGAGGGACTCGCTGCGCCCGTCGGCCGTGACGATCTCCACCAGGCAGGGCACCATGAGCGCCAGCAGCGGTTCGTGGCCCGGCAGGATGCCGATGTCACCCTCCACCGTGCGCGCGATGATGTTGACCGCCTGACCGGACCAGACGAGCCGGTCCGCCGCGACGACCTCTACCTCCAACGGGGGCCGTGCCACGATCAGCTGTCCTTCTGGAGCTTCGACCAGTTCGCCATCACGTCGTCCATGCCGCCGACGTTGAAGAACGCCTGCTCGGCGATGTGGTCGACGTCACCGTTGCAGATCATCTGGAACGACTCGATGGTGTCTGCCAGCGGCACGGTGGAGCCCGGGACGTTGGTGAACTTCTCGGCCATGTAGGTGTTCTGCGACAGGAACTGCTGCAGGCGACGCGCCCGGTTGACGATGATCTTGTCCTCTTCGGACAGCTCGTCGATACCGAGGATGGCGATGATGTCCTGCAGCTCCTTGTTGCGCTGGAGGATCTGCTTGACGCGCACGGCCGTGTCGTAGTGCTCCTGGCCGATGTACTGCGGGTCCAGGATGCGGCTCGACGACGTCAGCGGGTCCACGGCCGGGTACAGACCACGGGACGCGATCTCACGAGACAACTCGGTGGTCGCGTCGAGGTGCGCGAACGTGGTGGCCGGCGCGGGGTCGGTGTAGTCGTCGGCGGGCACGTAGATCGCCTGCATCGACGTGATCGAGTGGCCCTTCGTCGACGTGATCCGCTCCTGCAGCTGGCCCATCTCGTCAGCCAGGTTCGGCTGGTAGCCCACGGCCGACGGCATGCGGCCGAGCAGCGTCGACACCTCGGAGCCCGCCTGGGTGAAGCGGAAGATGTTGTCGATGAACAGCAGCACGTCCTGGTTCTGCACATCGCGGAAGTACTCCGCCATGGTCAGCGCCGAGAGCGCGACGCGCAGACGGGTGCCCGGGGGCTCGTCCATCTGGCCGAACACGAGCGCGGTGTCCTTGAGGACGCCCGCCTCCTCCATCTCGTTGATGAGGTCGTTGCCCTCACGGGTGCGCTCCCCCACGCCCGCGAACACCGACGTGCCGCCGAAGTTGTGGGCGATGCGGTAGATCATCTCCTGGATGAGGACCGTCTTGCCCACGCCGGCGCCGCCGAACAGGCCGATCTTGCCGCCCTTGACGTACGGGGTGAGGAGGTCGAGCACCTTGATGCCGGTCTCCAGCATCTCGGTGCGGGGCTCCAGGCTGTCGAACTTCGGGGCCGGGCGGTGGATGGGCCAACGCTCCGTGACCTCGATCGTCGATGGATCGACGTTGAGCACGTCGCCGGTCACGTTCCACACGTGGCCCTTGGTGACGTCGCCGACCGGGACGCTGATCGGGGCGCCGGTGTCGGTGACCTCGGCGCCGCGGCGCATACCGTCGGTGGGCTTGAGCGCGATGGCACGCACGAGGTTATCGCCGACGTGCAGCGCCGTCTCCATGGTCATGGTGCGCTTCTCGCCCATGACCTCGGTCTCGACCAGCAGCGCGTTACCGATCTCGGGGATCTGATCCGCCGCGAACTCGACGTCGACGACCGGGCCGATGACGCGGGCGACGCGGCCGACACCACCGGTGGTGGCCGGCTGCGTCTGGCTAACAGTGGCAGTCATTAGTTCCTCATTCGTTGGTCGGCTCATTCGGACAGCGCCGCGGCGCCACCGACGATTTCAGTGATTTCTTGGGTGATCTCCGCCTGACGCGCCTGGTTCGCCTCGCGAGTCAGCTGTTCGATCAGGGACTGGGCGTTGTCGGTGGCCGACTTCATCGCCCGCTGCCGGCTCGCCAGCTCGGAGGCCGCCGCCTGCAGCAGGCCGCTGAAGATGCGGTTCGCCACGAACAGCGGCAGCAGCGTGTCGAGCACCGTCTCGGGGTCCGGCTCGAAGTGGTAGAACGGGTGAAGGTCGTCGCCGGCATCGTCGTGGTTGCCGGGAGCGTCCGTCACCACGAGCGGCAGGAGCCGGATGGCCGCCGCGTTCTGCGTCAGCATGGACACGAAACGCGTCGTCACCACGTGCAGCTGATCGACGCCGCCCTCCTCGGTGGGCTGCAGGAACCGGTCCAGCAGCACCTTGGAGATCTCCCGCGCGTGCGCGTACGTCGGGCGGTCCGAGAACCCCGTCCAGCTCTGCTCCACGGGACGGTTGCGGAAATCGTAGTACGCCACGCCCTTCTGGCCCGTGATGTACATGACCACTTCCTGGCCGTCCGCCACGAGCCGCGTGTGCAGCTGCTCGGCCGCCTTGATGACGTTGGCCGAGTAGGCACCGGCGAGACCGCGGTCCGACGTGATGAGCAGGATCGCGGACCGCTTCGGGGTGTCGGTGTCGTACAGCAGCGGGTGCTCGATGTCCTTGACGCTCGCCAGGGCCGAAACCGCCTGGAGCAGTTCGCGGGTGTACGGCAGGGCCGCGCGCGCCGCGTTCTGCGCCTTGATGATGCGCGACGCCGCGATCAACTCCATGGCCCGGGTGATCTTCTTGGTCGTCGTCACCGACTTTCGGCGCTGACGAAGCTCTCGCAGACTGCTCCCCATGGAATCAGCCCCGCTTCTGGCGGACGATCGTCTGCTGGTCGATCTCCTCGTCGGTCAGCGGCTTGTGCTCCTCGTGCCCCGCGAGCAGCTCGCCGTCACCGGTGCGGAACAGCTTCTTGAACTCGCCGAGGGCCGTGACGGTGGCCTCCTTGAGGTCATCGCCGAACAGCTTGGTGTCGGCCACCGACTGCAGGACGGTGGAGTTGTGCCGCAGGTAGTCGAGGAACTCCTGCTCGAAGCGCAGCACGTCGGAGACGGGCACGTCGTCGAAGTGGCCCTCGATACCGGCCCACACGCTGATGACCTGATCCTCCACCGCGTAGGGCGCGTACTGGCCCTGGCGGAGAAGCTCGGTGAGGCGGGCGCCGCGGTCGAGCTGCTGGCGCGTCGTGGCGTCGAGGTCCGAGGCGAACATGGCGAACGCCTGCATGTCCCTGTACTGGGCCAGGTTGATCTTCAGCGACCCGGAGACCGACTTCATGGCCTTGACCTGCGCGGCGCCGCCGACGCGGGACACCGAGATGCCGACGTCGATGGCCGGGCGCTGGTTGGCGTTGAACAGGTCCGACTGCAGGAAGATCTGGCCGTCGGTGATGGAGATGACGTTGGTGGGGATGTACGCCGAGACGTCGTTGGCCTTGGTCTCGATGATCGGCAGGCCGGTCATCGAGCCGCCGCCCAGCTCGTCGGAGAGCTTGGCGCAGCGCTCCAGCAGGCGGGAGTGGAGGTAGAACACGTCGCCGGGGTAGGCCTCACGGCCCGGGGGGCGGCGCAGCAGCAGCGACATGGCGCGGTAGGCCTCGGCCTGCTTGGTGAGGTCGTCGAAGACGATGAGGACGTGCTTGCCCTGGTACATCCAGTGCTGGCCGATGGCGGAGCCGGCGTAGGGGGCGATGTACTTGAAGCCCGCCGGGTCCGACGCGGGGGCGTGGACGATGGTGGTGTAGTCGAGCGCGCCGGCGTCGGCGAGGGTGCTGCGCACCTCGGCGATCGTCGAGCCCTTCTGACCGACCGCGACGTAGATGCAGCGCACCTGCTTCTTCGGGTCCCCCGACTCCCAGTTGGCCTTCTGGTTGATGATCGCGTCGATCGCGATGGCCGTCTTGCCGGTCTTGCGGTCGCCGATGATGAGCTGGCGCTGGCCGCGGCCGATCGGGATCATCGCGTCGATGGCCTTGAGGCCCGTCTGCAGCGGCTCGCGGACCTCCTGGCGGTCCATGACGCCGGCGGCCTGGATCTCGAGGGCGCGACGACCCTCGACGTCGCTGATCTCGCCGAGGCCGTCGATCGGGTTGCCCATGGCGTCGACGACGCGGCCGAGGTAACCCTCGCCGACCGGGACGGACAGGACGTCGCCGGTGCCGTGCACGACGGAGCCCTCGTCGATGCCTTCGGAGTCGCCGAGGACGACGACGCCGATCTCGCGCTCGTCGAGGTTCTGGGCGATGCCCAGCGTGCCGTTCTCGAAGCGCAACAGCTCGTTCGCCATCGCCGAGGGCAGGCCCTCGACTCGGGCGATGCCGTCGCCCGAGGTCACGACGGTGCCGACCTCGGTCGGGGAAGCGGCCGTGGGCTGGTAGGACTGGACGAATTCGTCCAGCGCACTGCGGATCTCGTCCGGACTGATGGTGAGTTCAGCCATTGCGTTTCTACTTTCGTTTACCGGGAGATGAGTTGCCGGTGCGCCTGGTCGAGCCGCGCGGCAACGGTTGCTTCGAATACGTGGTCGCCGAGGGCGACGTGGATGCCACCGAGGACCTTGGGGTCGATCTCGACGTGCACGTGGACAGGGCCACCGGCCTGGGCCTCGAGGGCTTTGGTCAGCCGTGCGGTCCTCGCCTCGTCCAGCGGCTGGGCGACGGTGACCCAGGCCACCCGACGTCCGGCCACATCCGCGGCGAGTTCGAGCATCCGCCCGAGGCTGCGCGAGTGGTTCCGGCCCGGCGTCCGCACGACGCGGTCGATGAGCATGCGCGACACCGGCAGGACCTTGTCCGCGACGAGTCCGTCGATCAGCTCGCGCTTGGCGTCGACCGGGTAGGACTTGTGCAGAGTGCCCTCGAGCTCCGGGGTCTCGTCGATGATGACGGCCATGCTGTGCAGCTCGTCGGCCACCCGGGCGAGTTCCCCGTCGCGGTGGGCCGCGAGGAGAGCCACACGGATGCCCTGCCGCTCCAGCCCGGCGACCATGTGGGCGCCGCTGTCCCAGGACTCCCCCAGTGCGTGGAGCAGCACGGCGAGGGTCGCTTCCGACACCTTGCCCCCGAAGAGGCGCCTGGCGAGGCCCGAACGGTCGGCGAGGACGGCCGTCGGGTCCGAGAGCGAACGACGCAGCATCGGCTGGCCGTCGAGGACGTCGACGACGGCGAAGAGCTCGGTGGCCGTAGTGGCATCGGTGTCGATGCCGTCCACGGTCGCGTCGAGGTCACCGATTGCGGCGTCGACGGCCATCATCGGGTCTGACCTGCCGCTTCGAGCTCAGCCAGGAACCTGTCCACGGTGCGGTTGGCACGCGCGTCGTCGTCCAGCGACTCACCGACGATCTTGCCGGCGAGGGTGGTGGCCATGCCACCGACCTCGGCCCGGAGGTCGTGGACGAGCTGCGAACGCTCCGCCTCGAGCTGGGTGCGTCCCGTCTCGAGGATCCGCTGCGACTCCTTGGAGGCCTTGTCCCGGGCCTCCGCCAGCAGGGCGGCGGACTGGTTCTTGGCGTCCTCGCGGATGCGGGCGGCCTCTTCACGGGCGGCGTTGAGCTGGTCGTTGTACTCCGCGAGCGCGGCCTCGGCCTTGGCTTCCGCCGCCGCGGCGCGCTGCATGCCGCCCTCGATCTTGTTCGTGCGCTCCTCGTACATCTTCTCGAAGGCCGGTACGACGATCTTCCACATGACGAGGAAGATCACCCCCATGAGGAGGATGCCGGCGATGATCTCCGAGAGGTAGTGGGGCATCAGAGGCCCCAGATCGACCTCGAGAAGCGCCCCGGTGAAGGGGAACATAGCGGCGCTCAGAGGACGAACGCGAGAGCGATCGCGATGATGGCGAGGGCCTCAACCACGGCGAAGCCGATGAAGGCGGTACCCATCATGGCGCCGCGGGCCTCGGGCTGACGGGCGGTGCCGTTGATGACCGACGCGAAGATCCACGCCACGCCGAGGGCCGGGGCGATGGTGGCGATCGCGTAGCCGATCATGTTCAGCGAGCCGGTGATTTCCAGGAGGGACATTGCATTCCTTTCGGATGGCTTCCGGGCAGCGGGCGCTGGCCGGGAGTCGGTGTTGACTCAGTGCGCCTCGGCGATGGAGGACGACACGTACTGGGCGGTGAGAACCGTGAAGATATAGGCCTGCAGGGCGCCGATGAACAGCTCCAGGCAGAGGATGATGATGCTGAAGGCCAGGGAGACCACTCCGGAGACCTGGTAGAAGAGGTTGCCGCTCTGCGACACCAGGTAGCCACCGCCGACGACGAACACCAGGACCACGAGGTGGCCGGCGAACAGGTTGGCGAAGAGACGCAACGCCAGCGTGATCGGGCGGGTGATGAACGTCGCCAGGAACTCGAGGGGGACGACCAGCGGAAGCAGGTAGAAGGGCACGCCGTCGGGCACGAGAGACTTCTTGAGGAAGCCGCCGAAGCCCCACTTTCGGAAGCCGGCACCCACATAGAGGAGCCACGAGAGGATGGCGAGGCCGTACGCGTAGCCCACGTTCGAGAACGTGGGGTACATGAAGAAGAACATCTCGCCGAACCAGTTGTTGACCAGCAGGAACGAGAACAGGCCCAGCAGGTAGGGCAGGTACTTCTTGAAGTCGTGGTGGATGATGTCGCGCGCGATGCCGTTGCGCACGAACTCGTAGATGTACTCGCCGGCGAACTGCGCCTTGGACGGCTTCACCTTGAGGTTCCGCGACGCCAGCCACCACAGCACGATGACGATGAGCGCGCCGATGATCGCCTGGATGAGCGGCTTGTTGACCCAGTCGGGCAGCACGCCCGGCCAGACCGAGTACCAGAGGAAGTCGTCGGTGCTCGGCGGGTGGTATTCGCCTCCGCCGTCAGTCTCCATCGGAAGTAGCCCCAGTGTCACGTACCGCTCCCGTATCGCTTGATGATGAGGTAGATGCTGCTGACCAGCCCGATGATCAGGCCGAGCGGCAACAGCCACGAGGTATTCAGGAAGTAGTCCCCCACCCAACCGAGGCCACCGTAGAAGATGATCCCGCTGAGCAGGTAACTGAGCACAAGCATGCCGTCGTCGGCGCGACTGCGCCCAGATCCTTCTGGGACACTGCCCCTCACTTCGTTGCCCATGTCGTGAGCGAGCCTAGCGGAAACGTGGGGCCGAATCATATTCCACGGACCGTCAGTCGTCGGACGGGGGGTGGTACTCGGTGTCGTAGACGGGGATTCGCTGCCGGAAGCCCACAGTGGCCACCCCGGCGACCCAGGCCAGGACGGTTCCCGCGACGCTGAGCACCAGCCAGCCCTCGCTGAGGATCGGCTGCATCGCGGGTAGTCCGAGGATGAACCACAGCCCTGCCGCAATGCCGACGACGCGCACCACGTAGCTCACCATCACCAGGCCGAGCCCCTGCAGGTCCGGCAACTCGGACGCGACCACCTCGATGGCCTGACCCACGGCGTAGAAGATGACGACGGCGGCGAACCCGAGGGCCGCGGTGACCGCGGCTCCCCGCCCGCCGATGAGCAGTGCGGCCGCGATGATGAGCAGGCCGACGGCGTGCCCGGCGACCACGCCGCCGATCATCATCTCGCGGGCGCGGCGGGACGCGGGCCCCATCCGCCGGTCAGCCATGCGGCACCGGGTCAACGACGTCGGAGTCCGCGGGCAGCTCCGCCGGCGCCGACCTGACGGGCCGCAGCGTCAGGACCAGCACGAGCACGGCCACCGCCAGCAGGACCCACATGGTCCAGATCATGGGGACGAGCGCCATCACCACGAGTCCCACGGAGACCAGCGCGGTCCAGGCGTACATGAGCAGGACCGCCCCCCAGTGCGAGTGGCCGCGGGCGAGCAGCCGGTGGTGCAGGTGCTGCTTGTCCGGGTGGAAGACGTTGTGGCCCCGCCAGGTCCGCCTGATCCAAGCCAGCACCAGGTCGAGCAGCGGCAGGGCCAGGGCAGCGAGCGGCAGGAGGATCGGCAGCAGCGCGGGCAGCAGTTGGCCGTCCTGCGCGATCGCGCCTGGGTCGAGCTGGCCGGTGAAAGAGATGGCGCTCATCGCCATGAGCAGGCCCAGCAGCATCGAGCCGGAGTCGCCCATGAACATCTTGGCCGGGTGGACGTTGTGGAAGAGGAACCCCAGGGCGATGCCGCACGTCGCGACGGTGATGAGGCTGGCCGTGGTGGCGCGGACCAGTTCTTGTTCGTAGGCCAGCACGTAGGTGTAGCTGAAGAATGCCCCTGAGCCGATGGCGACGATGCCGCCCGCCAGGCCGTCGAGGCCGTCGACGAAGTTGACGGCGTTGACGCACAGGGCGATGAAGAACACGGTGACGAGGATGCTCGTGGCGTCGTCGAGGGCGACGATGCGGTCCGGCAGCGGGATCCAGTAGATCCGCACGCCCTGAAGCACGGCGACCCCCGCCGCGAGCACCTGGCCGCCGAGCTTCACGAGTGCGGGCATGTCGTACTTGTCGTCGAGGACACCGATGAACGCGATGATCAGCCCGGCGAGCAGGACGGCGCCCGCGTCGTGCGTGACGGCGCTGTACCGCCCCAGGAAGGGCAGCTGGACCGCGAGGAGGAAGGCCATCGCCAGCCCGAGGAACATCGCCACCCCGCCGAAGTATGGGATCGGCTCGGTGTGGACGTCCCGGCTGCGGACCTGCGCCATCGCCCCGGTCCGCACCGCGATGCTCCGGCACAGGCCGGCAAGGAGGTGGGTCGTTCCGATGGCGACCAGCAGCACCAGGAGGTATTCGCGCATCGGCTGCCTAGCTCTGCGCCTCGGCGCCGGGCTCGGTGTCGGTGGCCGTCTCCGTGTCGGTGAGCGGTTTCGTGTCCGGGGTCGCTTCACCGTCGGGGGCCGGTGCAGACTGCGGCGCGGGGTCCGTCGCGGGCCGTTCGATGTCCGGGGCCACCTCGAGAAGTGCCTCGAGCGCGATGGCGCCCTGGCGGAGGATCCGGCCCTCGGGGGTGGAGGCGAAGTCGACGATGGTGGAGGCGACGCCGCCGCTGACGGGACCCCCGTCGAGGTAGACCGCCACCCGGTCCCCCAATTGGGCGCGCGCGTCGTCGCAGTCGAGCGCGGCCGGCCGGCCGGACACGTTGGCGGAGCTGACTGCCAACGGCCCGGTGCGGCGCAGCAGCGCCCGCGCGCCGTCGTGGTCCGGCACGCGCACCGCAACGGTTCCGCGGGTCTCCCCCAGCTCCATGCCGGAGCGCGGCTGTGCCTTGACGATGAGTGTCAGGCCGCCGGGCCAGAATGCCTTCGCCAGGACCGCCGCGCCCGCGGGCACGTCGTCGGCGACGGCGCGCAGCATCGACGGCTCCGCGACCAGGACGGGCGGAGGCATGTCGCGGCCGCGTTCCTTCGCGTCGAGGAGCCGCTGGACGGCGGCCGCGTCGAACGCGTCGGCACCGATGCCGTAGACGGTGTCGGTGGGCAGCACGATGCACTCGCCCGCCTTGACGGCCTCGGCGGCCGCTTCGAGGGCGGCGTCCGCGTCACCGGTCAGGTCGAAGGTTGTGGTCACGTGGTAATCCTGCCACTACCGGCTGCGGCCACGCCCGTGGCGAACCGTGGGCGGCCCGTCAGATCCGGATGCGTGGCCACGTCGGTGAAGCCGTTGCCGCGCAGGATCCGCACGACCTCGTCGGGGTGGGACTCGTCGTGCTCCGTGGCGACCAGCCCCCCGGGCCGCAGCAGCCGGGCGGCGACGACGCCCACCACCCGGATGGCGTCGAGCCCGTCGGGGCCGCTGAAGAGCGCGCCCTCGGGGTCGTGGTCGGTGACGTCGGTGGGCAGGACGGCCCGGTGCGCCTCGGGGATGTACGGCGGGTTGACCACCACGAGATCGACCGTCCCGTCGAGGTGACGAAGCGCGTCGGCCATGTCGGCGTGCACGACCGCGGCGCCGGTGCCCGCGAGGTTGCGTTCGAGGTAGGGGAGAGCGTCGGGCGAGACCTCGACGGCGTGGGCCTCCACTCCCCCGATCTCGTGGATGATGGCCGCGGTGACGGCGCCCGAGCCGGCGCAGAGTTCCACGACGCGACGCCGGTCCACCGGGCGGGCGGCCAGCGCGTCCACCGCCCAGCCGGTCATCACCTCGGTCTCGGGGCGGGGGATGAACACCCCGGGCCCGACGCTGAGGGTCTCGTAGCGGAAGTGCGCGACGCCCGTGAGGTGCTGGACGGGCACCCCGGAGGCGCGCAGGGACACCAGCTCGTCGATGGCGTCACGCTGGGCCGCCGAGACGCCCTCGACGCGGATGAGGTCACGCACCTCGACGCCCAGCACGTGGGCCACGAGCGTCCTGGCCTCCGGGCCGGGGCTGGGTGAACCGGAGCGCGCCAGCATCCCGGCGACCTCGAAGGCGACGTCGGTCACCGGCCGCCGCTCCCGGCGAGCCGTTCAGCGAGGTCCTGCTCGGCCAGCGCGTCGAGCAGCGGGGCGATGGCCCCGTCGAGCACCTGGTCGAGGTTGTGGGCCTTGAACCCGATCCGGTGGTCCGTGATCCGGTTCTCCGGGAAGTTGTAGGTGCGGATCCGTTCCGAGCGGTCCACGGTGCGCACCTGGGACCTGCGGGCCTCCGACGCCGCGGAGGCGGCCTCCGCCTCCGCGAGGGCCGTCAGGCGGGCGCGGAGCATGCGCATGGCCGACTCGCGGTTCTGCAGCTGCGAGCGCTCGTTCTGGCAGGCCACGACGGTGCCGGTGGGCAGGTGCGTGATGCGGACGGCGGAGTCGGTCGTGTTGACGCCCTGCCCCCCGGGCCCCGACGAGCGATAGACGTCGATGCGCAGGTCGTCGTCGTTGATCTCAACCTCGTCGGCCTCGACGTCGGGCATCACGAGCACGCCCGCGGCCGAGGTGTGGATGCGTCCCTGGGACTCGGTGACGGGGACGCGCTGTACACGGTGGACCCCGCCCTCGAACTTGAGCCGCCCATAGGGGCCGACACCGTTGACGCTGCTGCCCTTGACGGCGACGGTGACGGACTTGTAGCCGCCCAGATCCGTCTCCTGGGAGTCCAGCAGCTCCATCTTCCAGCCCGCCTGTTCGGCGTAGCGGGTGTACATCTTCAGCAGGTCCCCGGCGAACAGGGCCGACTCGTCGCCGCCCTCACCGGACTTGATCTCCACGAGGGCGTCCGCGTCGTCGTTGGGGTCCCGGGGCGCCAGCAGCCGGGTGAGGCGCTCGGTGACGGCCTCGAGCTGCGTCTCGATGTCGGCCAGCTCGTCCGCGAAGGACGGGTCGTCAGCGGCCAGTTCGGCGGCGGCGACGCGATCGTCGACGAGGCGCCGGTACTCGTCGATCGCCTCGACGATGGGGCGCAGCACCGCGTAGCGGCGGCCCACCTTCCGGGACCTGGCCATGTCCGAGTGCAGGGCGGGATCGGCGAGCTGCCGTTCGAGGTCACGGAACTCGTCGATGAGTGGCTGGGCGTTGTCGAACATTGCTTCCTGACGTGGGGATCGGGGCGGCGGGAACGCAAATCGGGCGCCGGGTGGGCCTCAGCCCTCCCGACGCCCGACGGCGGCGCTACTTGCTCTTCTTGGCGTAGCGGCGCTCGAAGCGTGCGACGCGGCCACCGGTGTCGAGGATCTTCTGCTTGCCGGTGTAGAACGGGTGGCACTCGGAGCAGACGTCAGCGCTCAGGGTGCCCTTGTTGCTGGTGCTGCGAGTGGTGAACGTGTTGCCGCAGGTGCAGTGGACCTGGGTCTCGACGTATTCAGGGTGGATGCCCTGCTTCATGGTGGTTCTCCTTGTGTGGTGTCGGCCGGGTCGCCGGCCCTCATGGGCCTGGAGGTTGCGTGAACCGGCGCAGCACTCAATTGTGCCTCGCCGGCCGCGCAAATTCCAATCGGCGGTCAGCCCTCCGACGCGGGGGTCGTCTTGAGGACGCTGAGCAGGAACTCGTGGTTGCCCTGGGTCTTCGCCATGCGGGCCTTGAGGGTCTCGAGGGCCTGCTGGTCGTCGAGCCCGGACAGGGCGCGGCGCAGCTTCCAGATGATGTTGAGTTCGTCGCGGCCGAGCAGCAGGTCCTCGCGTCGGGTGCCGGAGGCGTCCACGTCGATCGCGGGGAAGATCCGCTTGTCGGCGAGCTCGCGGCGGAGCCGCAGCTCCATGTTGCCGGTGCCCTTGAACTCCTCGAAGATGACCTCATCCATCTTGGACCCGGTCTCGATGAGGGCGGTGGCCAGGATGGTGAGCGAGCCGCCGTTCTCGATGTTGCGGGCCGCGCCGAAGAACTTCTTCGGCGGGTACAGCGCCGCGGAGTCAACGCCACCGGACAGGATGCGGCCGGAGGCGGGGGCCGCCAGGTTGTAGGCACGGCCGAGGCGCGTGATGCCGTCGAGGAGGACGACGACGTCGTGACCGCGCTCCACGAGGCGCTTGGCACGCTCGATCGCGAGTTCCGAGATCATCGTGTGGTCCTCGGCCGGGCGGTCGAACGTCGAGGCGATGACCTCGCCGGAGACGGTGCGCTGGAAGTCGGTGACCTCCTCGGGACGCTCGTCGACCAGGACGACCATGAGGTGGACCTCGGGGTTGTTGGCCGCGATCGCGTTGGCGATGGCCTGCATCACCATCGTCTTGCCGGCCTTGGGCGGCGAGACGATGAGCCCGCGCTGACCCTTGCCGATCGGTGAGACGAGGTCGATGATGCGGCCGGTGACGTTGGTCTGGACTGTCTCGAGCCGCAGGCGCTCCTGCGGGTACAGCGGCGTCAGCTTGGAGAACTCGGGGCGGCCCTTGGCCTTCTCGGGGTCCTCCCCGTTGACGGTGTCGAGACGCACCAGCGGGTTGTACTTCTCCTTGCGCTCCCCTTCGCGCGGGGCGCGCATCTGCCCGGTGATGACGTCGCCGCGGCGCAGGCCCTGCCGCCGCACGGTGGACATCGACAGGTAGGCGTCGTTCGGGCCGGGCAGGTAGCCCGAGGTGCGCACGAACGCGTAGTTGTCGAGGATGTCGACGATGCCGGAGATGGCGACCAGGACGTCGTTCTCCCCCACGGTCGGCTCGGCGTCCATGCGGTCCATGCCCTGACCGCGGCCCTGTCGCCGGTTGTTCTGCCGGTCGCGGTTGCGGCGGCGCCGGGAGCGGCGGGAGCCGCCGCCCTGGTCGTCGTCGTAACCGCCGGAGTTGTCGTGGGAGACCGGCGCGGGCGCGGGGCTCTGCTTGGGCTGGTCCTGCTGGCCCGAGGACTGCTGGCCCGACGGCTGCTGCCCGGAGGACTGCTTGCCGCCCATGGCCGCGTCGAGCAGTTCGCCCACCTCGTCGAGGACGTCCTGGCGCGGGGCCTGCTCGGGCTGGCCGGAGCGGTTGCGGCGGCGGCGGTTGTTGCGGCCGCCGCCCTCGCCCTGGTCCTGGCGCTGGGCGTTGTCGCCGCGGGACTCACCGCCCTGCTGGGATGCCTGGTCGTCCTGCCGCTCCTGGCGCTGGCCGGGCTCGCCGTTCCGGCGGGTGGCCTCGGCCCGGTTCGGCTGCGTGCCCTCCCCGCCCTGGGCCTCGGGCGCCCCCGCGGCGCGGGAGGCGCGGCGCTTCTGGGCGGGCCGCTCGGCCTCGGAGGGCTCGACGAGCCGCTCCTGGGAACGCTCCTCGGCCGGGGTCTCCGCCGTGCGTCGGGGGGACTTCTGCGCGGCCGGGGCGCCGCCGTTGCGGGCGCTCTGGATGGCCGAGACGAGGTCGCCCTTGCGCATGGCGGACGTGCCCTTGATGCCCAGCCCGGCTGCGACCGACTTCAGTTCGACCAGCTTCATTCCGGACAGGTCAGCGGATTCGCTCAACGAATGGTTCCTTCCATGGAGCCGTGCGGGGCAACTTTCAATGCGCGCCGACGGCGTCAGAATCTGTGGAGTACTGGGCGCGGGAGTGGCCGGCAGATGCTCGCCTCGGCGGCGCCTCGGGGTAAACCACTGTCAAGCCTAGCAACTGGGAAGCGCGTGGCCAAAGAATGCGGCCGATCCGTCACGCGTGGAGAAGCTGCACCCCGCCCGCCGGGCTCAGCGGGCGCGCCGCGAAGCCGTCCGCGCCGACGCGCTCGATGCCCGCGAGCTGGTCGGGCAGCCCCACGGCGATCACCGTCGGGCCGGCACCCGAGATGGCGGCCGGGACCCCCACCGCGCGGAGGCTCGTCATGAGGTCGTAGGCGGGGCGCATGAGGTCCGCGCGGTACTGCTGGTGGAGGCGGTCGGCGGTGGCGTCGAGCAGCAGATCAGGCCGGACCGTCAGCGCCAGCGGCAGCGCCGCCGCGGCGATCGCCTGCGACACCGCGTCATCCCGGCTGACGGTGGCCGGCAGTACGCGACGCGCGTCGTCGGTGCGGCATTCGAAGTCCGGGACGAACGCCACCGCCGCGAACCCGTCGGGCAGCGGGAGCTGCACGAGGGAGACCTTCCCCTCGCGGGACCAGGCGAGGATCGCGCCGCCCCACACGGCCGCGCCGGCGTTGTCGGGGTGCCCTTCGGCCTCGGTGGCGAGCCTGGTCAGCACCGCCCGATCGAGAGGCTCACCCGGACGGGCGATACCCCAGGCGAACGCCAGGCCGGCGACGATCGCGGCGGCCGACGATCCGAGGCCGCGGGAGTGCGGGATGGTGTTGTGACAGGTGAGGC
>JAUHXZ010000101.1 GCA_030426725.1 Actinomycetes bacterium
CCACCGACCGCATCGCCGACGCCGAGGCCGACGCCGCCCTGGTGCGCGAACGCCTCACCGCAGACCTCGAGCGCTCCCAGCGCGCGTCCTTCGAACGCACTCGGGCCACCCGCGAGGAGGCCACCCGCCTCCTGGCCGAGGCGCGCGTCGAAGCGGAGACCATCCGCACCCAGGCACGCGAGATGCTCGAGTCGGCCCGCAGCGAGGTGGCGCGCCTCGCCCAACGCCGCGACGCCATCACCCAACAGCTGAACTCGCTCTCCGGAGTGATCGAAGCACTTGCCGTACCCGGAATCCCCACTCAAGACGAGGACGAATGAACGCAACAAGCTTCCGCACCGTGCTGCGCGGCTACGAGCCCGCGCAGGTCGACGCCGAAATCTCCACCCTGCAGCAGGCGCTCGACGCGGCCCGCTCCGAGCTGGGCGAGCTGACCGTCCGTCTCAAGGAGGTCGACCAGCAGCGGCAGCAGCAGGAACAGCGTGCCGCCGAGGCGGCCGTCCGGGCGGAGGAGGCCGACCGGGCTTCGCAGACGGCGTCGCGTCCCACCTTCGCCGAGCTGGGTGAGCGCATCGGTCAGATCCTGTCGCTCGCCGAGGAGGAGGCGGCCGAGGTCCGGCGCAACGCGGCCGATGAGGCGCGCGCCAAGATCGAGGAGGCCGCCCAGCAGGCCGCCGCGAAGGCCGCTGAGGCGGACCGGTACGCCATCGACACCCGCTCGGCCGCCGAGGCCGACGCCGAGGCGCGCCTCACCGGGGCCCAGCGCCGCGCCGACGAACTGCTCGACCAGGCCGACAGCGAGGCCGCCGCGCGCCGCGAGGAGGCCGAGGCCGTCTACGAGGCGCAGCAGGCCCGGGCCGCCCAGGCGGCCGCCGACTTCGAGCGGACCCTCGCGGAGCGCCGCGACGCCGCCACCACGGACTTCGAGGCCGCCATGGCGCAGCGCGACGAGCAGCTCCGGGCCGCCGAGGAACAGCTGCGCGCCTCCGAGGCCGAGGCCCAGCGGATCGTCTCCGACGCCAACAGCCAGGCCGAGACCGTCCGGTCGGCCGCGAAGCGCGAGGCCGAGGACATGATCGGCGAGGCGCGGACCCGCGCCGAGCGCATCCGTCGCGACTCCGACCGGGAGCTGTCGGCGCTCACGCAGCGCCGCGACTCCATCACCGCGCAGCTCGCCAACGTGCGGCAGATGCTCGCCACCCTCGGGGGCGGCGCCGTCGCCCTGCAGGTACCGGACGTGGAGGCCGCGCAGGTGCCCGAGGTCGAGGTGTCCGAGGAGGCCGAGCCTCTCGAGCAGGCCGGGCCCGAGGACCAGGGCGAGCAGGCGGAACAGAGCGAGCAGGGCGGCGAGGCCGAACAGAACAACGGGTGAGTCACCCGAGCCGGGCGCGCTCCGAGTCTGCGATCTCGCGGGCGCGCTCCGGTGACACTCCCACCGCGACGACGGTGGACCCCGATCCCGGCACGGCGGCCAGAAGAGCCTCGCGCACGGCGGTGGGTGCATCGGGATCGACGATGAGCAGCCGGTCGTCGCGCACCGGCACGGCGGGCATCGGCCGCCCCTCCCACAGCGTCGATTCGCCCAGCGGCGACGGGTCGTGCACGTCGGGCTGGGCCAGGACCTCGCGGTAGTCGACGGCGCCGGCCGGCGGCTCGGGGAAGCCGAGCCCCAACGGATGCAGGGAGCAGGCGACGGTGGTCGCGGCGCGACGGTCGTCGCCCGGCCCCACCACCAGCAGCTCCGCCCCGGAGACCCTGGGCACGACCGGACAGCCGCGCTGCCAGGCGGCGGCCACCCACACCAGCGTCACCCAGTGGCCCGGATGGGTGTCGGCGATCGCGAGGTCCACCGTCTCGCCGTCGTCGAGGCCGAGGTCCGCGATGAGGTTGGCGGTCTTGTCCACCCAGTTGGCGAACGTCACGGCCGACAGTTCCACACGGGACCCGTCGCGGTCGTCGTAGTAGGTGATGAGCGGGGGCGCCCCGAGACGGGCCACCCGGTTGCGGAGGGCTGCGATCAGCATGGACCGATCCTAGGCCGCCTCGTTCGCTAGCCTCGCTCCATGCGTTACGTCGTCATCATGGCCGGTGGGTCCGGCACCCGGCTGTGGCCCCTCTCCCGTCAGGGCCGTCCGAAGCAACTGCTCGAGCTGTTCGAGGGCCGCTCGCTGCTGCGCCTCGCCTACGAACGGCTCATCGGGCTGGTGGACCCCGGCCACATCCTCGTGTGCACCGGGCGGGCCTACGCCGACGACGTGGCCGCGCAGCTGCCCGAGCTGCCGTCCGGCAACATCCTCGGCGAGCCCGAGGGCCGTGACTCCCTCAACGCCGTGGCCTGGTCCGCGGCCGCCGTCGCCGCCCGGGACCCCGACGCGGTCGTGGCGATGGTCACGGCCGACCAGGTGATCACGCCGGTCGACGAGTTCCAGCGGTCGCTGACCACGGCGTTCGAGGTGGCCGAGCGCCGGCCGATGGCGCTGGTGACGCTGGGCGTCGTGCCGACGTCGCCCCACACGGGCTACGGCTATCTGCACCGCGGCGAGGGCCTTGCGGACTTCCCGGGCGTGCACCGCGTCGCCGAGTTCAAGGAGAAGCCGGCCAGGGCGGTCGCCGAGGAGTACCTCGCCACCGGGGAGTACTGGTGGAACGCCGGCATGTTCGTGTGGCGCGCCGCGACCCTGCTCGGGCAGCTCGACCAGCTCCTCCCGCACACCGCCGCAACCGTGCGCACGATCGTCGCCGAGCCTGGACGCCTGGACGAGCTGTTCCCGACGCTGACGAAGATCTCGGTTGACTACGCGGTGATGGAGCCGGCGTCGACGGGCAGCACGGGCGCCGAGGTCGTCGGCGTCCCGCTGGCGATCGACTGGCGCGACGTCGGCGGTTTCGTGTCGCTCGCCGAGCTCCTGGCCGACGACGGGGGCAACTCGGTGCAGGGGAGGACCGTCTCGCTTGACTCGTCCGGCTGCGTGATCATCAACGCGGTCGGCGACGACCACGTCGTCGGCACCATCGGGCTGAGCGACCATCTGGTCGTCGCGACTCCGACGGCGACACTGGTGGCTCCACTGGCGGATTCGGAGCGAGTCAAGGAACTCGTCGCCCTGGTGAAGGAGTCCGAGGGCGCCCGATTCGCGTGAGATCCTGGTCATCCGTTAACGTTCCTCCCCTTGACCGATCAAAATCACTCGTGTGTAATTCAAGGCATCGGAGGGAGGGAAGATATGGACGACGTCGTCACGCTTCTCCTCGATGACGGAGCGTTCGCCTGGCAGGCAGAGGCGCTGTGCGCCCAGACGGATCCGGAAGCTTTCTTCCCGGAGAAGGGCGGATCCACCCGTGAGGCCAAGCGCGTCTGCCAGAACTGCACGGTGCGGGCGGAATGCCTGGAGTACGCATTGGCCCAGGACGAGCGGTTCGGAATCTGGGGGGGACTGTCGGAGCGGGAGCGCCGGAAGCTGAAGCGAGCCGCGGTCTAGTTCACGGCCACGCTGGTAGCCTCGGACCGACCGAGGGCTGGAGGACAGTTGACCGACGAACCGCTGCACGGCCGGCTCGAAGATCTCTGGTCTTGGATCGAGAACGAGGATCCGGCCGGTGAGGAACCCGCCGTCGACCCGGCCGAGGTCACGGCCGTCATGGTCGTGCACGACGCCGCCGAATGGCTGCCCCGCCAACTGCTGGCCGTCGCGGGGCTCGATCCGCGTCCCGGCCGGCTGATCGCCGTCGACACCGGCTCGACCGACGGCTCACCCGCCCTCCTCGCCGCCGCGGCCGCCGAGGGCGTCGTCGACGCGGTCCTCACGGCCGACGCGGACGCCACTTTCGCCGATGCCGTCGCCCTCGCGCTCACCGACGCCGAACCCGAGTGGATCTGGTTGCTGCACGACGACTCGGCCCCGCGCCGTGACACGCTGGGCCACCTCCTCGAGGGCGCCCGGCAGGCCGACATGGTGGTGCCCAAACTCCTGCAGCCCAAGCGCCGCAACTACCCCGACACCCTCTCCGAGGTCGGCCAGGGGATCACGGCCGGCGGCATCCGGGTGCCGATGGTCGAAGAGGGCGACATCGACCAGCGGCAGACCGAGCCCGCCGAGGTCCTGGGCGGCTCCACAGCCGGGCTCCTGATCCGGGGAACCGCCTGGCGGGAGGTCGGTGGACTCGCGCCCGAGGTCGGCCGGCACCGCGATGGCGTGGATCTCGGCTGGCGCATCAACGCGCACGGCTACCGAGTGCTGACCTGGCCCGACGCCGCCCTCGTGCACCGCAGCGCCGGCCGGACGGGGGAGCGGCCGCACGCACGGCACCCCCACGAGTCCGACCGGCTGGCCGCCCTGCGGGTGGCGGGCTCGCGCGGCGCTTCCCGGGCCGGCCTCGCCCTGGCGTCGATCGCCCGGGCCGGCGGATTCCTCGTCGCGAAGTCGCCGGGAACGGCGCGCGCGGAGCTGGCCGCTCTGCGCGCCCACCTCGCGACCGGCGACGCGACCCGGGCGCTGGCAGCACGGCTCCCCGAGGACGACGAGACCCCCGCCGAACTGCTTCCCAGCCGGTTCTGGCCGGTGCGGCACGCCGTGGACCGCATGGGCTCCGGCGTCGCGGACCGCTTCCGCGACCTCCGCGAGTCCGACACCACCATCGACGACCTCACCGGCGACGAGTTCTCCGGCGGCAGCGGGCCACGGCGCGTCCTCAGCCCCGTCACGCTGGTGCTCGTCGTGCTCCTCGTCGCGGCCGGCGTCGCGGCCCGGACCCTGCTCGGAGTCGGCCCCGTCTCCGGCGGAGGCCTGCTCCCGGCCCCCCAATCCCTCGGGGCCGCCTGGAACGCCTACCTGGCGGGCGACGCGCCCTGGCTCGGGGCGGCGGCGGTAGCCTCGCTCCTCGGGCTGGGAAGCCCCGGCTGGTTCGCGTTCCTCGGCGTCATCGCCACGCCGGTCCTGGCGGCGCTGGCCGCGCTCGCCCTGCTCAGACGGCTGGGGCTCGGGCCCGCGGCCGCCGCCGGGGGAGCGGCCGCCTGGGCCGCCGCGACGCTGGTCCTCGGGCTCGTCACGGCGGGCGACGTCACCGGCATGATCCTGGCCGTCGCCGGGCCGCTGCTGGCGCGCTCGGTGCACTCGGTCCTGCACAACGAGGCTGGCGGAGCGGAGCGGCTCCGCGCCCCGGCCGGAGCCGGCTTCTGGCTCCTGGTCGTCGCCATGGCCTGGCCGCTGATCCTGCCCATGGCGACGGTGGCCACCGTCGTGTGGGTGTTGCGCGACCGCAGCCGGCTCACCGACGCCGTCACCGGGCTGATTCCCGTGTGGCTGTTCCTCGGGCCGTGGCTGCCCACCCTCGCCCTGCATCCCGGGCGGCTCCTCACCGGGGTCGACCCGCTCGCCTGGCCGGACACCCCGCCCGCCTCCTGGGCGCTGGTCTTCGGCCGCATCCTTCCCTCGGGCCTGCCGGTGTGGCTTAACGTCGCGGTCGTCGCCGTCTTCGCCGTGGCGGCTGTCGTCGGGCTCGTTCAGCTGCGCGGGCGCACCTGGTGGATCGCCGTCGCCGCCATCGCCGTCCCCCTCACGGTCGGGGCCCTGCTGTCCCGGGTCGTCGTGGGCGTCGACGGCGGCACGGCCCGGGTGCTCCTATCTCCCTGGGCGCTGCTCGTGGTGGCCGCGATGCTCGCGCCGCCGCTGCTGACCGCCACCGACGACCGGCGCGGTCGGCTCGCCCCCGTGGCGCTCGCCCTCGTCGGGCTCCTTGCCGCCGGCGTCTGGGCGGTCGTCGGCTTCGCGGGGCCGGTCGCCGAACGCGTCTCGGTCCTGCCCGGCTACGTCCAGGACGTGGTCACCTCGGAGCGCGACACCCGAGCCCTCCTCATCGAGTTGGAGGACGACGCTGTCGCCTGGAACGTCGTCGAGTCGCGGCGGCCCCAGTGGGGCTCCGGCGAGGACACACTGGTCGGCGAATTCGCCCCCGAGTTACAGTCGCTCGTCCAGGCCTTCGCCACCGGCGCCGTGCCGGACGACGTGGCCGACCAGCTCAGCGGCCTCGGAGTGTCCCATGTGTGGCTCCGCGGCTTCGGGCCGGAACTGCGCGCCGAACTGGACAACGCCGCCGGCCTCTCCAGCGCCGCCGCGGACGCCGACACGGTGGTGTGGACGGTCGTCGGCCTGGTGTCGCGCACCTCCGTGGTTGACGGCGACTCCGCCGATCCGGTTCTTGAGGGCGACGTGGAGGCCGGCGCGGCGGACCGCACCCTGGTGGTGGCCGAGCCCCCGGACGCGGACTGGACCGCCGCACTCGACGGGCGGAACCTGCCGGCGGTCGACGACCCCGACCGGCTCGTGTTCGACCTCGGCGACGAAGGCGGAGACTTGGCGGTCGCGCCCACCACGTACCCGTGGCGGGCCGCCTGGCACATCGGGGTCCTCGTGCTCATCGCCATCCTCGCCGCGCCGACACTCGGCGGCGCCGCCGTCGCACGAAGGGGGCAGGAATGATCCGCCGGCTCGCATGGACCGTGCTCGCGCTGGCCGTCGCCGTCGGCGTCGCGCTCGGGCTCGCGGCGCTCAGCCCCCAGCAGATCGTGGCGGTGGACTCCGTCGAGCTGCCCCGCACCACGACGCTCACGTGTGCGGTGCCGGGCGAGGTACTCATCGACTCCGCCGGAGAGGTGGACATGACCCCCGTGGGCGGCACCCCGTCGGAGGTCGCCGCTCCGGCACGCGTCGACACCGAGACGCCGGTGCGTGTCAGCGCGGGCAGACAACTGTCAGCCGGCGTCCTGGTGACCGGCGACGACCGCGGCTACGCACCCTGCGGCCCCGCGCTGACCGCCGGTGTCGTCCTCATCGACGATCCGGCCGGAACCGAACTCGTGCTGGTCAACAGTGATGCGGGCGAGGCCGCCGTCGATCTCACCCTGCTCGGGCCCGACGGCGAGATCACCGCCGTCGGCGCCCGCGGGATCCTCATCGCGCCCGGAGTGGTGCGCCGGATCGCGCTGTCGGTCCTGGCTCCCGAGGGACCGGTCGCGGTCCAGTTCCGCGCCGGCCAGGGCCGGGTGGCGATGCTCGCGACTTCCGTCGAGGGGCGTCCCCTTGACCTGGCCGGGCCCACGACGCTGGACACGGAGCATCTGCTCGCCACGCCCACCGGAGCAAGCTCCACCGCACTGCTGCTGACCAACCCGGGGGAGGAGCGGCTCGACGTCACCCTCGAGGGCCTCGGCCCCGCCGGCCCCTACGTCCCGGCCGTCACCGACTCGTTGTCCGTCGCGCCGATGACCACGGTACGGGTGGCGCTGACCGAGGCGCTGGCAGGCGAGGCGACCACTGTGCGCGTGACGGCCCCGGAGGAGGTTGGGGCGGCGCTGGCCACGACGGCCGGGGGGCAGCGAGCCACTGTCGTGGGGAGTGAGACCTCTGTGGCCCTCTCGGGGCTGGTACCCGGAGCCGGGGAACTGCTGATCAGCAACCCGGACGCCATGGGGGCCGCCGCGGCG
>JAUHXZ010000102.1 GCA_030426725.1 Actinomycetes bacterium
CCGCGACGCCGCCGCCGATGACGACGACCTTGGCCCGCGGCGTGCCCGGCACCCCGCCGAGGATCATGCCGCGGCCGCCGGCCGGGCTGAGCAGTGCGTTCGCGCCGACCGCGATGGACAGCCGGCCAGCCACCTCGCTCATGGGTGCGAGCAGCGGAAGCGCGCCGCCGGCGGTCTGAACGGTCTCGTAGGCGACGGCGGTGGTGCCGGACGCGACCAGCGCCTCGGTGAGCGGGCGGTCGGCGGCGAGGTGCAGGTAGGTGAACAGGGTCTGGTCGGCCCGGAGGTAGCCGTACTCGGCGGCGATGGGCTCCTTGACCTTGACCAGCAGGTCGGCGGTCTCCCATACCTCGGCCGCCGTCGCGGCGAGGCGGGCGCCGGCCAGGGTGTAGGCGTCGTCGGAGAAGCCACTGCCGAGGCCCGCGCCCTGCTGCAGCGTCACGTCGTGGCCGCGACGCACCAGGGCGTCGACGGCGGCCGGGGTCATGGCGACCCGGTTCTCGTTGTTCTTGATCTCGGTCGGCACGCCGATGCGCATTCCCGTCCCCTCTCGGAGTCGTCGGCCGGACCTCCCTGCGAGATGCAGAATCGCAAATTGTTCTGCCCTGAATGTTTCGGGTCGAATAATCAACGCGATAGGCTGCACCAAAACGAAGAATCGGGTCCGTTTTCCACGTTCAACTCTCTACCTGACAGAAGGATCTTCGCCCGATGAGCGACAATCTCGACCCCGTCGACGAGCGCATCATGCACCTGCTGGCCCGCGACGGCCGGATGACGAACGCGGCGCTGGCCGACGCGCTCGGCGTCGCACCATCGACCGCGCACGCACGGGTGCGGGCCCTCATCGAGCGGGGGTACATCAGCGGTTTCCACGCCGCCCTGGACCAGCGGGCGCTGGGCCGGGGGCTGCAGGCCGTGATCGGAGTGACGCTGCGCCCGGGCGCGCGGCAGGACGCGATCCGGGCGTTCACCCAAGAGGTGCGCCGGCTCCCGGACGTGATCCAGGTGTTCTTCCTCGGCGGCTCGGACGACTTCCTCGTCCACATCGCCGTCGCCGATTCGACGGCGGTGCGCAAGTTCGTCGTCGACCACCTGTCCGCCCGCCCCAGCGTGGCCTCAACCCGCACCAGCCTCATCTTCGAGTACCACCGCAACACCACCGCCGCCGACTTCGACTGACCCCTGCCGCACTGAACCGTGAGCACTTTCCCGGCCTCGATCGGGGTCGAGTCGGGTGGCGCGTTCAAGTCGGACGGGAGTCCGAGGAAGTGCTCGCGGCCCTCCCCCTCGGCCCCGGAGGCTGGGCAGGTGAGCATCCCGACCCCGCGACGGCCCGGACTCACTAGGGTCCGTGGTGTGAGCCGCTCCCCACTGCCGAACCACACCGTCGCCTGCCAGGACCGTGACTTCGCCGAGTGGCACGGCGGCTGCACGCACGCGCTGGTGTGGGCGGCGCTCGTCGACGTCGACGACGTGCGGTCGGCGGTGTGCGAGGCCCGGGGGCGTCTCGCCGAGGTCCTGCTCCCCCGGTACGACCGCCAACCTCACGTGACGGTCGCCTACGCGGGGCTCCTGCCCGCCGAAGGCACGGACCCCATCGAGGAACCCATCGGCCCCGGCCGGCTGGCATCCGACATCCACGCCCTCCGGGCGCTGGCCGACGGGGGCTTCACCCTGAGCCTCGACGGTTGGGGGTCCTTCCACATGGTCCCGTACCTCTCCGTCGAGGCGCCCGCCCTCGACACGGCCCACCAGGCACTCCATCCCGCCGGGCTGCCGGGGCCCTACGTGCCTCACGTCACTGTCGGGCACTACTCCGTGTCGGGGCCGATGCCCCGCATCGCGTCCCTTCTCGACGGCTGGGAACCGGAGCCCGTCGAGCTGACGGTGCGCGAGTGGTCGCTGGTGGCGTACGAGACGCGCGACATCGCGGGTCCCCTTACCGTCGTCGGAAGCCTCTCGCTCGACGACGGGCGCTGGCGGACCCACGCGGACCTGCCGGGACTCGACCTCGACTGACCGGGGGGCGTGAGCACTCGGTCGGACTGGCGGTCGACTTGAACGCGCCAACCGGGTCGATCGTGATCGAGGCCGGGAAAGTGCTCACGGTTCCGGTGCGGCAGAGGGCACCCGGCGGTCAGATGAGGGCGGCGCCGAGGGCTGCGGCCACGAGGAAGGTGACCTGCGTCACCTCGACGATCGACCCGAAGACGTCGCCGGTCATGCCGTCCAGCCGGGTGCGCAGGTGCCGCGCCCACGCCGTCCCGACGGCGAGCGCCGCGCAGCAGGCGACGGCGAACAGCCCGGCACCCCCGCCACTGAAGGTCTCACCGGTCGCCATGGCCGCGACGCCGCCAAGGCCCGCGGCCACGGCGATGACCGCCGCGACGGTCAGGGACGCCGTCGCGCGCGAGGTGACGCCGGTGAACAGAGCGCCGAAGCCCGTGGCCCGGGCCGACAGCGGCGAGACGGACGCGGCCGTCACGGCGGCCCGCCCCGCCGTGGTAGCGACGGTAAACGCGGCCGCGGCGACCACAGCTGACACTTCGGTCAGGGTCTGCAGTGCGCCGGCCTCGACGAGGAGTACGAACAGCAGCGACACCACCCCCATCGGCCCGATGTCCGACCGCCGCATGATCCGCAGCGCCTCTTCGCGGGGCTTGCGAGACCCGAGCCCGTCGGCGGTGTCCGCCAGACCGTCGAGATGCAGCGCCCCGGTGAGCAGCGCGACGACCGCGAGCGCGAGCACCGCGCCGAGGAACGCCCCGGCGCCCATCAGGTCCACCGCGACGAGCAGCACGCCCCCGACGAGCCCGAGAAGCAGCCCCACCCAGGGGAACGCCGCCATGGTGCGGCCGGCGAGCCGCCGGTCGATCTCGACCACCGGCGGCGCCGGGACGATCGTGAAGAGCCCCACGGCCGCGACGAACGACCTCACTTGATCCTCCGCGCGATCCCCGCCGTGCACAGCCACACCTCGCGGCAGGCGGCGGCCATCCGGGCGTTGAGCCGGCCGAGTTCGTCGCGGTAGAGGCGCCCGGACGACGTCGCGGGCACGATCCCCGAGCCCACCTCGTTGCTGACGAGGATGACGTCGCGGGTCGTAGCCCCGAGCGCCGCCACAAGACCTTCCACGTCGGCCTCGAGCCTGGCGCGCCAGCCCGGCGCATCGTCCCAGGCCCCGTGGGCCATCAGCTTCCGGTCGAGCCACACGGCGGCGCAGTCCACGAGCACCGGAGCCGGGTCGTCGCGCAGCAGCACCCCGGCGAGGTCGACGGTCTCCGTGGTCCGCCAGCTCGCCGGCCGGCGGGCCCGGTGCAGCGCGACGCGGTGCTCCCACTCGGCGTCGCCCTCGATTCGCTCGGAGGTGGCGACGTACTCCACGTCGACGGCCGACGCCAACTGCGCCTCGGCCCAGGCGGACTTGCCGGACCGGGCACCGCCCAGCACCAGGCAGGTGCCGGCGCCGTGCACCATCGGGGTCACCTCCGCGCGCTCCGCCAGACGGGCCAGCAGATCCGCGGCCCGGGTGTCAGCCGGATCGAACCGGACGACCGCCTCCACGTCAGTCCTCGAAGTCCAACTCGGCGACCTGCCCGATCACCACGATGGCCGGCGGCCGGATGCCGTCGTCGGCCGCCACCGCGGCGATCCGCTCCAACGGGGCCCGAAGCGTGCGCTGCTGCGCGGTGGTGCCGTCGGCGATGACAGCCGCGGGGGTGGAGCCGGACAGCCCGTTGGCCTGGAGTTCAGCGGCGATGTCCGGCAGGTTCTGCACGCCCATGAGGACGACGAGGGTCAGGTTCGAGGCCGCGAGGGCCGCCCAATTGACCTCGCTGCGGGGGTCCGACGGCGGAACGTGCCCGGAGACGACGACGAAGCCCTGGGTCAGCCCGCGGTGGGTCACGGGGATCCCGGCGAGGGCGGGTACGCTGACGGCCGAGGTCACGCCGGGGATGATCCGGACGGGGATGCCGGCGTCGTGGCAGGCGACGCATTCCTCGCCGCCGCGCCCGAAGACGAAGTTGTCGCCGCCCTTGAGCCGGACCACCCGGAGACCCTGCTTGGCGCGGTCGACGAGGACCTCGTTGATCCGCTCCTGCGGAGTGAACTCGCCGCGGGGGATCTTGCCGACGTTGATGATCTCGGCGTCCGCGCGCGCCTCGGCGAGGCACTCGAGGGGCCCGAGCCTGTCATGGACGATCACGTCGGCCTCGCGGATCGCGGCCAGCCCCGCCACCGTCATGAGGCCGGGGTCCCCCGGCCCGCCGCCGACCAGCACCACCCCGCCGGCGATCACCTGCTGCTCCATCGCTTGTCCTCCTCGGTTCGGGCTACACCCTAGCGACGCGCCGCGCGCACGACCGGCCGGGTCCGGGGGCCACCGGAACGGTCGGCCGCCGCGCCGTCCGCCGGGTTGGAGGCGCGCGCCGTCGTCGCTGCGTAGACTCGCCCCATGCGTGACGCGGTCGACGATCTGATCTGGGACGAAGCACCGAAGCAGGCGGGCGCCGTGGCCCTCATCGACACCCCGGCCCTCGTCGACGACGCCCTCTCCCTCACCGACGACGTGCGCGTCTGGTGCGACGACTGGCGCGACGCCGATCTGGTGCCCGCGGAACTACTGGTCGAGCACCCCACGGACCTGGCAGGCGTGGACCTGGCGTTGGCCCGGCTGCCCAAGTCGCTGGCCGCGCTCGACGAGATGGCCGCCATCGTGCAGGGCACAACGGACGTCACCTTCCTCGGGGGCGCGAAGATCAAGCACCTCAACCGGTCGATGAACGACGTGCTGGGGCGCCACTTCACCGCCGTCTCGGCGAGCCTCGGCCGCGCGAAGGCACGGGTGCTGCGCGCCTGGGGCCCGAGCGGCCTGGAGAACGAGTGGCCGAAGGTCCGCGAGCACGCCGACCTCGGTTTCGCCGTCGCGGCGCACGGCGCCACGTTCGGAGGGACGAAGATCGACCCCGGTTCGCGGCTGCTCATCTCTGCCCTGGCGGGCGGCGGCCGCGTACCCGGGCTCGAGGCCGACGACGTCCTGGACTTCGGCTGCGGCAACGGCACCCTGGCGATGTGGCTGGCTCAGAGTGGTCGCAACGTGCTGGCCTGCGACGTGAGCTGGTCCGCGGTCGCGGCGACCGCCGTCGCGGCGGAGGTCAACGAGGTCGACGTCGACGCGCTCTGGGGTCCGGGTCTCGACGGCTACGAGGACGGCAGCGTCGACGCGATCATCACCAACCCGCCGTTCCATCGCGGGTTCTCGAAGGACTCCACCGACACGCTCGCCATGTTCGACGATGCGCGCCGGGTGCTCCGGCCCGGCGGTGAGGTCTGGTGCGTGTTCAACTCGCACCTCCCGTGGCGCAAGGAACTGAACGAGCGCGTCGGTCCCACCAAGGTCGCGGCGCAGGACCCGCACTACACCGTCACGGTGACGACGGCCCGCTGAGCGGCGCCCGTCGCCCCACGGTCCGTGCGGCCCCGGAAGCTCGCAGGCACCCCTCAGAGTCTTCACAGGAATCTCATAGACTCAAACGGTTACCTGTTGGGGTACCGATCAGGAGGCCACATGAGCAACGAGCAGTACCCGAATCCGTGGAGCCGCGACGCCGCGAACCAGCCCGGCACGCCGGGCGTCGATGCCGACGCGCCCCGGGGCTCCGGCTCCCCCGTGGAGAACGAGGCCACCACCCGGATCGACGGACCCGCGAGCGCCCAGACGCCCACGGGCCCCACACAGCACGCCCCCCAGCAGGCGGCTCCACAGCCGGAGGCCGCGCCTCAGCAGGCCGCCTGGGCTCCGCCGTCGTACTCGACGGCCGGGACCCCCGGGGCCGGCTGGCAGCAGGGCCCCCAGCCCAACCCAGGCCATGCCGCCTCCTATCCCGCCGCGCCGGCCAAGAAGCGCTCGCGCCTGGCGGGCGTGCTCGCCGTCGCCCTCGTCGCGGCTGGCGTGGGCGGCACCGCGGGCTACGCGGGGTCGCAGCTCGCCGACGGCACCTGGAGCCTCGGCTCCGCGGCGGTCGAGGGCGCCTCGAGCGCCACTGAGACCAAGGTCGTCCAGGCGGACCCGGAGAACCCCAACTGGAGCACGGTGGCCGAGTCGGCCGTCGAGTCCGTGGTTGCCATCACCGTGAGCGGCCAGAACGGCTCCGGCAGCCAGGGTTCCGGCGTGGTCATCGATCCGCAGGGCCACATCGTCACCAACAACCACGTGGTGGCAGCGGCCGGTCAAGGCGCCCAGCTCATCGTGACCATGAGCGACGCCACGTACGTCGCCGAGGTCGTCGGCACCGATCCGTCCACCGACCTCGCGGTGATCCAGCTCGTCGACCCGCCGTCGGACCTGTCCGTCATGGCGTTCGCCGACGAGACCCGGCTGCAGGTCGGCGACCCCGTGATGGCCGTCGGCAACCCGCTGGGACTCGACGACACCGTGACCACCGGCATCGTGTCCGCCCTCAACCGGCCCGTCACGACGCAGGCCGTGACCGGCAACCAGTTGACGTCCAACAGCGACAGCCTCGTGGTGACCGCCGCCATCCAGACGAATGCGGCCATCAACCCGGGCAACTCAGGCGGTGCGCTGGTGAACTCGTCCGGAGAACTGGTCGGCGTCACGTCGTCGATCGCGTCGCTGGCCTCGAGCAGTTCCAGCCAGGCGGGCAACATCGGGCTCGGCTTCGCGATCGGTTCCAACCAGGTCCGGTACGTGGCCGAACAGCTGATCGAGCAGGGATACGCCGAGCACCCCCAGATCGGCATCAGCGCCACCGATACCCGGACCACCGGGCCCATGGGAGCACTCGTGGCGGAGGTCGTCTCCGGTTCCCCCGCCGACACGGCGGGTCTGGAGCAGGACGATCTCATCACCCGTGTCGACGGCGCCCAGGTGACCTCCACCGAGTCCCTCGTGGCGCTGGTGCGCAACGGCGAGGTCGGCAAGGAGATGCACCTCACCGTGCTGCGTGGGGGCCGGGAGATCGACGTCACGGTCACCCCGATGGCCGCGGACCGCTGACCCCTTCCCGCTCCGTTCCACGGCCGGCCCGGTTTCCCGGGCCGGCCGTTGTCGCGGATAGCCTGTGATCCATGGAGATCCGTGTCACGCTCGCTGCCCCTGGGCCGATTCCTGAGTCTCTCGTTTCACTGGTGCCCCGGACGGGGCACGTGTTCAGCGACGAGACCCTCTACGGTCAGCGGATCAGCATGCTCACCGAGCACGACGACCCGGAGGCGCTCCGCACGGCGCTGCGCGCCGTCGCGGGCGAGGTGGCCGTCGGCGTCGTCTCCGGCCCGCTGGCACATGTGCCCGCGCGCCTGCTCCTGATGGACGTCGACTCGACCCTGACCACGACCGAGGCGATCGACCTGCTGGCCGAGCACGCGGGCGTGGGCCCGCAGGTGGCGGAGATCACAGAGCGCGCCATGCGGGGCGAGCTGGACTTCGCCG
>JAUHXZ010000017.1 GCA_030426725.1 Actinomycetes bacterium
GGTCGCTGAGCAGGCACACGAGCCTTCGGGCCCGCACGTCGTCGGCGAGCGCGCCGAGCAAGTCGGACCGGTCGAGGGGGTGGATCGCGATGCCCATCGCCGCCCTCGCGTCGCGGAAGCGTTCGTACAACCCCTCCGGGAGCCGCTCCGCCACGCTGACCACGGGCATGCCGCTCGCGGCCGCCCAGGTGCCGGCACCGTCCCACGACCCCATGTGCGGAAGCGCGAGCACGAGCCCGGGTCCGGCGAGGGAGGTGCGCAGCTTCGCGGCGTCGTCGTCGGCGATCGCGACGGTCCGCAGGATCTCCCCCGTCCCCCAGCGGGCGAGGCTGAAGGACCACAGGGCGTTGCGCAGCCAGTTCCGCAGCAGCAGCGCCCGCTCGCGGCGGGTCGGCGGGTGGCCGGTCGCGGCCTCGATGGTACGCGCCCAGGCGCGCACGGGCGAAAGCGGAAGTAGGCTCAGCGCGGGGCCGAGGATACGCGCGAGCGCGTCGGCGGAACGCCTCGAGAGCCGTCCGCCCATCGCCCAGGCCAGCTGGGCGAGCCGCACCCTCACGCGTCCCAGGCGTCGGCCAGCAGTGTCCTGGCCTCCCCCAGCAGCTGGGGAAGGGCCCGGGTGCGCGCGACGATCGGCAGGAAGTTCATGTCTCCCGGCCACCGGGGCACGATGTGCTGATGAAGGTGCATGCCGATCCCGGCGCCCGCGACCTCGCCCTGGTTGATGCCGAGGTTGAAGCCGGCCGGTCCGGAGACCCGCCGGATGACCCGCATCGCCCTCTGGGTGAGCTGCGCGATCTCCAACGACTCCTCCGGAGTGAGGTCCGGGTAGTCGGCGAGGTGCCGGTAGGGGCACACGAGCAGGTGCCCCGGCGCGTACGGGTAGAGATTCATCACCACGTAGGCGTGCTCACCGCGCGCGACGACGAGCCCCTCCTCATCCGGCCGGGCCGGCGAAATGCAGAACGGGCACTCGCCGTGGTGCTCGGGTTTCCCCTCCCCCTGGATGTAGACCATCCGGTGCGGCGTCCACAGCCGCTGGAACGGGTCCGGCACGCCCGGAAGGCTCCCGGCGTCCTCGAGCTCACTCATCGGCGGTGGGCGACTCGTTGGTGCGTGAGGCGATGACCTCGAGGATGTGGGCCACCGCGTCGGCGACCGGAACCTGGTTGCGCTGCGACCCGTCGCGGAACCTGAAGGAGACCGCCGCGGCGTCGCGGTCCTCCCCGCCGGCGATGAGGATGAACGGTGCCTTCTCCTTCGCGGCGTTGCGGATCTTCTTCCCGAACCGGTCGTCCGAATCGTCGAAGTCGACGCGCACGCCTTTGCCGCGCAGTGTCGCGACGACCCCGGCGAGGTAGTCGTCGAACTCCCCCGCGACCGGCACTGCCACGACCTGTACCGGGGCCAGCCAGGCGGGGAAGGCGCCGGCGTAGTGCTCGATCAGCACGCCCATGAACCGCTCGATGGAGCCGAACTTGGCCGAGTGGATCATCACCGGCTGCTGGCGGGATCCGTCGGAGGCGGTGTACTCGAGCTGGAAGCGTTCGGGCTGGTTGAAGTCGTACTGGATTGTCGACATCTGCCAGGTGCGCCCGATGGCGTCCTTGCTCTGGATGGAGATCTTCGGCCCGTAGTAGGCGGCGCCACCCGGGTCCTGCACGACGGGCAGGCCGGACTCCCGCGCGATCTCGTCGAGGATGGCCGTGGCCTCCTCCCACTGCTGGTCGGATCCGATGAACTTGTCGGCCTTCTTGCCGTCCTCGTCACGGGTGGACACCTCCAGCGCGACGTCGGTCAGCCCGAAGTCGTTGAGGAGCGACAGCACGAAACGCAGGAGGTGACGCACCTCGTCGGGGGCCTGCTCCTTGGTGCAGTAGCTGTGCGAGTCGTCCTGCGTGATGGAGCGCACTCGGGTGAGGCCCTGCACCACGCCGGACTTCTCATCGCGGTAGACGGTGCCGAACTCGAAGAACCTCAGCGGCAGCTCGCGGTAGGACCGGCCCCGCGACGAGAAGATGAGGTTGTGCATCGGGCAGTTCATCGCCTTGAGGCGGTAGGCCTGCCCCCCACGGACCACGTTGCCCTGCTCGTCGCGTTCGGCGTCCTCCAGGAGCGGCGGGAACATGCCGTCGGCGTAGTAGGGCAGGTGACCGGAGGTGTAGTAGAGGTCCTCCTTGGCGATGTGCGGAGTCCCGACGTAGTCGAACCCCTCCTCGATGTGGCGGGCGCGGACGTAGTCCTCCATCTCGCGCTTGATGACGCCGCCGCGCGGGTGGAACAGCGGCAGGCCCGACCCGACGACCTCGTGGAAGCTGAACAGGTCCATCTCCATGCCGAGCTTGCGATGGTCGCGGCGGGCCGCCTCCTCGAGACGGAGCTTGTACGCTTGGAGAGCCTCCTTGGAGGGCCACGCGGTGCCGTAGACGCGCTGGAGCGCCTGATTGCGCTGGTCGCCGCGCCAGTACGCGGCCGAGCTGCGGGTCAGGGCCCAGCCGTTGCCCAGGTAGCCGGTGTGCGGCACGTGGGGCCCCCGGCAGAGGTCCTTCCACGCGACCGAGCCGTCGCGGCGGACGTTGTCGTAGATCGTGAGTTCGCCGGCGCCGACCTCGACGCTGGAACCGTCCTCGTCGGACGAGTGCCCCTTGTCGGTGATGAGCTCGAGCTTGAACGGCTCGCCCGCGAGCTCCTCGCGTGCCTCGGCGTCGGAGACGGGCCGCCGGACGAAGCGCTGCTTCTCCTTGACGATCTGGCCCATCTTCTTCTCGATAGCCTTGAGATCCTCAGGGGTCAGGGCTTCGGTCGCGAAATCGTAGTAGAAGCCGTCGGTGATGGGCGGCCCGATGCCCAGCTTCGCCTCGGCGAACATGCTCTGCAGGGCCTGTGCGGTGACGTGGCCGGCCGAGTGCCGCAGGATGGACAGTCCCTCGGGGCTGTCCACCGGCACCGGCTCGACCAGTTCCCCGTCGGCCAGTTCGCGGGCGAGGTCGCGCAGTTGCCCGTCCACCTTCATCGCGACGACCGTGCGGTCGTCGCCGAAGAGGTCGAGCCCGGTGGTCGTGGTAGTGAGCGTCACCTGTTCCGCGTCGTCGTTGCGGTGGACGGTGATGACTCCACTCATCGTGGCTCCCTCAGGTGTGGACGGTCTGTGGACGACCTTATTCTGCCCCTCTGGGCCTGCGCCGTCACCTTCGGGTCAGGCTCGGAGGGAGGCCAGCTCCGGGTGCTTGTCCATGTAGCGGTGGATGTAGGGGCAGGTGGGCTTGACTTTGAGCCCGCTGGCGCGGGCGTCGTCGAGGGCGAAGACCACCAGGCGCTCGCCGTAGCCCTGACCGCCGTGGCCGGGGTCGACCTCGGTGTGGCGCATGTCGATCACGCCGTCGCTGAGCTGGTAGTCGATGCGGCCGATCAGTTCGTCGCCGAGGCGGAGCTCGTAGCGGGAGTCGTCGTCGTTGCGGGACAGTGTCGGCTCGTCGGTCATGGCCTCGACCCTACCCGGCGGCGATGGCAGCAACCAGGGCGGCGGTGATCCGAACCAGGTCGCCGGGGGCCAGTTCGACATCGAGGCCCCTGCGCCCACCGGACACCAGGATGGTCTCGTGCAGGAGCGCCGACTCATCGACCACGGTCGGCAGGGCCCGCTTCTGCCCGACGGGACTGATGCCACCGACGACCATGCCGGTGGACCGCTCGGCCGCCGCCGGGTCGGCCATGACGAGGCGCTTGACCCCGAGCACCGCCGCCAGCGCCTTGAGATCCAGGGACCGGTCGACCGGCACCACCCCGACCACCAGGGTCTTCCCGTCGGCCGCGAGCAGCGTCTTGAACACGCGCCCGGGTTGCACGCCAAGCGCTTCGGCCGCTTCGAGACCGAAGTTGGCCGCACGCGGGTCGTGCTCGTACTCACGAACGGTGTGCCGGATACCTGAGGCGTCAAGGGCGCGCAGCGCCGGTGTTCCGGCCTGGTGTCTTGCCAAGGGGACTCCTCATTCGTGCGGTTCTCACGGCCCCCGCCGAGGCGGCGATGACGGCCGCCATGGCGAGCCATTCGACGGGCCTCAACCATTCTCCCAGGACCAGCCACGCGAACAGGGCCGCAGCGGCCGGTTCCAGGCTCATCAGGATGCCGAAGGTGGACGCCCGGAGGAATCTCCTGGCCCGCAGTTCGAGGCCGTAGGGCACGACACTGCTCAGCACCGCGACGATCAGCATCATGCCGAGAACCCGAGGGTCTGCCAGGGCTCCGTCGGCGAGGACGAGGGCTGGGACGGCCAGCATTGCCGCGCCGAACACGCTGCCGACCGCAAGTCCAGAGGTGCCCTCCCACCGTCGCCCCAGGGGGCCCGACAGTGCGATGTAGACGGCCCAGAGGGCGCCGGCCGCCAGCGCCAGGGCCACGCCGGTGAGGTCGCCGGTACCCGACGGCCCCGTTCCGAGCAGAACCACGCCGAGGGCCGCGAGCCCGACCCACAGCAGGTCGAGGGCCCGCCGTGACCCGAGCACGGACAGCGTCAGGGGGCCGACGAACTCGAGTGTGACGGCCATCCCGACGGGGATGCGGGCGAAGCTCAGATAGATGAGCGCGTTCATGCCGGACAGGGCGATCCCGTAGGCGGCGGCAAGTAGCCAGTCCGAGACCGACCGCCCCCGGAGCCGGGGCCGCACGAACGCCAGCAGGATCGCCGCCGCGATCGTGCCTCTGGCGAACGCCAGCGTGACCGGATGCGCCGCGTCGAAGGTCCCCTTGGCCAGCGCCGCACCGAACTGCACCGAGGCGATGGCGACGAGTACCAGAACGACTGGAGAGACACGGGTCACCAGCCGACCCTAGTCCCTCGGCGACAGTCGGATCGCACGGGCGCACGGACAACGCGTCAGAGCTCGCGCACCTGAACCGACTGGAGAGCGTGGTCGATCAGGAACTCGTGGTCGCCCCGGCGGATCGTCTCGGTGTCCAGCTTCGGCGACGGACCGCTCAGTTGGAGCGCGTAGCGCACCAGGGCCCGCATGCCGGTCTCGTCGGGGATGGTCGCCACGTAGACCGCCCGCCCCCCGGCCGAGGTGTTGACCGTGACCGCCGGTTGGCCGGCGGTGCGACCGGACGAGAAGGTGCCGAGCGCTTCGGCGCCGTGGAGGGTGATCTCCTCGGCGAAGTGCGTCCCGGTGAAGGAACCGAGCACGCCCTCCACTTCGGCGGAGGTCTGTCCGGGGGCCTCCAGAGCGAGCGCGCCGAACTCGGTGACGCTGACGCCGAGCGCCCCGCCGAGTTGGGTGGTGAAACCGCCCTCGCGGAACCTGTCGTTGTGGTCGACGACATCGCTGAAGGGTCCGGTGACCAGGGTGCCGCCGCGCGACACGAACCCGTTCAGCCGCGATGCCGCCCGGTCCGTGAGCAGGTAGAGCAGCGGGGCGAAGACGGTGTCGTATCCGGAGAGGTCCGCCTCGGCGTCGATGACGTCGACGGTGATGCCCTCGGCGAGGAGCGCCGAGTGCCAGGCGTGGACGGTGGCGAGGTAGTTCACGGTCACCGGATGGTCCGGGAGGCCGTGGGCCCACCGGTTCTCCCAGTCGTACACGAGCGCAACCCGTGCCTGGACCCGCCCGAGCGCAGGCAGGGCCTCCAGGTCACGGCCCAACTTCACGACGTCGCGCCAGACCCTGGTGTCCGTGCCCGCCTGGGGCACCATCGCGGAGTGGAACTTCTCGGCGCCGGAGCGCGACTGCCGCCACTGGAAGAACATGATGCCGTCGGCGCCGCGGGCGACCGCCTGCATGCTGAGCGCCGCCATCTGGCCGGGGGCCTTGGGTGCATTGCTGGGTCTCCAGCTGAGGGCGTTGGTGGCCTGTTCCATCAGGACCCAGGGCACGTCGGGCTTGAGGGAGCGGATGAGGTCACGGGTGAAGGCGCCGGTCTTCCAGGCGGCCGGGTCATTGGGATCGGGGTAGCAGTCGTCGCCGATGAGATCCAGATGGGGTGCCCAGGTGTGGTAGTCGGCCGCCTCGAAGAACCCCATGAGGTTGGTTGTGATGGGCTGCCGGGCCCCGGCAGCGACGAGGATCTCCTTCTGCATGATGAACAGGTCGAGCCACGCGTCGGACGTGAAGCGGCGGAAGTCCAGCATGCCGGCCGGGTTCCTGCTGTAGGGGGCCTTGCGGGGCGGGATCACCTCGTCGAAGGACCCGTAGCGCTGGGACCAGAACATCGTGCCCCATGCGTCGTTCAGGGCATCGATCGAGCCGTACCGGCGTTGGAGCCAGATTCGGAAGGCGCGGGCGGCGTTGTCGGAGAAGTCGGCACTCATGTGGCAGCCCAGTTCGTTGTCCACGTACCACATTCGCACGGCGCGATGCTCGGCGTAGCGTTCGGCGATGGCGGTCACGAGGGTGGCGGCCAGGCGACGGTAGTCGGGCGACGTGGGTGAATGGGCCTGTCGGCTGCCGTGCCAGTAGAGGGCACCGTTCTCGTCCATCGGGAGGATGTCGGGGTACGCGAGGGTCGCCCACGGGGGCAGCGAGGCCGTGGCCGTGGCGAGGTTCACGCCGATGCCGGCGGCGTGCAGCATGTCGAGGATGCGGTCCATCCAGGCGAAGTCGAACTCGCCCTCCCGGGGCTGGATCCGTGCCCAGGAGAAGATGCCCAGGCTCACGAGGTTGACGCGGGCCTCTTTCATGAGGCGGATGTCGTCCTCCCACACCTCCTCGGGCCACTGCTCCGGGTTGTAGTCTCCGCCGTAGTACATGAGCCGTCGTCCTCGTCGTCTCGAGTTGTGTGTGGTCGGCAGAACACTAGCGTCGGTGGCCCGGGGCCGGCCTCCGGGGCGAGCGACGCTAGAGTGCCGGGAACGAGTCAATCGAAGGAGCGCCAACGATGCAGATTCTCGCCCCGTCCGCTGGCCGGGCCATTGCGATGGCCGACGTGCCGGATCCGGTCTTCAGCGCCCAAACGGTCGGGCCTGGCGTCGGGATCGAGCCCGTGGGCGGACGCCAAGAGGTCGTCGCGCCCGCGGACGGCACCCTTCTCAAGGTGAGTCCGCACGCCTTCATCCTGCTGGTCGGGGGTGACACCGGCATCCTGGTGCACATCGGCATCAACACGGTTCGGCTGGGGGGCAAGGGGTTCGACGTGCTGGCGGCCAAGGGTGACTCGGTCAAGGCCGGCACCCCCATCGTGGCCTGGGACCCCGCCGAGATCGCGGGCCCCGACATCGCCACCACCGTCGTGGTGGTGGTCATGGACGGTGAGCCCGACGGCGTCGGCGACGCGGCGATCGGTGAGGTCGCCGCCGGCGATCCGCTGTTCGTCTGCTGACACCGAGCGGGCAAGCGTCGGCGGGTCGCGCCGTCGTGCCCCTGCCCGCTCGCACCCGCTCCCCCGCCGTGGGAACGGCGCCGGCCCCGCGACGCGGAGGTCGCGGGGCCGCGTCGGTTCGCTGGGCCTCAGAGGTTGATCATGTGGCCGGCGATCCCCTCGACGGCCTCCTTCATGGCCTCCGACAGTGTCGGATGTGCGTGCACGTTGCGGGCGACGTCGTCGGCCGTCAGGTCGTAGGCCTGGGCCAGGGTGAGCTGCGGTAGTAGTTCGGTGACGTCGGGTCCGATCATGTGGGCGCCGAGGATCTCGTTGTACCGGGCGTCGGCGACGATCTTGACGAAGCCGACCGCGTCCCCGAGGCCCCAGGCCTTGCCGTTGGCGCTGAACGGGAACTTGGCGACCTTGACGTCGAAGCCCTTGTCCTTCGCCTGCTGCTCGCTGTAGCCGAACGATGCGATCTGCGGCTGGCAGTACGTGGCGCGCGGGATCATGTCGTAGTTGATCGGCTGGGTCTCGGCGCCGGCCATGGTCTCGGCGGCCACCACGCCCTGAGCTTCGGCGGTGTGGGCGAGCATCAGCTTGCCGGTGCAGTCGCCGATCGCGTAGATGTGCGGCACGTTGGTGCGCATGTACTCGTCGATGGCGATGGCCCCGCGCTCGGTGAGCGAGACACCGGTGTTCTCCAGCCCGTAGCCGTCGATCCGGGGGGCGAAGCCGACGGCGGACAGGAACCGGTCCGCCTCGAGGACCTGCTGCTCGCCGCCGGCGGCCGGGCTGACCGTCACGCGCACGCCCGAACCCGTGTCCTCGATGCCCTCGACCTTGGTCGAGGTCATGACCGTGACGCCGAGCTTCTTGTAGGCCTTGGCGAGTTCGGCGGACACGTCGGCATCCTCGGTGGGCACCATGCGGTCCAGGTACTCGACGATGGTGACCTTGGCGCCGTACTGGCTCAGCACGTAGGCGAACTCGGTGCCGATGGCGCCGGAACCGCCGACGATGATCGAACCGGGGACGTTGTCGGAGAGGATCTGCTCCTCGTAGGTGACGACGTTGGCGGAGCGCTTGGTTCCCGGCAGCATCTTGGTGGTCGCACCCGCCGCGATGATGGCGTTGTCGAACGTGACGGAGCGCTTGCCGCCGTCGTCGGCGGTGACCTCGATGGTGTGGTCGTCGACAAACGATCCCCAGCCATCGATCTTGGTGATCTTGTTCTTCTTCATGAGGAAGTGGACGCCCTTGGTCATCCGCTCCGAGACCTTGCGGCTGCGCTCGAAGGCCTTGCCGTAGTTGAAAGTCACGGATCCCTCGATGCCGAACGTGTCGGCCTCGTGGTTGAAGACGTGGGCAAGCTCGGCGTTGCGCAGCAGCGACTTGGTCGGGATGCACCCGATGTTCAGGCACACACCACCCCAGTACTGCTTCTCGATGATGCCAACCTTCAGGCCCAGCTGCGAGGCACGGATGGCGGAGACATACCCGCCCGGACCGGCACCCAGGACTACGACGTCGAATTCAGAGCTCATGTCGGACACTCTAGTGCGGACGCGTGAGAGCCGCTTGCCGTGACCGACCCGTTCCACGGACTCCATCTCACCTGTGAGATAGTCTGGCGTGATGAGCGCAACGAGTGAGTCCATCGGACGCATGATCCGGGAGGCCCGGCTGGCCCGTGGATGGTCCCAGCAGAAGCTTGCCGACGAGTTGGGCACGGTACAGAGCGCGGTCCACCGGATCGAGAACGGTCAGCAGAACCTGTCGCTCAGCATGATCAACCGGCTGGCGGAGGCCCTCGAGATGCCGCTGATCCAGACGGCCACCGAGGGCAGCGTGAACTTCGAGATCCAGGGCCCGACCACCCTGAGTGGCGACATCGACGTGCGCACGAGCAAGAACGCCGCGATGGCGATCCTGTGCGCCAGCCTTCTCAACCACGGTCGGACGGTCCTGCGCGGCATCGCGCGGATCGAGGAGGTGGACCGTATCAGCGAGGTCCTCACCTCGATCGGTGTGCGACTCACCTGGATCGGGGACAACGATCTTGAGATCGTGCGCCCGGCACGGCTCACGCCCGAGACCATCGACGCGCGCGCCGCACGCCGGACCCGCAGCATCCTCATGCTGCTCGGGCCGCTCATGCACGAGTTCGACCAGTTCCTGCTCCCCTACGCCGGTGGCTGCGACCTGGGCGCCCGCACGGTGCACCCGCACATGTCCGCGCTGAGCAAGATGGGTCTACGCGTTGAGGCCACGGAGGGCAACTACCACGCCGTCGTGGAGGAGACCGAGGGAACGATGCGGTCGGTGACCCTCATCGAGCGCGGCGACACCGTCACGGAGAACGCCATCATGGCTGCCGCCCGGACCCCTGGGGTCACGGTCCTGCGCAACGCATCGGGCAACTACATGGTGCAGGATCTCTGCTTCTACCTCGAGCAGCTCGGCGTTGAGATCGACGGGATCGGGACGACGACGCTCACCATCCACGGCCACGACCGCCTCGAGGCCGACGTCGAGTATGACATCTCGGAGGATCCGATCGAGGCCATGAGCCTCGTGACGGCGGGCATCGTCACGAAGTCCGAGATCACCGTGAAGCGTTGCCCGATCGAGTTCCTCGAGGTCGAGTTCGCCATCCTCGAGGAGATGGGGCAGCAGCTGGAACTGTCGGCGGAGTACCACAGCGGCAACGGCAAGACCCGGCTCGTCGACGTGACGGTGAAGCCCTCGGAGCTCACGGCGCCGCTGGACAAGATCCACCCGATGCCCTTCCCGGGTCTCAACATCGACAATCTTCCCTTCTTCGCCGTCATCTGCGCGATGGCCGGCGGGCAGAGCGTCATCTACGACTGGGTCTACGACAACCGTGCGATCCACTTGAAGAAGCTGTCGGACCTCGGCGCGAACGTCCAGCTCATGGACGCCCACCGGCTGCTCATCATCGGTCCCACGAACTGGCGCGCCCGGGAGATCGAGTCGCCGCCCGCTCTGCGGCCGGCCGTGTGCCTGATGCTCGCCGCCATGGCCGCGCGCGGGACGACCAATCTCATGGACGTCTACGTCATCAACCGCGGCTACGAGGATCTTCCCCAGCGGCTGAACAAGCTGGGGGCAAGCATCAATGTGTTCTGGGGTACCCCCCAGAACGACTCCTGAGCGGTCAGCCCCGCAGGCGCCGCGCCTCGAAGCGGTGGCGCGGCGTGACGAGGTCTTGCTGCGCCTGCACGAGCCGCAGTTCCGGATGGCCCGCGGCCGTCGTGGCCTCCAGCACGGAGTAGACGATCGAGGCGGTCGCGCCGAGCGCCGACTCCAGGCTCCCCGTCTCCAGGAGGTGGGCGAGGAACATGGCCGTCGTGAGATCGCCCGATCCGGTGAACTTCCGATCCAGGACCGGCGTCTCGACCTGCCACGCGCCGTCGGGACCGACCCCGATCATCCGCATGACGTCCCCGGCCGCGTCGGCGCCGACGACCGAGGTAACCAGGACGGTCTCGGGGCCGCTGTCCCTGAGTGCCTCGGCGGCGGCGAGCACGTCAGCGATGGTGCGGGTCCCCATCCCTGTGAGGAACTCGAGTTCGAACAGGTTCGGCGTCATGATGTCGGCCTCGGCCACGACGTGGTCGCGCCAGAACTCCGGGATGCCGGGGCGGGCGTAGAAGCCGCGGTCCGAGTCGCCCATGACGGGGTCGGCGCAGAACACCGCCGAAGGGTTCTGCCGCTTGATCAACTCGGCGGTGTCGAGGATGACCCGCCCGACCTCCGGGGTTCCCTGGTAGCCGCACAGCAGAGCGTCCGCCTGGCCGAGCACTCCCCTGTCGTCGATCCCCCGCACGACCTCCCAGACGTCGGATGCGGGGATGAGCGGTCCGCGCCAGGCACCGTAGCCGGTGTGGTTGGAGAAGTTGACCGTGTACACGGGCCACACGTCCACCCCCACGCGCTGGAGCGGGAAGACGGCCGACGAGTTGCCGGCGTGGCCGTACGCGACGGCGGACTGGATCGACATAACTGTGGTCACCCGCACATCTATACACCACGCCGGTGCACCGGTCATCGGACCGCCCCGGCCCCGCAGGCTTCGCTGTTGGCGAAAGCGCACGTCAGGACCTAAACTCCCGCGTTATGGCCGGTGTGCACGAGGACTACCTGTCCCCCGAGTTCATCCCGATGGCCCACCGCGGAGGAGCGCTCCTGACCGCGAACCTGGGCATCGAGAACACCGTGCGCGCCTTCACCAACGCCGTGGACCTGGGGTACCGGTACCTGGAGACCGACGTTCACGTGACGAGCGACGGTCAGCTGATCGCGTTCCACGACGATGACCTATCCCGGATGACCGACGTGGCGCGGGCCCTGCACGAGGTCAGCCTCCCCGAACTGAGGGAGTTCCTGGTTGGTGGCCGTGAGCCGGTCCCGACGCTGGACGAGCTCTTCGAGGTGTTTCCGGACCGCTACTTCAACATCGACATCAAGCACGGTGCCGCCGCGCGGCCGCTCGCGGAGTGCATCCGGCGCCACCGGGCCGAGCGACGGGTGTGCGTGGGGTCCTTCTCCCGCACGACGATCGACCGCTTCCGCTCGATCCAGCCGGACGTGCCGACCGCCGTGTCGTCGACAGGTGTGGGGGCGATGGCACTCGGGCTCATGCCTCACGGCGGCGAGGTGTTCCAGGTGCCGATGAGCCATCAGATCGGACCGGTCAACGTGGACCTCGTCACCCCGCGCAACATCCGCCGCATCCACGACGCGAGGCGCAAGATCCACGTCTGGACCATCGACGATCCCACTGTCATGCACCGGCTCATCGACTGGGGGGTCGACGGCATCGTGACCGACCGGCCCGATTTGCTCAAAGAGGTTCTGGGCGCACGGGGTATGTGGTCTACTCGGTAGCGGGTCGGAACGATTCTGCCCGGCGGTTCGTTGTTCCAGATCGGAACGAAGGAGAGATCGATGGCTGACCGTGCACTGCGTGGGGTGGGACTGGGCTCCAAGACCTTCGAGGATGAGCAGGGGGTCGAGTTCGCCGAGCGACGTCAACTCGAGTTCGACTGCCCGAAGGGCCACCACTTCTCCGTCACCTTCGCGATGGAAGCCGAGCTGCCCACCCAGTGGGAGTGCAAGAAGTGCGGATCCGTCGCGGTGAGGTCGGACGGGGTCGTGGGCGAGGAGAAGGAGTCGAAGCCGCCCCGGACCCACTGGGACATGCTGCGTGAACGCAGGTCCATCCCGGAACTGGAGGACATCCTGGAGGAACAGCTCACCAAGCTGCGGGAGTCCGACCGGATCTACTGATCCGGGTCGTCGCGTTCCTCGATCTCCGGGATCAGGGTTCCCGGATTCGGTGTTGCGTCGTTGCCCGGCACGACGTCGCCCCGGATGACCGTCGGCGCCCCCGCGTCCCCGTTCTTCTTGAGCGCTGCCGACGCCCACCAGGCGAGGGCCGATCGGACGAACGGCCGCGTGAAGGGCAGCAGGAGCAGTAGACCGAGCACGTCGGTCAGAAGCCCCGGCAGCAGCAGGAGGATCCCGCCGATGAGCACGAGGCTGGTGTCGGCGAGCGTACCCGCCGGCATCTGCCCGGAGCGCAGGGACTCCGACAGTGATCCCCACGCCTTGCGCCATTCGCGCTGGAGCAGCAAAATGCCCAGCAGTGTTGTGACCCCCAGGATCGCCAGCGTCCACCAGCCGATCTCCCCCGCCACCCAGACGATGGTGGCGATCTCGGCCAGGATGAGGACCATGACGGTCACGCTCACGAGGACGAACGAGACGCGCACGGTCCGGACCGGTCCCTGGCTCATCATGATGCGCTGCGACCCCGTGCCGTCCGGCGGACGGCGCCGAACAGCTGGGACGCACGGTGCTCGACTCCCCACAGCGTGGTGCGGATCAAGGCCTCGATCACGATGTCGCGACTCATCTTGGAGTCGCCGAACTCGCGTTCCACGAACTCGATCGGCACCTCGACGACCCGGAAGCCGCCCTTGACCGCGCGCCACACCAGGTCGATCTGGAAGCAGTAGCCCGCGGAGGCGACCTCATCGAGGCTGATGCCGCGAAGTGTCGACGCCCGGTAGGCGTTGAACCCGCCCGTGGCGTCCTTGACGGGGATGCCGAGCCACAGCCGGGTCCACAGCGACCCGCCCCTGGAGATCATCTCGCGCGACTTCGGCCAGTTGACGACGGAGCCTCCCCTCACCCAGCGGGAGCCCTTCGCCATGTCGGCACCGGCGTCGATGGCCGCGAGCAGCTTCGGGAGCTCCTCCGGCTGGTGGGAACCGTCGGCATCGTGGGAGACCAGTACCGTGAAGCCCTGGTCCAGCCCCCAGTGGAAACCGGCGAGGTAGGCGGCGCCGAGCCCCTCCTTGCCTTTGCGGTGCATCACGTGCACGTGGTCGTCCTCGGAGGCCAGCCTGTCGGCGATCGCGCCGGTACCGTCGGGCGAGTTGTCGTCCGCGATGAGGATGTGGGCATCCGCGACCGACCGCCTCAGCCGGTTGGTGATGCTCTCGATGTTCTGCGCCTCGTTGTAGGTGGGGATGATCACGAGAATCCGGTCGAGGGCGCCGTCCTGGCTGGTCATGTCCGCCATGCTACCGGTCGGCGCACGGCCACAGCGACACCGGCGAGGGTGGCCACGAGCGCAACCCAGGGAAGCACTGGGCCCAGCCGGACGGCCGCACTGACGTTGTCGCGCATGGGCATGGACACCACGAACTCGGCGGCCTCGAACTCACCGGCGGACTGCAGCACGCGACCTCGCGCGTCGATGGCGGCCGACGTCGAGTTGAGAGCCGCGGCCGCCATCTCACGCCCCAGTTCCATGGCACGGGCCCGGTTGATGACGAGCTGCTGGTGCGGTTCGAAGGTGCCGGCGTAGGTGTTGGTATTGGACTGTGACACGATGATGTCGGCCCCGTGGCGGGCGAGGTCGTAGCTCGTGTCGTCGTGGGCCAGTTCGAAGCAGATCAACGTGCCGATCGTCATGTCCGGGTGGCTGTCCGTCGGGGCCGCGACCACCCCCGGAGAATCTCCGGGGATCGACTGGCGCCCCACCTGCTCCAGGATCGGCAGCAGCGGCAGCAGGGTGGCCCGGAACGGGATGTACTCGCCGAACGGCACCAGGTTCCGCTTGTGATACTGGTCCCCCGGCCCGTCCTCGGGGTCCCACCAGATGCTCGTGGTCTGCCGGGAGTCCGGCACCGGGCCGTCGGTCACGGCGCCGACGAACACCGGCGAGCCGGCCAGCGCGACCGCGTACTCGACGAGGGCACGGGTCTCCGCGTCGGCGACGGGATCCACATCGGTGGCGTTCTCCGGCCACAGCACGAAGTCGGGCTCCTGCCCGGAGGTCCGAGCGTCCGCGAGCGCGAAGACCGTCTCGCTGAGGGCGTTGTTGGTGACCGACCGGGCGTAGGTGGAGGTGCCGTACTCGGAGCGGTTGACGTTGGGCTGGACCATCGCGACGGTGACGGTGTCGCCGGGGGCCGACAGGGGGATCAGGTTGGCCAAGCCGCCGAGCGCGATGATCGACAGGGCGCCCGCCACGGAGAGTGCGGCGGTCTTCCTGGCGGGCCGGCTGACGACGGCGAGCAGCAGCAGCTGGGCGACAAGGGCGACCAGAAACCCGGTCCCCGGTACCGCCACCCACCGCAGGAACCCCGACATCGGCTGATCGATCGCCGTATAGGCCAGGCGTGTCCAGGCGAAGCCCCCGAACGGGATCCGGCCGGAGGCGAACTCCATGGCGGCCCAGGCCGCCGGGACGAGGACCGGCCAGGCCCTCAGCCTCGTCAGCAGTGAGACGGCGGTGGCCAGCAGGGCCCACCAGAGCGCCATGAAGGCGACGAGGGCGACGGCAACCCACACGCCGAGCACGGACACCCAGGACACCGTGAGCGCGTTCATCGCCAGCCCGGTGAGGTATCCCAGACCGAACGCCTCCCCCGGCCTTCGGTCGGCCAGAAGCCAGGTGAAGACGGCGAGGCCGGCGAGCGTCGCGGGCCACACTCCCATCGGTGCCTGGCCCGCGCCGATGAGGAGCCCCACGAGCACCGCGATGGCGGCGGAGACGAGGGCCGGAAGCGGTGGGCGGGCGATCACGAGGCCCAAGAGTACCCGGCCCCGCGGTTGGGTCGTGTGCCACGATGGCCGGGTGAGCACGCTGCTGGCCTTCGACACGTCCTATCTGTATTTCCGTGCGTACTTCGGGGTTCCCGCGACGTTCCGCGCCCCCGACGGCACCCCGGTCAACGCGGTCCGCGGGACCCTCGACTTCATGGCCCGGCTCATCGACCGGTATCGTCCGGACCTGATCGCCTGCGCCTGGGACGACGACTGGCGGCCGCAGTGGCGCGTCGATCTCGTGCCCAGCTACAAGGCCCACCGCGTCCTCGAGGACGGCGCCGGAGAGCAGGTGGAGGACGATCTGAGCATCCAGGTGCCCTGGATCCGGGAGTGCCTCGACGCCCTCGGCCTCCCTGTCGTGGGCGTGCCCGGGCATGAGGCCGACGACGTGCTGGCTTCCCTGGCGCGCCGGCATGAGGGACGCACCCTCGCGGTCACCGGCGACCGGGATCTGTTCCAACTCGTCGACGACGACACGAGCATCGTCTACATCGCACGCTCGGTGCCGAAGCACGATCTGATCACCCCTGAGGCTCTCGAAGAACGCTACGGTCTTCCCGCGGACCGCTATGTCGACTTCGCCGTGCTCAGGGGCGACCCGTCGGACGGGTTGCCGGGGGTCAAGGGAATCGGCGAGAAGACCGCGGCGACCCTCGTTGAACGCTTCGACTCCCTGGAGGCGATGGTGACGGCCGCTGCCGAGGGCGCTGCAGGGCTGTCGCCGTCGCTACGGTCGAAACTGCTGTCCGACGTCGGCTACCTCGCCAGGGCGCGAGAGGTGGTGGCGTGCGTGGACAACCTTGCTCTTCCCGGCATCGAGGCCGCGTCGCCGGACGCCGCGCGGATCGAGGGGCTGACCACCCTGCTGGGTCTCGGTGGCGCGCTGAGGAGGGTCGCGGACCTCATCTCCTAGCGTGCAGCAGGTACAGCGAGGAGCTGGCCACCAGATTCGGCGCCAGGTTCACGAGCCGGTGTCGCCTGCCGGTCTGGTCAAGTGGGATCCGCTTGTCGATGACCATGCCCAGACTCGCGAAAAGCGGTTCGAGGTCCGGTAGCGACGTGTGGTGCAGGTTCGGGGTGTCGTACCACTCGAAGGGGAGGTCCTTCGACATGGGCATCCGGCCAGACAGCAGCCTGAGCCGGTTGCGCCAGTGCGCGAAGTTCGGCATCGACACGAGCGAGTGGACGGCGATGCGGCCGATCTCCTCCAGCACCTGCCGGGGGCGGCGGACGGTCTGCAGGGTGCGCGACAGCACGACGACGTCGTAGGAGTCGTCGGCGAACTCGCCGAGCTGGGAGTCCAGGTCGAGTTGGATCACGTCGACGCCGCTCCGCATGGCCGCGACGAGATTCGCGGGCGACATGTCGACTCCGGTGCCGGAGCAGCCGCGGAGCTGGAGCAGGCGGAGCAGCTCGCCGTCGCCGCAACCGAGGTCCAGTACCCGGGAGCCTTCGGGGATAAGTTTGGCGATGAGCCACAGATCGGGGCGCAGCGTGTCGCTCATGCGAGGTCCTCCGCGGCGCGCTCAAGGAACGCGCGCACCGTCGCGTGGTAGTCGGGGATGTCGAGCAGGAACGAGTCGTGGCCCCAGGGTGAATGGATCTCCCGGAACGAGGTGGGCAGTTTGGCGCCCTCGAGGTGGCGGACGATGCGCCGGGAGTGCTCGGTGGAGAACCGCCAGTCCGTGTCGAAGCTCAGCACGAGGAAGCGGACCGGATCGTCCATGAGCGCATCGAGCGCCTGCGGGTCCGTGAACGGGTCGAAGTAGTCCATGACGCGGGTGAGGTACAGGTAGCTGAGTGCGTCGAATCGGGACAGGAACCGCTCGCCCTGGTACTCGAGGTAGCTTTCGATGGCGAAGTCGACGCCGAAGTTCTTGCTCAGCTCGCCCCGCTGGGCGCTGCGACCGAACTTCTCCTCGAATCCGGTCTCGGAGAGATAGGTGATGTGCGCCATCATGCGGGCGACCGACAGCCCCCGGCGCGGCGCCGTGCCCTCATCGAGGAAGCGCCCTTCGCGGAAGTCCCCGTCGCGCATGATCGCCTGTCTTCCCACGGCCGAGAAGGCGATGTTCTGCGCCGTCAGGCGGGACGAGGCGGCGATGATGATGGCGCGCCCGATCTCCTCAGGGTGCAGCAGCGACCACTGGAGGGCCTGCATGCCGCCCAGCGAACCGCCGACGACGGCGGCGAACCGGTCGATGCCGAGGTGCGTGGCCAGCGCGCGGTGGACCTCGATGAAGTCGGCCATGTCCAGCAGTGGGAAGTCGAGGCCGTACGGGGCGCCGGTGGCGGGGTTGATCGAGGACGGGCCCGTGGTGCCCTGGCAGCCGCCGAGCAGGTTCGCGGAGACCACGAACCAGGTGTTGGTGTCGACCGGCTTGCCCGGCCCGATCATCGTGTCCCACCACCCCGGGCGGGTGTCGCCGTCGTGGAAACCGGCAGCGTGGGCATCGCCCGTCAGGGCGTGGCAGATGAACACTGCGTTGTCCCCGGACGGGCTGAGCGTGCCGTAGGTCTCGTACGCGACATCGACAGCGGACAGCGCCGCGCCGCTGCGCAGCCGGAGGGGATTGTCGCCCGCGAACAGGCGTGCCGTGCTGGTGGTGACGGTACCGACGCTCAGCTCGTTGGGGGATTTCACGCCCCCATTGTTGCGCAGATGCGTCCGTGGCCCGTCAGGCGACCGCGACGCCGAGCGCCAGACCGATCCCGTAGGTCGCCGCCAGAGCCAGGAGGCCGCCGGAGGTGACGCGCACGACGGCCCTCATGACGGGGGCTCCCCCGAGCTTGGCTCCCAACCCGCCGGTCAGGGCCAGCGACACGAGGACGGCCACCACCGTCACCGGGATACGCCACGCGATGGGGCTCAGCAGGATGGTGAGCATCGGGAGCACCGCTCCGGCGAGGAAGGCGACCGCGGAGGCGAGGGCGGCGTGCCAGGGATTGACGACCTCGTCCTCGGCGAGGTGGTACCGCTGGGAGAGGTGGGCCTTGAGCGCGTTGTCCTCCCCGATCTCGACCACTACGCGGCGGGCGGTCTCGTGGCTCATCCCCTGGCGCATGTAGGCCTTGATGAGTTCCTCATCGACGAGGTGGCGGTCGGTGTCGCGCAGGCGGCGGAGCGTCGAGATGATCGAACGCTGCGAGTCGGCCGCGCTGGACACGGACACGTATTCCCCCAGCGCCATCGAGATGGCGCCGGCGACGACCGCTGCCACGCCGGCCAGGAGAACTGGGGTGACCGTGGATGTGGCGGCCGCGACGCCGACCACCGTCGCGGAGATCGACACGATGCCGTCGTTGGCGCCGAGAACGCCGGCGCGCAGCCAGTTCAGCCGGCCGGACAGTTCGGCCGATTCGACGATCTCGGGTGCCGTGCTCATACCCCAATTCGACCACGTGCCGGCGCCACAGTCCAGACAGGCGAGGCTTGCCTGACTAGGAGATGGGCCCGCAGAAGGGGTGAATCGCGGGGCCCCGTCGGGCCCCGCGCGATAGGTCAGATCCTGTCGAGCGCCTGATCCAGGTCGGCGATGACGTCATCGACGTGCTCGATGCCCACCGACAGCCGCACCATCTCGGCGGGCACCCCGGCCGCCGCCAGTTCATCGTCGGACAGCTGGGAGTGGGTCGTCGACGCGTTGTGGATGGCCAGCGACTTGGCGTCGCCGATGTTGGCCAGATGGCTGAAGAGCTCAAGCGCCTCGACGAGGCGCGTGCCGGCCTCGCGCCCCTCCTTGACCCCGAACGACACCAGGCCGCCGAAGCCACCCTTGAGGATGCGCTTGGCGATGTCGTGCGTGTCGCAGGACTCGAGGCCCGGATAGTTCACCCAGGCGATCTTCGGGTGCTGCTCGAGGTGACGCGCGACCGCCAGCGCGTTCTGGCTGTGACGTTCCATCCGGAGGTGAAGGGTCTCGATGCCCTGGAGGAGCAGGAACGAGTTCATCGGCGCGATGGCGGCTCCGGTGTTGCGGAGCAGGACCGTCCGGGCCCGGATGGCGAAGGCGGCGGGACCGGCCGCCTCGGTCCAGACCACACCGTGGTAGGCCTCGTCGGGCTTGGTCAGCCCCGGGAAGCGCTCTGGGCTGGCGGTCCAGTCGAAGCGCCCCGAGTCGACGAGGACGCCGCCGATCGAGTTCCCGTGACCACCGAGATACTTGGTCGCGGAGTGCACCGCGACGTCGACACCGTGGTCGAAGACGCGGGTGAGGTGCGGCGTGGGTACGGTGTTGTCGACGATGAACGGCAACCCGAGCGCGTGCGCGGCTTCGGACCAGGCGTCCAGGTCGACGACGTTGAGGGCGGGGTTGCCGACGGTCTCGCCGAACACGAGCTTGGTCCGGTCATCGACATGGGCGGCCAGTTCCTCGGGCTTGCCCGGGTCAACGAAACGCGCCTCGATGCCGAACTGCTTGAGCGTGTGGGCGAACAGCGCGAAGGTGCCCCCGTACAGGGTCGAGAGCGCGACGATGTTGTCGCCCGCGTAGGTCAGGTTGAGGACCGCATAGGTGATCGCCGAAGCCCCCGAGGCGGTGGCCAGCGCCGCGACGCCGCCCTCCAACGCGTTGACCCGTTCCTCGAGCACGCTCTGGGTGGGGTTCATGATGCGCGTGTAGATGTTGCCGGGGCGCGCCAACGCGAACAGGTCCGCGGCGTGCGCGGCGTCGTCGAACACGTAGCTGGTGGTCTGGTAGATCGGAACCGCGCGGGCGTTCGTGGCGCTGTCGGCGGTCTCCTGACCGGCGTGCACAGCAAGCGTCTCGGGGCGGAATGTCATCGTCGGCTCCTCCGATCGGGGGTGTTCGCCCACAACGTATCGGGCCGCCGGGCCCTGCGTCACCGGTTTCAGTTACGCCCTCGGCGGACAGCACACGCTACGGCCCGGTCCTGTCGACCGCCGCGAAACCGAGTGTGCGGCTCGGCGCGGGCCTCAGCACTCCACGACGTTGACGGCCAGCCCTCCCGTGCTGGTCTCCTTGTACTTGCTGTTCATGTCGAGACCGGTCTGGCGCATGGTCGCGATCACGGCGTCGAGCGGGACGATGTGGTGTCCGTCCCCGTGGAGGGCTAGCCGCGCCGCGGTGACGGCGGTGCTGGCGGCGATGGCGTTGCGCTCGATGCAGGGCACCTGGACCAGGCCCCCGATCGGATCACACGTGAGCCCGAGGTGATGCTCCATCGCGATCTCGGCCGCATTCTCGACCTGTGCCGGGGTGCCGCCGAGCACGGCGCAGAGCCCGGCCGCGGCCATGGCGCAGGCGGAACCCACCTCCGCCTGGCAGCCGCCCTCCGCTCCCGAGAGGTACGCGTTGGCCTTGATCAGACTGCCGACCGCGGTGGCCGTCAGGAGGAAGCTGCGGATCTCGACTGCTCCTGTCTCGGGGTGCGCGTCGAGGAAGTAGGCGATCACCGCCGGCACGATGCCGGCCGCCCCGTTCGTCGGTGCGGTGACCACCCGGTCGCCCGAGGCGTTGGCCTCGTTGACGGCGAGCGCATAGACCTGGAGCCACTCGGCTCCCCGGGGATGACCCAGTTCCTCGGCTTCCAGCTGCCTCCGCAGGCCCGCTGCCCGACGCGGTACCCTCAGCGGCCCCGGCAGGTGCCCCTCAGCGGCGAGGCCCGCGTCGATCGAGGCGCGCATCGCGGCCCAGATGTCGTCGAGGCCGCGGTCCGTCTCGGCATCCGAGCGTAGGGCCCGCTCCCCGCGGCGGGCCACCTCGGCGATGTCGATCCCCTCGGCCTCGGCCAGCCGCAGGAGCTCGGCGGCGGTCATGAACGTCGACTCCCCCCGGGGCAGCGACCGGACGGTCTCCCCGTCCCGGCGGATGAACCCGCCGCCCACCGAGTAGTACGTGTACTCGAGCACAGTTCGGCCGGCCGAGTCCTCGCAGGTCAGGGTCAGGGCGTTGGGATGGTCCGGCTTCCTCGTCAGTGGCGCGAACCGGATGTCGTCCAGCGCGAAGGGGACTGCCACACGGCCGTCCACAAGCACCGTTCCGGCGGCAGCGGCCCGGTGCCAGGCTCCGCGGACCATCCGTGGATCGCACGTCTCGGGCGCCATGCCGGCCAGCCCTGCGACGACGGCATCCGGGGTTCCGTGCCCGGCGCCCGTGGCCCCGAGCGAGCCATGCAGCACAACCCGCAACCCCGCCCGTGCGACGTCCGCCGGGAGGTGTCTGGCGAAGTCCGCCGCGGCCCGCATCGGCCCGACGGTGTGGGACGACGAAGGACCGATACCGATCGAGAAGAGCTCAAGTGCCGACACGTAGCAGCCACTCATCAGAGGGTCCTTTCCGGGCCGTCGCGCCCTCATGCCGAGGGTACCGCCGCGACACTACGACATCGCGTCGTAGAAATCGGGGGGTATCTGCACACCCATACCCAGCGGGGTATAGAATCGACGCCAACACACACGCCACATGAGGAGCCTCGATGAGGAGACTTGTCATCCTGGGCGGCGGAACGGCCGGAACGATGGTCGCGAACAAGCTGCGAGCCCAGTACACACCGGGAGAGTTGGAGATCACGGTCGTCGACCGCGACGACAACCACCACTACCAACCCGGATATCTGTTCCTGCCCGTGGGCATCTACTCGGACGACAAGATCGTCCGGTCGCGGCACCACTTCATCCCCGACGGAGTGGAGCTGGTACTCGGTGAGATCGACCGGGTCGACGCGCCCCGGAAGGTGGTGCATCTCGAAGACGGCCGCGAGCTGTACTACGACACGCTCGTCATCGCGACCGGCGTCGAGCCGCGCCCCGACCTGACCCCCGGCGCCGATTCCCCGGATGTCCATCACTTCTACGATCTCCCGCATGCGTCCGCGTTGACGGAGGCGTTCAAGGAGTTCCGCGGCGGCCGGCTGGTCGTTCATCTGACCGACATGCCGATCAAGTGCCCGGTGGCGCCGCTGGAGTTCACCTTCCTGGCCGACGCATACTTCCGCGAGCGCAAGAGCCGCAAGAAGGTCGAGATCGTCTACGTCACGCCGCTCGACGGGGCCTTCACCAAGCCGATCGCGTCGCGCGAGCTCGGGACGATGTTCGAGAAGCGCGACATCGGCCTCGAAGCCGACTTCGCAGTGGAGCGCATCGACACCGAAGCCAAGGAACTGATCTCCTTCGACGACCGCCACGTGCCCTACGACCTGCTCGTGTCGATCCCGCTCAATGTCGGGCCGGAGTACGTCGCCCGGTCCGGGCTGGGCGACGACATGAATCTTGTGCCCTGCGATCAGCACACCATGCGCTCACTCGAGCATCCCGACATCTTCGTACTCGGCGACGGCGGCACGCTGCAGACCTCCAAGGCGGGCTCGGTGGCGCACTTCTCCGTCGACGTGTTCATGGAGAACTGGCCCTACTACCTCGCAGGTGAACCGCTCCCCCACAGCTTCGACGGGCACGCCAACTGCTTCATCGAGACCGGCCACGGCCGGGGCATGCTGCTCGACTTCAACTACGGCACACAGCCCTTCACGGGCGGTTTCCCCCTTCCCCTGGTCGGGCCGATGACGTTGCTCGGCGAGTCGCGCGCCAACCACCTCGCCAAGCTGGCCTTCCGTTTCGTCTACTGGGACTTCCTCCTGCGCGGCCGCCCGCTCCCGTTCACCACCGACATGCATCTGCTCGGCAAGAACGTCGAGGGTGAGGCCAGCGGCACGAGCAACAAGGACCTACTCCTGAGCCCGTTCAAGCGCAAGCCCGCCAAGCCGGCGACGAAGAGCAGGAAGTCGAGCCGCCCGCGGCCCGCACCCCATCCCGACCCTCAACGCTCGCGCCCGCCGTCGTCGGCGTCGCGGACGAAGACCCCCACGCCGGCCCAGCCCGTGCCTGATTACGTCGCCGCGAAGGGCGTCGACTCAACGGCGGATGCCGCCGACATCCTGCCCGATCCGATCATTCCGAAGTTCTAGGAGACTGCACACCATGCCCACCACACGCATCGGTGGACGAGCCATCGACGTCAACGACGAGGGCTTCCTCACCGCCTACAACCAGTGGGACGAGGACCTCGCCCCCGTTCTCGCCGGCTACGCCGGCGTCGAGGAACTCACCGACGAGCACTGGAAGGTGCTGAAGTTCCTCCGCGCCGACTACCCCGCCCGTGAGGAGACCGCGACGCTGCGCCGGGTCGCAAAGACCGGCGGGTTCGACATGAAGGAGCTCTTCCGGCTGTTCCCCGGGAAGCCCGCCAAGAAGATGGCCTACATCGCCGGGCTGCCCAAGCCCAAGGGCTGCGTCTAGGAAGGACAACACATGACCGAGATCTCCGATACCCCGATCATCCCCGACTTCGGCGACTCAAAGCCCAAGCCGGCCGCCGCCGCGCCTTCGTCGTCGACTCCCGCCCGGACCACCGCGAAGCCCGCCGACTTCACCGCCCCACGCGAGAGCGCCGACGGACCGCGCAAGATCTGCTTCGTGGCGTCGAAGGGCAACCTCGACACCGCGTATCCCGCACTGATCATGGCCAACGCCGCCCTGGGCGAGGGGGTCGAGACGCACATCTTCTTCACCTTCTGGGGATTCGATCTCATCACCGAGCGCACGATGGACAGCCTCAAGGCGACAATGATCGGCAACACCGCGATGCATCTGCCCATGGCGCCCACCATGCCCATCTGGTCCGGCATGGGCGCCATCCCGGGCATGACGAAGATGACGACGAAGATGATGAAGAAGCAGTTCGACGAACTGGAGATCCCGGACGTGAGGGAGATGCTCGACATCATCGTCGCGTCCGGCGGGCACCTCTGGGGGTGTCAGCTGAGCTACGACATGAACGGGCTGAGCAGGTCCGACCTCTATGAGGGCGTCGAGGACGTCATCAGCGCGTCGGACTTCATCGAACTGAGCGAAGGGGGTCAGATCATCTTCACCTGATTCCCATCAGGTGAACAGGCTCACGCCCCCGGGACCGACGATGAGCCCGACGACGATGAGGACGATCCCCCAGACGAGCTGCTTGCGGACGATGGCGAGGACGCCGGAGATCACCAGTACCGCGGCGATGATCCAGAGAAGAGTGGCCATGATGTGCCTCCTTTCCCTCAACATTACGGTCGGAGGTGCGTGCTCGTGGCCGCGGACGAAAATTCACCTGAAGCCCGCTTCGTGAGTGTGGCTTCGCTCACCAGATGGCATCGTTGATGCCATGAAGCAGCGAAGAGTCGTCGTCGCCGGGGCCTCCGGGCTCATCGGGGGCGCCCTGGTCTCGTCCCTCCTGGCAGATGGGGTCGAGGTGACCCGGCTCGTGCGGGGCGCCTCGCGCTCACCCCGGGACGTGCTCTGGGCGCCCGGAGAGCGGCCCCTCGACGCCGAGGTTCTCGAGGGGGCCGACGCCGTTGTGGTCCTCAACGGAGCCAGCATCGGACGGCTTCCGTGGACCCGGTCCTACCGTCGGGTGCTCCGCGAGTCGCGGCTCGGTCCGGTCGCGACGGCAGCGCAGGCAGTGCGTTCCCTGGGGGCTCGGGCGCCGCGGTTGGTCTCCGCTTCCGCGGTCGGGATCTACGGCTCGGCCCCCGGAGAGATCCTCACGGAGGACGCCCCTCCGGGCAACACGTTCCTGGCGCGGCTCTGCGTGGCCTGGGAGGCGGAGGCGAGGCGGGGCATCGACCCTGACCGGGTCGCGATGCTGCGGACGGCACCGCTCGTGCACCCCGAGGGGGTGCTGAAGCCGATGATCCTGCTCACCCGGCTCGGCCTCGGCGGACCGATCGGCTCAGGCAACCAGGTGTGGCCCTGGATCACCCTCACCGACGAGGTACGGGCGATCCGGCATGTCATCGACTCGGGACTCAGCGGACCGGTCAACCTTGCCGGCCCCACTCCCGCCACGGCCGGTGACCTGGGCAGGATCCTGGCCCGCGAGATGCATCGCCCCTACCTCGTCCCCGCGCCTGAGTTCGCGTTGCGTGCGATCCTCGGCTCGGACGCGGCCGAGTCCCTGCTGACCGCCGACGCGGACGTCCGCCCGTCGGCCCTGCTGGATTCGGGCTTCGACTTCCGCCACCGCTACGTCGGTGAGGCCGTCGAGGCCGCGCTGCGCGTCTGACCGGACTCCATGGGAGCAATGCTCACAGCGCGTCGGCCAACTCCGCTCTCGCCCGATCCAGGGCCTCGCTCCCCCGCGCTGCGAGTTGCCGGTCGACGGCGTCGAACGCATCCGCGGCGGCGCTCTCCGGCCGGATCCGGGCCAGGGTCTCCCGGGCGACCGTGATGTCCTGGACGGTCCCCAGCGACGTCGTGACGCCCTTCCACACTTCGGGGGCATTGCGGTCGCGCGTGGACGCGTCGGGAAGATCCGCGATGACCTCGTGGGAATAGCGGGCCCTCTTGGCCGCCTTGCGCACCTCGTGCCATGCCGGGCCGGCGTCCGGGGTCGCCTCCGCCGCCTCCCGCCGACGCTCGACCCGCTCGACGGTGCGTCGCGCGCGACGCCGGAGCTCGCGCTTCGCGGGCCTGCTGCCCTTTCCGTCGGACCGGTGCCCGGTCGCGAGCTCGATGAGCCAGCCGTGCATGGCGTCCCACCGCGGCGACACGATCGCCTCGAGCGGGGTGGACGGGCGCGGCCCGGACCCGGTGTCCAGGTGAGCGCGCCACGCGGTGGCGACCGGCTCGGCATCCTCCGGTCTCACCTGGTCGAGCGCCTCCTCGAAGATCTCGTCCATGACCTCGAGGTCTCTCGCCCCGCCGAGCTGCAGCCCGGCCCACTTCAACTCGGCGCGTGCCGCGTGGACGTCGTCGGACGAGGCCACGAGAGTCCCGAACGCGTCGAGGATGCTGCGCATCCGCCGCAGGGCGACGCGGGTGTCGTGGATAGAGTCCTCGTCGTCCCGGGCGACTCCGACCTCGTGCGCCTGCAGTTCACCCAGGCGCAACGCGAGGGCTGCCCGCACCGCATCGGCAGCGGTCCGGCCGGTATCGGAGCGCGCCTCGCGCAACACCCGGGCGGCCTTGGACGAATGGGCAGCCGGCCTCAGCCCCGCGTCGGTCAGATAACGGTCGATCTCGTCCAGGCTCGCGGGCGGCTCGTCGGAGGACAGTTCGGCCTCCACCTCACGCCACTGGGAACGTTTCCACGGTGCGACCAGCAACTCGGCCTCGACCCGGTCGAGGCAGATCTCGGCCCGGACATCGCCATCCGAACCGAACAGGTGCCGGATGGTGCGAACGGTGGTGAGCCGGAGGACCGGTACGAGGGGGCGTGCTTCCACGAGGCCGGCGACAATGTCGCGCAGGGCGATCGGAACCCGGCAGGGACCTCCGGCGGGCATCCTGCGCTCAAGGCGCGCACCGTCCTCGGCAGCGGTCTTGAGGTGCCAGCCGTCGTCGTCGCCGCCGCTGCGGCGACGCAGGGTCGTGCCTTCCTCGAAGAGCACGAGGTCCGGTGTGTCGAAGTAGGTGGCCTCGAGCCTCAGGACACGAGGCCGGGACGCGGGACCGAGTCCGGCCATGTCGGGTAGGTGTTCGGCAGACAGGGTGTACTTGCGCTCCCTCTCGAACGCCATCTCCATCGATCGCCCCGTGTCGGCCGGCACGGCACAAGCCTAGTCCCGGTGTGGAACCCCCGCGCGGTGCACGGGATGCCGCATAGGGTGGTGTGGGTGATCGAGTTCGAGTCAGTGGGAAGGGTGTACCCCGGCGGGACGGTGGCCGTCGGGGAGTTCTCCCTCATCGTCCCCTCACACCGCACGGTCGTGCTGCTCGGCTCCTCCGGCAGCGGCAAGACGACTCTCCTGCGGATGGTGAACCGGATGGTCGACCCGACGTCTGGCCGGGTACTCATCGACGACGAGGACGTGCAGAACAGGGATCCGGTCCAGTTGCGACGCTCCATCGGCTACGTCCTGCAGAACGGCGGGCTGATGCCTCACCGCTCGGTGCTGGACAACGTCGCCACCGTTCCGCAGTTGCTCGGCGCCACGCGTCGGGCCGCGAGAGCGGACGCGGCCGCACTTCTCGAGCGAGTCGGGCTCGACCCCGGAGTGGGCGACCGCTACCCCGCCCAGCTGTCGGGCGGACAGCAGCAGCGCGTCGGGGTCGCCCGCGCCCTTGCAGCCGACCCCAACATCATGCTGATGGACGAGCCCTTCGGTGCGGTCGACCCCATCGTGCGCCGCGAGCTGCAGGACGAGCTCCTGAGAATCCAGGCCGACCTCGGCAAGACCATCGTGTTCGTCACCCATGACGTCGACGAGGCCTTCCGGCTGGGCGACGAGGTGGTCGTGCTGCGCGCCGGAGCGGAGATCGCCCAGCAGGGGACGCCCGCGGACATCCTGGCCCACCCCGCCGACGCATTCGTGAGCGACTTCGTCGGCGCGGACATGGCGGGTAGACGCCTGCGGCTCCACGACACCGGCGGCCGCCGCGTCGTGATGGACGAGAACGGGCACGCCCTCGGAGTCCTCGGGTGAGTTGGCTCGCCCGCAGCTGGCCCACGGTGGCCGAACTGCTGCTCGCCCATGTCCTGCTGGCCGTGCCGGCGGTCATGCTCAGCGTGGCCGTCGCCGTACCTCTCGGGCGGCTCGCCTTCCGGAGGCCGAGGATCGGGGGGCCCCTGCTCGGCTTCGCGAGCCTGCTCTACGCGGTTCCCGCACTCCCCCTCCTCATCGTCATCCCGGCGATCTTCGGGATTCCGCTCAGATCCGGTGCCACCGTCATCCTGGCACTGGGCATCTACGGAATGGCGTTGCTCGTGCGCACCGCGGCCGACGCGTTCGCCTCCGTCGATCCCGCGGTTCGCCAGGCCGCGGTCGCCGTGGGCTACTCGACCGGAGGGATCTTCTGGCGTGTCGACCTCCCGCTCGCCCTGCCGGTGATCCTGTCGGGTGTCCGCGTCGTCACGGTCTCCACGGTGGGGCTCGTGACCATCGGCGCCCTCATCGGCGTCCCCAGCCTCGGCTCGCTGCTCACCGACGGATTCCAGCGCGGCATCATCGCCGAGGTCGCCACCGGCGTCGTGGCGACCATCGTCCTCGCGCTCGTGCTCGATGGGACACTTGTTATTGCGGGCCGCGCCTTCGCCCCCTGGGCCCGTGCGAGGACCAGGGCCGCGGGAGCGGCCGCATGAACCTCCTCACCGACGCCCTCGCCTGGCTTTCCGACCCCGCCAACTGGACGGGGTCCTCCGGGCTGCCCACCCGCATGGCCGAGCATCTTGCGATCACCGCCGCGGCGGTCCTGATCGCCGCCCTCGTGGCGCTCCCGGCGGGCATCGCCGTCGGCCATGCGCGCCGTGGCGCCGGTGTCGTCGGCGGAATCGCCGGAGCGGCCCGGGCCGTCCCGTCGCTCGGCCTCCTCACCCTGCTCGGGCTGTGGCTCGGGATCGGGCTCGAGGCACCGCTCATCACACTCGTCGTCCTCGCCGTGCCGTCGCTGCTGGCCGGCGCCTACGCGGGTATTGAGGCGATCGATCCCGGCATCCCGCAGGCTGCCAGGGCCATCGGCCTCAACACCTGGCAGGTGGTCGGGAACGTGGAGATCCCCCTCGCCATGCCCGTTCTCATCGGCGGCATCCGTGCCGCGACCCTGCAGGTCGTCGCCACGGCCACCCTCGCTGCCTACACCGCGGACTTCGGCCTGGGCCGGTACCTGTTCGCCGGCCTGAAGAGCCGCGACTACGCCCAGATGCTGGGCGGCTCCCTCGTCGTCATCGCGCTGGCCCTTGTCCTCGAGGTCATGCTGTCACTGGCGCAACGCCTTGCCGCCCGCAAGGCCGACCCGGCCCACGCGGCCACCTCCGCCCACGTTTCCCCCGCCCCCTGAGGAAGGATCCCCCATGAACCGCCTGCTACCCCTGGCTCTTCTGCCCGCCGTCGCTCTCACCGCCTGCGGCGGAGACCCGATGGCCGCCGAAGGCGCCGACCCCGAGGGAACCACGATCGTCGTGGGCTCCCAGGACTACTACTCGAACGAGATCATCGCCGAGATCTACGCTCAGGCCCTCGAGGCGGCGGGCTACGACGTCGACCGCCAGTTCCGCATCGGACAGCGGGAGGCGTATCTGCCCGAGATCGAGGCGGGCAACATCGACCTGTTCCCCGAATACACCGGGCCACTCCTGCAGTATTGGGAACCCGACACCGAGGCACGGCTGTCGGACGACGTCTACGAGGCCCTGACGGCGGCCGTCCCCTCCGGCCTGCGGGTGTTGGGGCAGTCCCCCGCAACCGATCAGGACTCCTACACGGTCACCCGTGCGTTCGCCGACGAGTGGAACCTCACCGACGTAAGCGACCTCGCGGACGTGACCGTCCCCCTGACGCTCGGCGCCAACTCCGAGGCCGAATCCCGGCCGAACGGTCCCCAGGGGCTCAAGGACACCTACGGCATCGACGTCGCCTTCACCCCGATCGAAGACGGTGGAGGCCCCCTCACCGTCAAGGCGCTCAATGACGGTGACATCCAGTTGGCGATCATCTACACCGCCGACCCGACGCTGGAGATCAACGACCTCGTCTCTCTCAACGACGACGGCGGGCTGTTCCTCGCCTCGCACGTCGTGCCTCTTGCCAGCTCGAACGTCGATGAGCAGGCGGCCGACGTCATCGACGAGGTGAGCACATCGATGAGTCCCGACGAACTGGTGTCGCTCAATGCCCGCAGCGTCCAGGAGGAGCTGCCGGCCGCCGATATCGCGGCGGACTGGCTGGCGGACGAGGGAATCGTCTGACCCGTCGCTCCGTGACATCGTGACGGCCGCGCCGCCCACCGTGGCGGCGCGGCCGTCACGTGTTCCCACGGCGTTACAGGTTCACGGATCGCGTTACAAACCGGTGAATTGTCCGGCCCCCACTGCCGCCTGGGGCCAAGGCGCAATATGGTTTGGCGCATGGCAACACCTGCTGCACCAGCGTCCGGAACCTCGGGCCCCGACACGGCCCTCGGCGCCCCGCTGATCGTGGTCGACCACGTCGACAAGCACTTCGGCGATCTGCACGTCCTTCGTGACATCAACACGGTCGTCAAGCGGGGCGAGGTGGTTGTGGTCATCGGTCCGTCCGGATCCGGCAAGTCGACGCTCTGTCGCGCAGTCAACCGGCTGGAGACCATCGACTCCGGCACGATCACCATCGACGGCAACCCGCTTCCCGAGGAAGGCAAGGATCTCGCCCGGCTCCGTGCGGACGTCGGGATGGTGTTCCAGCAGTTCAACCTCTTCGCGCACAAGACCGTGCTCGAGAACGTGACCCTCGGTCCCATCAAGGTGCGCGGCGAGAAGAAGAAGGACGCCGAGGAGAAGGCGATGCGGCTGCTGACGCGCGTGGGGGTCGCCGATCAGGCCAAGAAGATGCCGAGCCAGCTCTCGGGCGGCCAGCAGCAGCGCGTGGCCATCGCGCGTTCCCTGGCGATGGATCCGAAGCTGATCCTCATGGACGAACCGACCAGTGCTCTCGACCCCGAGATGATCAACGAGGTACTCGACGTCATGGTCGGGCTCGCCGCCGACGGGATGACGATGATAGTGGTCACGCACGAGATGGGCTTCGCCCGCAAGGCCGCCGATCGTGTCCTCTTCATGGCCGACGGGGCCATCGTCGAGGAGGCCACCCCGGAGGAGTTCTTCACCAATCCCCAGAGCGACAGGGCGAAGGACTTCCTGTCCAAGATTCTGGAGCACTGACACACCCGCCGGCCGGCGGACACGGGACTGTCGCTCGATTCCGGGCAGCGCAGGACAAGGAACCAACGAAAGGATCCAGACATGAAGCGAATGAGGACTCCACTGGTCGCCCTGGCGGCGGCGGGTGCGCTCCTGCTCGGCGGCTGCGCCGGTGGTGGCGATGATGAGCCGATGGAGGGCACCGCGGCGCCGAGCGCCGAGGAGATGATGTTCGAGAACGGCACCACGATGGCCGAGCTCAGCGAAGCCGGCGCCATCACGATCGGCACCAAGTTCGACCAGCCGCTGTTCGGCCTCATCGGCCCCTCGGGCGTTCCGGAGGGTTTCGACGTCGAGATCGGCAAGATCATCGCCTCGAAGCTCGGCATCGCGGAGGAGGACATCGAGTGGGTCGAGACCGTATCGGCCAACCGTGAGCCCTTCATCGAGAATGGCCAGGTCGACCTCGTCGTGGCGACCTACACGATCAACGACGAGCGCAAGGAGGTCGTGTCGTTCGCGGGTCCGTACTACATGGCCGGCCAGTCGATCCTGGTCCTCGCAGACAACGAGGACATCATGAGCGAGGACGACCTCGTCGGCGAGCCCGTGTGCTCGGTGACGGGCTCCACGCCCGCCGCCATGCTCGAGGAGATCGGCGCCGAGCCGGTACTCACCGACACCTACTCGAACTGCCTGGAGCCGCTGCGCAACGGATCCGTCGTCGCGGTGTCCACCGACAACGTGATCCTCGCGGGTCTCGCCGCGCAGAACGAGGGCGAGTTCAAGGTTGTCGGTGAACCGTTCACCGACGAGCCCTACGGCATCGGCGTCGCGCTCGACGACACCGACTTCCGCATGTGGATCAACGACGTGCTCGAGGAGAGCTACGCCGACGGCAGCTACGAGGCCGCGTGGAACGAGACGGCCGGCACGGTCCTGCCGTACGTCGAGCCCCCGACGCCGGACCGCTACTGATCGCCCGCCTGGTGTGGCCGGGCCAGCCCCGGCCACACCAGGCAAACCCCACTAGTCGAAAGAGGAGCCCATGGCACAGTTGTGGTCGCTCATGCCGGCGTTCCTGGCGGGATTCCGGGTCACGCTGCTGTTGCTCGTCGTCTCGGGTCTCCTTGCCCTGGTGCTGGGCACCGTCATCGCTGCCCTGCGCATCTCTCCCGTGCCGGTCCTCAGAGCCTTCGCCGCCGCCTGGACGGAGATCGCGCGCAACACGCCCCTGACGCTGGTGTTCTTCTTCACAGCTTTCGTCCTGCCGATGCTCGGCGTTCGCGCCCCCTACATTCTGCTGGCGTTCATCGCGCTCACTTACTACACCTCCCCCTTCGTCGCGGAGGCCCTGCGCTCCGGCATCAACGGCGTGCCGGTGGGTCAGGCGGAAGCGGCTCGCAGCGTCGGTCTCGGATTCGGGCAGACGGTATGGCTCGTCGTGCTGCCGCAGGCTTTCCGCATGACGATCCCCCCACTGATCAACGTGTTCATCGCGTTGACCAAGAACAGTTCGGTCGCGGGCGGGTTCTTCGTGGTCGAGTTGTTCGCCACCACGCGTGCGCTGGCCAATGCCAACGGCAACATCGTCATTCCGATCCTGCTGGTCACGGCGGCCCTGTATCTGGTTGTCACGGTTCCGCTCGGATTCATCGCGGGCCGCCTCGAGAAGCGATGGGTGGTGGCGCGATGAGCGCGACTCAGGTCCTCTTCGACGCACCCGGCCCCAGGGCCCGGCGCGCCTCGCGCATCGGCTCGGTGGTGTCGGTCCTCGTGATCGGGGCGGGGCTGCTGTGGGTCATCCTCACGCTGGCGGCTCCACGCGAGTCGGGTGGCATCACACTGCCTGGCATGTTCGACCAAAGTCGCTGGGACATCTTCGCGGATCCGGAGGTGTGGAGCTTCATCGGGGAGGCCGTCCTCGCCACGCTCCGCGCCGCGGCTGTCGCCGCCGTCGGTGCGGTCGCTCTGGGCGTGGCGTTCTCCCTGATGCGCAGCGCCAAGCTGGCGTGGGTTCGTATTCCCACGGCCTGGGTGATCGAGTTCTTCCGCGGGATGCCGGTCCTGCTGATGATGCTGTTCATCCTGCTGGTCGCCTCCACGGGGGCCTTCTGGGCCGTTGTGATCGCGCTGATCATCTACAACGGCACTCTCATCGGTGAGGCGCTGCGCGCCGGGCTCGCCGCACTGCCGCGCGGGCAGCGTGAGGCGGCGCTCAGCCTCGGCATGCGCGAGTTCCAGTCGAAGATCCTGGTGGAGTTCCCCCAGGCCTTCCGCCAGATGCTTCCTATCATCGTGGCGCAGCTGGTCGTGCTCCTCAAGGACACGTCGCTCGGCTACATCGTGGGCTACAACGAGATCATCCGCAGCAACATGAACAACCTCAGCAGTTTCTTCGGCAACCGCTACCTGTTCTCGCTGTTCATCGTCACGCTGGTCATCTACCTCGCGATCAACCTCTCGCTGTCGTGGTTCGCGCGCTGGCTGTCGCGCTGGACGGCATCCGGTGGCCGCAAGCCGAAGAGTGGTCCGGCCGATCCCGGCATCACGGATCCGACCTCCTCGATCCGGATCGCCGACGCCACGGCCGAGGCGCGCCTCTCGGAGGGACGCTGACCCTGCCCTTCGGCTGCCGGGGGCTCAGTTGAGCCGGCAGAACTTGTCGACGTGCTCGACCTGCCCCGACACGATCATCTCATCGCCGGCCTCGATGTAGGTCTCGGGGACGGCGTAGATGAAGTCCTGGCCGGGGCGCTTCACGCCGACCACGGTGATCTGGTTCTTGGTGCGCACCATGAGGTCGCGAAGGTTCTTGTGCCACATCGAACGTGGTGCCCTGGTGCGCGCGATCGCGAAGCCGTCCTCGAACTCGAAGTAGTCGATCATGTAGCCCGACACCGCGTGAGCGACGCGACGCCCCGTCGAGGCCTCGGAGTACACGACATGGTGGGCGCCGATCCTGTCGAGGATGGCGCCGTGTTCGCGCGTGGCGGCGCGGGCCCAGATCTCCTGCACCCCCAGCTCGGAGAGCGCCAGGACCGTCATGATCGACAGTTCCACCTTGCTCAATGCCACGACGGCCTTGCTGATCTGATCGATGCCGATCTGCTCGAGCGCCTCCCTGTCAGCGGGATCCATGTTGACGACGTGGGGGAACTCGTCGACGTAGCGTTCGACCAGCGCGCGGTCCTCCGACACCGCGATCACCGGGATATCCATGTCGACCAATGCCCGAACAGTCGCCGATCCGAAGAGTCCCAGCCCGACGACGAGCACGGTCTCACCGCTCATGCGATGCCCCTTTCCGCTACCCAACAATTGGCTGCTCCTCCGGTAGCACGTAGCGACGGTGCCGCGCCCGCATCGCCAGGGCCGAGGCCACCGACACCGTACCGACGCGGCCGAGATACATCAGCAGCATGAGAACGACGAGTGACTCGGGCCTCAGCTGCGGCGTGATGCCCGTGCTGAGGCCGACGGTACCGAAGGCCGACACGGCCTCGAACAGCGTCTCCTGCAGGGAGAACCGGTCGTCGGCCACGATGAAGAAGGTTCCGGCCACAACGGCCAACCCGCCCAGCACCACAACGGTAAGGGCGCCCCGGATCACGTTGCGCGGCAGCGCCCGGCGGCCGACCACCACCTGCGTCTCGGCGCGCAGTTCGGCGATGACGGCGGCGAAGATGATCCCGACGGTGCCGACCTTGACGCCCCCCGCGGTGCCGACGGAGCCGCCGCCGATGAACATGAGCACGTAGTAGAGCCCGATCGTGGACTCGCTGGCCATGCCGTAGTCGATGGCGTTGAAGCCCGCCGTCCTCGGGAAGATGCTGCCGCCGAGGATGGTCAGGGCACGCTCCCCCGCCGACATGGGGGCCAACGTCTGGGGGTTGTTCCACTCCGCGATGGCGAAGACCAGTGCCCCCACCACCAGGAGCACCACGGTGCCGACGATGGTCAGGCGGGCGTGCACCGACCACGCCGGCCGCGCCTGGTGGCGGATGCGCCGGCGGAAGCGCCGCCCGAACTCCATCACGAGGGGGAAGCCGAGCCCCCCGAGGACCACCGCCGCACAGATGGGCAGGATGACGGCCGGATCTCCGGCGAAGCCCATGAGGCTGTCGCTGAAGAGGGCGAAACCCGCGTTGTTGAACGCCGAGACGGAATGGAATACGCCATGCCAGACCGCTGACGACCACCCGTCGGTGTACGGACGGAAGGCGAAGGTGAGGATGAGGGCTACAACCGCCTCCACGGCGAGCATGAGCTTGGCGATCATCGTCGGCACGCGCAGCACACTCCCGATGCCGGATCCGCGCAGCTCCAGCCGGGCCACGGCCGTGCTCTGCAGTGAGAGCCGACCGGTGGCCATCAGGGTCAGGAAGCTGGCCAGGGTGACGATTCCGAAGCCACCGACCTGAATCAGGCCAAGGATGATGAACTGCCCGACCGGACTCCAGTGGACGGCGGTGTCCACAACGGTCAGCCCCGTGATGCAGATCGCCGACACTGCGGTGAAGGAGGCCTGCAGCAGCGTGGTATCGCTCCCCTCCGCCGTGGCAGCGGGCAGCATCAGGAGGGTGGTGCCCACTGCGATGGCCATGAGGTAGGCCGCGGGCACTACCCGAGTGGGATGTCCCAGCCACCGAGTGAGGCGCATGAAGGCGATATTAGTGGTCGGGACACGCCGACCGCTGCCGGTGTTTCCCTCAATGACCTAGGATCGGTCCCAAGGACCACACCCTGTGGTCCGGATGTACGAAGGAAAGACGGCATGGCCACTGGCACCGTGAAATGGTTCAACTCCGACAAGGGCTACGGCTTCATCGCTCCCGATGACGGCACTGCGGATGTCTTCGCGCACTTCAGCGCGATCACCGGATCGGGTCGACGCGACCTGTTCGAGAACCAGAAGGTGGAATTCGAGACTGAGCGTGGGCCCAAGGGCCTGCAGGCGACCAACATTCGGGCGCTCTGACACTGGCCCCGCGGTCTGACCCGCGGGACTGAGCGAGGCCCCCGACGGATCCGTCCGTCGGGGGCCTCGTCCTTTTTCGGCGATCAGACATCACGGGCATTCGCTCACGTCGATGCCACGTGGCGCTCTCGGGGCGGTGTGTGGCCTGGGCAGAACATGTTGACCGGCAGGGCCGACAGCATCTCGCGTGTCGCATCGCCCTGGTGCAGGTCGGTCATCATCGACGCATCGAAGGCAACGAGTTCGCCATCGGGTCCCGTGTCCGCTGCGTCACCGATGAATGCGACATCGCGCCACACATACGCGTAGTGGCCGGGTGTGTGTCCCGGGCTCGGCACCGCCCGCAGAGAGGGCGTGATTGCGACCTCACCGCGCAACTCCGTGACCCGGTCCGGCAGGTGCGGAAGCTGGAAGATCGTGACGAAGAACCGGCGCATGCGTGGACCCGGAACCGTGCGGGTGCGGAGCACCTCCGCATCATCAGCGCCCAACCACGCCCTCGCCCCCGTCCGGCGTTGCCACTCGGCGGCGGACCTGGTGTGATCCCAGTCGTGGTGCGTGAGGAGGTTGCCGTCACGTCGTAGGGCGAGTGCCCGGTGTCACGGACAGCCAGCGCCAGATTGTTGAGTCTGAACTTGGCGCCGGGATCCACCAGGAAGAGCCGCTCACCATCCTCGATGAGATACGAGTTGCATGACGTCGACGATTCGATGGCCCACAGGCCGGGCCGAAGGTGAAGCATTTGTTGCCCCCTTGCCGCTCCACCTCGATTCTAGGGCCGTTGTGCCGCCGGGGGTTTGGTTCCTGTGCGACGGCGTTCACGCAGCTCGCGGACCCGATGCAGGATCCTGTCGTCAGAGCGATGCTCTGACGACTGCTTCGATGAAGGCCGTGGCTGGGCGGGGCTCAACGCCGACCTCGCGAAGAGGCCGATCATCCCAGGTACCCGCATGGGTGTCGAAGAACAACGACAGGCCCACACCGGTCGCCATGCTCGGGTTGGTCCTCTTGAACACGGCGTCGAGAACACGCAGGACCGTCCGGGGGACGTGGCTCACCTTCAACTCCGTGCCGGCGGCCGCCTCGTAGGCTGCGACCACATCCATCACGGAAAGTGCCTCCGGGCCGCCGAACTCCATCACCCCCGGCGGGTCGCTCCTGACCGCCAGGTTCGCGGTGAGCCGGGCGACGTCATCCATCGCGACGAAGCGGTGCGGCTGCGTTCCGCGCCCTCGCACCGTGGCCTTCCTGTTCGCCAGGTCGAACCCGGCCTCCGGGCCGAGCCACGCCTCCTGGAACATGTCGGGTCGCACCACGACGACCCTCATGGACGTCCGCCACAGTGCCTTTTCCGCCTCCTGCTTGGCAGCCATCAGCGGCGCCAGCCGAGCCATGTCGCGGCCCATCCCCGCCGCCGACATGAGAACGAAGCGACGCACCCTGGCCTGGTCCGCAGCACGGATCAGGTTCTGGTTGCCCTCACCGTCGACCGCTGCGATGGTCAGGCCCTTCTCCCCCGTCATCGACCGGGAGACGGCGTTCGCGGTGGTCACGACCGTGTCGACGTCGACCAGCGCGGCATCGAGGCTGGACCGGTCACGCAGGTCCCCCCGCGCCACCTCGATGCCCTTCGGAAGCCCCGAAGCATCGGTCTGCGGCCGGACCAGGGCCCGTACATCCTGCCCGTCCTCGATCAGCAGCCTGAGGATCCGGCCGCCCAGATCGCCGGTCCCGCCACACATGAGAATCATGACCATCGCCCCCTCGCGAGATCTGCGCGAAACCGTCCGACGTCGCCTTGGAGGGCGGTTGCCCCGGTGGGCGGCCCGCAGTGTCAGTCTAGTTCGCCCGTTGGCACGCCAACCCCCGAACCTCGACACCCGCGCAGTCTCCCCTTTGCGCAGGGGCGCCGACCGGGCCCGACGCGTCACTGGTTAGGCTGCGGGAGTCCAGTCAAGAGGAGTCCCCCTGTGAATCCCCTCGCCAGCGTGTTCATCACCGCGGCCCTCATCTTCTATTCCGTCGGCGTGTGGGGTGAGCGGATCGTCGGGCGCCTCCGGTGGTGGAACCTCGTCTTCTTCACACTGGGCCTCGTCTGCGACAGCATCGGCACCGGCCTGATGTTCGACTTCGCCGGAGGAATGACCCTCGACGTTCACGGGGTGTCAGGTCTCGCGGCCATCATCCTGATGGTGATCCACGCGGTGTGGGCTCTGGTCGTGCTCCTCCGGGGTGACGAGTCAGCCCTGAGGAACTTCCACAGGTTCAGCATCTTCGTCTGGCTCATTTGGCTGATCCCGTACTTCAGCCCGATGTTCTTCGCCATCAGCGCCTGATCCCTGCGGTCGTCGCAGCAGTTCGACCAGCAGGAATACGACCGCGACACCGGCCACCACGGACGCGACTCCACCCACCGTCGGGGGGCGGTTGGTGAAGATGATCAGCCCGCCGATGACTGCTGCCGCCACCAGGATGGTGGTGCGCCAGCGGTCCACCAGTGCGCCGAACCGGCCTGTTCCCACCCCGTGCCGGTCCCCGGCGGACCGCAGCGCGGCGAAGCCGACACCGGCGGACTCGCGCACGAGGGTCGCCGGCCTGCTGGAACCGGCGAGCCATGCGCCGACGGCTGCGAGCGCCCCGAGAACAGCGAGCGCGACGATGGCCGACAGCATGAGGGCGGTCAACTGGGTGAAGAGGGCATCTGCGGCCGCGGCGGGCATGACGGAGGGGCTCACGGCCGCGACGAAGAAGCCACTTCCGACCCCGATCCCGGAGGCGAGGAGGGCGAATACCGCGGCGAATCCGGCCGCTGTCCAGGCCAAGGCATTGAGGCGGCTTCTGGTGAGCGCCACGCCGGCCACGAGCAGGCCCAGCACGGCCCAGGGCAGCCAGAAGCCGACGGCGACCGCGACGTTGTAGAGCGTCCTGACGAGCACGAGGGAACTGGCCTGCGCGATCGGGATCTGACGTTCCACAGACGGGATGGCATCGGCGAACCCGACGCCCCTGTCGGATAGTTCGGCCTTCACAGCGGCCGCGATCGGATCCAGCCTGACCGACAGGGTCCCGTCCTCGTCGATCGTCAGGATGGCCTCCGGGTCGCCCTGGATGACGGCCAGTGCGCGCTCGTGTGTGAGCCGCAATGACTGCTCCCACACGTTCGAGAAGGCGGGAGATGCGACGAGGTCGTCAACGGTGTTGCCGATGAGGGACCGGATTCCCTGCGCGGCGGGGACTTCGAGCAACCCGAGGGCAGCCGTGGCGCGGGGCGGAAGCCCGAGCTCCGCGATCCCACCGATCACGTCGGCGACCATGCCCTCGATGTCGACGTTCTCGTCGATCGCGGTGGTCACCTCGTCCGCTACGAAGGCCTGAACCGCCGGATCATCGGCCAGCGGGGCGAACGTCGAAACGAACCGTTCGGTGTCGACCAGTTCGAGTCGGGCCCACGTGCCGATGGCGGCAACCGGTGCCAACAAGAGTCCGAGGATGATCAGGATGACGGCAACGGCAGTGCGCGCCCGTCCGGACCTGACGGGACTGGCATCCGCGGATTCCCGGAGGGCTGCGTTCTCACCCTCCAGTTCCGCGATCCTCGCCCGGAGTTCGTCGATCTCGGCCATCAGCGCCACCTCTCGTCCGCATCCTGACAAAGGGAACCCTAGTGGCACGGCGCACGCAGGTTCCTCCGATGTCCGTAGGCGATCAGGGCCGGGCCGAACCGCATCGGGCTCGATCAGGGCGAGATGTGGGAGACCAGCCACCTCCGGACATACGCCTGCTGCTCCGCTGCGTCGTCGTTGACCCACAGTCCGTGATGACACCCGTCGGGGATTACGCGCGACTCGGCGTCGGGGATGGTGTGCGCGGCCCGCTCCGCATGCCGCAGGGCGAGGAGCTCGGCGCCCCCGTGGACGACGAGCGTCGGACACGTGATGGAAGCCAGCGGCGGTGAGGCGAGGACGTCATCGACCTGCAGAGCGTCGATCCGTGCGCCGGCGATCCGCTCGCTGCTGCGCCTGGTGCGTGTCGCCCACACCTCGGTGACGAAGGCCGCCCGGTCCGGGTCGGCCATCACCCGCTCCGCGAGTACGGAGACGGTCTCCTTGGGAAGGGTGCTGTCATCACCGATCATGCGTCGCGCGGCCGCGACGCCCCCCTCGGCCAGCAGCTTCCGGTCGCGTGACATCATGCGCGAGACGACCGGTCGGGTCAGCGCCACCCGGAGCAACGTCGAGCCCACCCCGACGTCGGGGTCCGTGGGCGTCGACACGGCGACGAGGCACTGGACTCGGTCGGGGTGCCTGGCAGCCAGGACGTAGCCCACGAGCCCTCCGGCGCAGTGTCCGAAGACGGCGCACCTTTCGATGCCCAGCGCATCCAGCAGCGCCGCGAGCCCGTCCGCCTGTGCCGCCGGCGACGTACCTACCTCAGCCGGAGTGCCGAGGTAACCGGGTCGCGAGGGGGCGAGAACGCGGAATCCCCCCTTCCAGAAGGCTGCGGCCATCCCCAGGCCGCTGTCCCATCCCCCGAATGCGGGGTGCAGGCTGAGCAGCGTCGGCCCCTCACCGGCTTCGGCGTACTCGATTCTCCCGGCGCCGGTCGTGACGAACCGGGCCGAGTCCTCGAGCCTCACGACTGGGCTTCGATCTCCTTCTTCCACGTCGACAGCGTCTCTTCGACGTAGGCCTCATCGTGGAAGAAGGCCTTGTCGATGACCTTCATCATCCCGGTGCCGTCCCAGCTGAACGTCAGCTTCGTGCCCTCGGGTTCGGGCGCAACGCCCGCCTCAGGCTCGACATCGATCCGGAAGTCGACGCCCATCGACGAGTGCAGGTGAAGCCGCTTATTGGGGACATAGTCCCTACGGGTGAATTTGGCGGTCATGTGGACCGGGCCGGCGGCCCGGAACCTGACGTCGAACCCTTCAAGGGCCCCCTCCGGGTTCCTCCTCACGTCCTCCAGAACCGCCTGGTTGGTGGCTGGCATGCACGCCACGAAGTGTGCCGGATCCTGGATGTACCCGAAGGTCGCCTGGACCGGAGCATCCACGTGGATGCTGTGCATGTGCCTGTCAGACATGGTTGGTCAACTCCTTCCTTGATGGGACCAACCTTTCGCCGCGCGGCAGGCGTCATCGCCGGCCGCGACGTACGTAACGTTCCCGCGGCTCATCTGAGCCCACGGTTCAACGGGCGAGGCGGACCTTCTCCCGTTCATGCAGCGTGACCTGGTGGAACTCATTCGCGCACATGGCCACGATCGCCAGGACGAACACCACCCCGACGACGCCCATCAGCACGTGAGCGTTGAACACGCCCGCGATCAGATGCATGCCGACCATGAACGCGACCGCGATTCCGTAGACGACGCCGGCCACAAGGTTGACCGACCGGATAGCCCTCGCGCGAAGGAACGGAGTGAGAACCATCATTGCGAGCGGGAAGATCACGACGGCGGCGAACAGCCAACCCGTCGTGGCGGTGAGCTCCTCGCCCTCCATCTGCCCGGCCGCCAGCTCCGCCGCGGCCCCGGGGGTGAACACGTACAGCAGGATCGACGCCGTCGCCGAGATCGCCACTGCCAGCCAGAGCGCATCGATGCGCATCCGGAACAACTCGGCCTTCATGACACTCGCCTCCTCAAGCGAATACAGGGGTCCGAAGAAGGCTCCTACTCCAAGTGTAGAAACGTTGTGTACGCAACGGCCCTGAACCACCCTTTCGCAGTTCCGCCGATCTGCGTCCGTCCATTCGCCCACTTCGACCCGCCTCACGTACGAAGATCAAGGCATGAGCACAACACCGGTTTCGCCAGCGCACGGATCGGGGCCGGGCGAACCCTGGCTGACCGACGCCCCAGACGTGATGGCGGGCCTGGAAACCGACAGCACCGTGGGACTCACTCAGGAGGAGGCGGCCCGGCGTCTCGCCGAGCACGGGCCCAACCAGCTCAGCTCGGAGCCCCCGCCGTCTACCCTGGCCGTCGCGCTGAAGCAGCTGGCCGACCCGATGAACCTCATGCTGGTGGCCGTCGCCGTCGTGAGCCTGATCATCGCGCAGGTCTCCACGGCGGTGCTCGTCGCGGCGCTCATCCTGCTCAACCTGGTGCTCGGCACCCGGCAGGAGCTCAATGCAAGGGCCAGCGTCGACGCGTTGGCCAAGATGCAGATCCCGAAGGCCCGCGTCGTGCGCGGCGGCACCCTGCAGCTGGTCGACGCCAGTGACATCGTCCCAGGAGACCTGCTCCAGGTGGAGTCCGGTGACATCGCTCCGGCGGACGGGAGGATCATCCAGGCGGCGACGCTCGAGTGCCAGGAGGCCGCGCTCACCGGGGAGAGCGCGCCGATCGGCAAGTCGGCCGCGACGCTCGCTGGTCCTGAGGTCGCGCTGGGTGACCGCGCGAACATGCTGTTCCAGAACACGTCGGTCACCCGCGGCACCGGATCCGTGGTGGTGACCGCCACCGGCATGGACACCGAGATGGGCCGGATCGCCGACATGCTGACGTCGGTGAAGGTGCCGAAGTCGCCGCTGCAGAAGGAACTGAACTCCCTGACCCGCGTGATCGGCGTGCTGGCCTGGGGCGCGGTCGCGGTCATCGTCCTGGTCGGCCTCGGGCGCGGTCAGGACCCGGCCGACGTCCTGCTGCTCGGCGTCGCGATGGCTCTGTCTGCCATCCCGACCGGACTGCCGACCTTCGTGCAGGCGATGCTCTCGTTCGGCGCGACGCAGCTGGCTGAGGCCAAGGCGGTGGTCAAGAGCCTGCCGGACGTCGAGACCCTGGGGTCGACCTCCGCGATCAACACCGACAAGACGGGCACGCTGACGCTCAACGAGATGATGGCGTCGACCCTCTTCTACCTCGGCAACTGGTACAAGATCACCGGGGAGGGCTACCGCAAGTCCGGCGACATCCTCCAGGTCGCAGGCGAGACGCCTCCGGACTTCACCCGGCTCAGCCTGGGCCTGGCGCTGGCCAGCGACGCGACCGTCTCCGATGCCGGCGACGTGGTGGGAGACCCTACCGAGGCGGCGCTGGTGGTGCTGGCGGCCAAGGTCGGCGTCGACGCTGAGCAGACCAGACGCGCCTACCCGCGCATCGCCGAGGTCCCCTTCGATTCGGACTACAAGTTCATGGCCACCGTGCACGACGCCGTCGTGGACGGGGCGTCCCGAACCATCCTGCTGGTCAAGGGGGCCCCCGACGTGATCATGGGACGCACCTCCACCGTCCGCCTGGACGACGGCCGCTCGGTGCCGCTCTCGGACGCCGCCGAGAAGGTCAACGCCGCCAACGAGGAGATGGGCGCCAACGGACTGCGCATTCTGGCCTTCGCGATGCGTGACATCCGCCCTGAGGAGCGCGATTCAGTCCTGGCCGACCCGATGGCGGCCGTCACGGACCTCGACTTCATCTCCCTCGTCGGGATCATCGATCCGCTGCGTCCCTCCGCCAAGGAGGCCGTCACCACGGCCCATGCCGCGGGCATCGACGTCCGGATGATCACCGGGGACCACGCCGTCACCGCAGCGGCCATCGGCTCCGAGCTCGGCCTCGGGAAGGGCGCCATCAGCGGTGCCGAGTTCCGCTCGCTCAGCGACCAAGAGGTGTTGGCGCGGCTCGACGGCCTGCACGTCTTCGGCCGCGTTGCTCCCGAGGACAAGTTGCGACTCGTGCGTCTCATGCAGTCGCAGGGCCAGATCGTCGCCATGACGGGTGACGCGGTCAACGACGCCGCAGCCCTCAAGCAGGCCGACATCGGCGTCGCGATGGGGTCCGGCAGCGAGGTCACGAAGCAGGCGGGCAAGATGATCCTGACCGACGACAACTTCGGCACGCTGGTCCATGCCATCCGTCTGGGCCGCGCCATCTACGAGAAGATCCTCGGCTACATCAACTACCAGATGTCCCAGCTCATCGCCCTGGCCACGTTGTTCCTCGTCGCCAGCGTGTTCGGCATCAACGAGGGCGTCGCGATGTCCGCCCTGATGGTGCTGTTCCTCAACTTCTTCATCGCGTCGGTGCCGGTGTTCATCATCATCTACGACGAGGTGAGCGACGACATCATGACCCGCCCGCCACGGGACCCCGCCGTCGGCATCGCCAACGGTCGATCGGTCGTGCGCTGGGTGCTGTACGGCCTCGTCGTGTTCGGCGTCGCGCTCGTTCCGCTCGTTGCCGGCCCTGACACGCCAAGTCCGGACTCGCCCAGCGTGTCGATGACCATGACGGCCGTGGTGGTGTCGTTCGCCACCGTTCTCAGCGGGATCTCGTTGCGACGCATCGCGGAGTCGGGGTTCGCGGCGCCGCTCGAACGCGCTCTCAAGCTCGCCGCGATCCCTGTCGTTCTGACCGTCCTGGTCACCGAGGTGGGCTTCCTCCAGGATGCGCTGGTCACCACGTCGCTCACCCTCGCGCAGTGGCTGACGTGCGCGGCGCTCGCCGCCGCCGCACCGATCGTGATCGAGATCGACAAGGCGATCACACGCAGGCGGGGCTCACCCCCCGCACCGATGAGTCCGGAGAATGCGCTCTCGCCGGCACGCGCGCGCCAGCAGGCCGGAACCCGGTAGGGGGGCAGGAGAGCCGGCC